>JBQCGU010000021.1:0-84917 GCA_051955355.1 Solirubrobacteraceae bacterium | reverse complement strand
CTCAACTTCCCGCTGCGCGAGCCGCTCGTTTGCGATCCGCCGCCCCCACCCACCGGCGTGAGGGCGGGCGGCGCGCCGTTCGTGGCTCGACGCCTCGGCGCGGCGGATTCGACAGCCGACGCGCAGGCGCTCGACGAGTCGATCGCAGACAGACGCCGTGGCGTGGTGATAGCCGGCCGTCACGAGCGCCTCACCCCACTCGGACACGCCGCAGCCGCCTTCTGCACGGCGAGCGGGTGGCCGTTGCTGGCCGACCCGATGTCGGGAGCCAGACGCGGCGTCGCGGCGATCGCCCACTACGACGCCCTGCTGCGCGAGCGTTCGTTCGTGGACGCGCACAAGCCCGAGGTGATCGTGCGGGTAGGTGACTTGCCGGTGTCCAAGCCGCTGCGCACGTGGCTTGCCCAGCTGCCCGACGTGCCGCAGATCTCGATCGACCCGGAGGCTGCGTGGCAGGACCCGGCGGGCGTGCTCTCGCACTCTCTCGCCGCCGACCCAGCCGCCACGCTCAACGCTCTCTCGGCCAAGCCGCGAGCAGCCGACCCGAGCTGGCTTGCAGACTGGCGCAGCGCCGACGAGCGTGCAGCGGAGGCGATGTCGCGAGCGCTTGGGGAGCCCGACGAGGACCTCAGCGAGCCTGCGCTGGCACTGGAGCTGGGCGTGCTGCTGCCGGACGCCGCGACGCTGTTCGTCGCCTCGTCGATGCCGGTGCGCGACATAGAGACGTTTTGGCCGGTGCGCTCGGACCCTCCGCGCGTGCTGTGCAATCGCGGGGCCAACGGAATCGACGGCACGATCTCCAGCGCGTTCGGGGCGGCGGCGGTGGACGCCGGTCCAATGGTGCTGCTGATCGGCGACGTGGCGTTCGCACACGACATCGGAGCACTGCTGGCAGCCAGCCGGCTCGGGGCGAAGCTGACGATCGTGCTCGTCAACAACGGCGGCGGGGGGATCTTCGACTTCCTGCCGCTGTCGAGCACCCCGATGGCGCTCGAGCGCGACCTCTACACCGAGCACGTGGCGACACCGACCGGTGTCGACTTCTCCCACGCCGCAGCACTCTACGGGCTCACGCATGATCGTGCCGACAGCCTCCCGGCGTTGCGCGCGGCCTTGGAGCGAGCGCTCTCCCACGCACAGGCGGCGATCGTCGCGGTGCGCACCGCGACCGACCGCGCCGATACCGTCGCGCTGCACAGGCGGGTGTGGGACGCCGTATCGAGCGCGCTCACGCGCTGAGCAACGGCAGCAGCGCCGCCAGCTTGACCTCGGTCTCGGCCAGCTCAGCCGACGGGCGGCTGTGGCGGACGATCCCATTGCCGGCGTAGCAGCGAGCGACATTGCCGCGCAACAGCGCGCAGCGCAGCGCAACGCAGAACTCGCCATCGCCGGCGGAGTCGGTCCAGCCGACCGGCCCGGTGTACCAACCGCGGTCGAGGCCCTCCAGCGCCGGGATCAGCTCGAGCGCGTCGACGAGTCCGCGACCGTGGCGGCCGGGCTCGGCGCCCACCGCCGGCGTCGGGTGCAGCAGCCCGGCGAGCTCGATCGCCTCGACCGGCGCTGCCAGCTGCGCTCGGATGGGCGTGGCGAGGTGCTGGATGTTGGCGATCCGCACCAGCGTCGGCTCGGGCGCGGCGGCTACCCAGATGGCGTACGCGTTGAGCGTGCGCTCGATGCGGCGGGCGACGATCGCATGCTCCTCGCGGTAGCTGGAGTCGCGCATCAGCTGCTCGCCCAGATGGGCGTCGACGGCGGGATCGGCGCTGCGACGAGTGGAGCCTGCGAGCGCGAGCGTGCTCACGCGCTGGCCCTCGCGCCGCACGAGCAGCTCGGGGCTGGCGGCGACCAGCGTGGCGTCGCCGCGACCGACGCAGAAGTTGAAGCAGGAAGGGAACGCGTCGCGCAGCACGCCGAAGATCGCAGCTGGGTCGTAGTGTGCGGGCGCGTGCACTTCCACCTCGCGCGCGAGCACGATCTTCTTCATCCGCCCCTCTCCGATCAGCTCCACCGCGCGCGCGACGGCGGCTTCGTAGTGCTCAGGCGGCATCGCGCTCGCCACGTGGAAGCGACCGGTGGGAGAGGGGTCGAGCAGCGGAAGCGGCGCTTGCACGAGCTCGGACAACCGGCGATCCAGGCGTGCGAGCAGATCCCCGACGGTGTCGTCGGGAGCTACGAGTGCGGCAAGCGTGAGCCGCACGGCGCGCCCGCCGCGGATATCAGCTCGCCTCACCACCACCTCTGGAACGATCAGCGAGGCGGGCTCGAACCCGCCCCAATCCGCGGAGGTGCCGCCTTGCGGGGCAAAGGAGAACCCGCCGACGGCGACCGGGCCACAGCACTCGTGCTCCTCACCGGGCGGATCGGCGACGGCGGCGGCGGACAGAGCGCGCCACTGGTCGGCGACAGTGGCGAAACGATCCTCACCGGTGGCGGTCAGACACGCCACCACGCCCAGTCCGGCGAGCGCAGCCTCGCCACGATCGGGCTGCTCGAACACGAACCAGGGCTCCCCGGCACGCCGCGACGCGCAAACGACAGCCGAGGGATCCACGTCCTCGGGAAGATCGGCGCTGACGGTGGCAAGCGTCGGACGGCCGCTGCGACGGGCTCGCTGCAGCGCCAACTCCAACCGCGCGCTCAGGCGGTCGCGATCTGCGTCTATGAGAGTGAACGGCTGGCTGGTGCCGGTCTGGAGCTTCAGGTGCTCGACCTTTCGGCGTCGCGGTTGCCTACGTCTCCCCTCGACCCCTCGATATCGCTATCTCCCCGGTGCGCATCATCTCTATCAGCCCGAACGGACGCACCATGTCCTCGAACGCCTCGATCTTTTCGGTGGTTCCGGTGACCTCGATGACGACCGAGCGCTTGGTGACGTCCACCACCTTGCCGCGGAAGATCTCGGTGATCTGCATCAGCTCCCCGCGCTGGGTCCCGTCGGCGGACACCTTGAACAGCGCCAGCTCGCGCGCAACCGTGTCGGTGGGCTCCAGATCGCGGATCTTCAGCACGTTGACGAGCTTGTGCAGCTGCTTTGTCACCTGGTCGATCGGGTGGATGGCGCCGTCGACGGTGAGCGTCACGCGCGAGATGTGCTCGTCGTCGGTTGGCCCGACCGTGAGCGTGTCGATGTTGAAGCCGCGTCGGGCGAACAGGCCGGCGATGCGGGTGAGCACTCCGGACTTGTTCTCTACGAGGATCGACAGGACGTGCTTGCGCCCCGTGCGCAGGTTGCCGGCGGCTTGAAGCTCCTCGAGGCTGAGCGGTTGCGAGGTTGCGGGCTCCCCCATCGCGCTCACCCCACCATCTCCCGCGCGGGCTGACCGGCGGGGATCATCGGATAGGTGTTCTCCTCGCGGGTCACCTTCACGTCCACCACAACCGGCCCGTCGGTTTCGATCGCGCGGCGCATGTCGTCGACGAGCGTCGACTTGTCTTCCAACCGAATGCCCGTCGCGCCGTACGCCTCGGCCAGCTTGACGAAGTCCGGGTAGGGACCCATCTCGACATGCGAGTAGCGGCGGTCCCAGAAGAGCTCCTGCCACTGGCGGACCATCCCGAGATAGCCGTTGTTCATGATGAACACCTTGATCGGGATTTTCTCCTGGGCGCAGGTGGCGAGCTCCTGGGCGTTCATCTGAACGGAGCCGTCGCCGGCGATGCAGCACACCACCTGATCGGGACACCCGACGGCGGCGCCCATCGCGGCGGGCAGGCCGAACCCCATCGTGCCGAGCCCGCCCGAGTTGATCCAGCGGCGCGGCTTGGGGAAGTTGTAGTACTGGGCGGCCCACATCTGGTGCTGGCCGACGTCGCTCGTGATGATGGCGTCGCCTTTGGTGGCTTGGAACAGCGCCTGCACCATGTACTGCGGCTTTATCTCCGAATCGGCGGAGTCCTGATAGGAGAGCGGGTGCTTGGAGCGCCAATCCTCGATCTTCGACCACCACTCCCCCAGACGTCCCGAGTCGGCGCTGAGCGCGCGGTACTCGACGATGAGCTTGGAGAGGATGTGCTTGGCGTCGCCCACGATCGGGATGTGGGCGGGAACGTTCTTGGAGATCTCAGCCGGGTCGACGTCGATGTGGATGAACTTGGCGCGCGGGGCGAACTCGGAGAGCTTGCCGGTGACGCGGTCGTCGAAGCGCGCGCCGATCGCACAGATCAGGTCTGCCTCGTCCATCGCGTAGTTGGCGGCGCGCGTGCCGTGCATGCCGAGCATCCCGAGCCACTGGGGATGAGGCGCCCACCCGCCCGCGCCGTCGGGCGTGCACGCGGGGAAGGCGCCGAGCCCCATCAGCGTGCAGGTGACGGGGAAGCGGTCGGAGGTGGCGAACTCGACCAGCTCGTGCGCAGCGTCGGCGTTCACCACGCCCCCGCCCGCATAGATCACCGGCCGACGGGCGGCGGCGAGCGCCTTGGCGGCTTGGCGGATCTGCTTCTGGTTGCCCTCGAGCGTCGGCTGGTAGCCGGGCAGGCGCACATCTGTGACCGGCTCATACGGGATGTCCGCCCGCGAGAGATCCTGCGGTATGTCGACGATGACGGGACCGGGGCGTCCGGTGCGGGCGATGTAGAACGCCTCATGGATCGCCCGTGGGATCTCGTGCGGGTCCTGAATCATGAACGAGTGCTTGACGATCGGCATGGTGATGCCGATGGTGTCCGCCTCCTGAAAGCCGTCGGTGCCGAGCAGCTCGGTGCGCACCTGCCCGGTGATGAACACGACCGGGACGGAGTCCATCATTGCGTCGCAGATCGGGGTGATCAGGTTCGTGGCGCCGGGGCCGCTCGTGGCGAGCGCCACGCCCACCCGGCCGGTGGCCTTGGCGTAGCCCTCGGCGGCGTGCCCGCCGCCGGCCTCGTGGCGGACGAGGATGTGCCGGATGCCGGCGTCTACGAACGCGTCGTATGTGGGGAGATTGGCGCCACCCGGGTAGCCGAAGACGACATCCACACCCTCCGCCTTCAGGCATTCCATCACCGCGTCTACCGCGCGCATGGCACCGACCTCCTTTCCGTGTCCGGGATGACGAAAACGCGCGGGCGTCGGTCGGCCCCCGCTCAGATAAGCCGAGTGTACCGGGTCAGGACGAGCCGACCGCGACGCCGATTCCGAGCGCGATCGCCCCGCCGAGCGTGACGACGACGATCGACGAGCGCAGCGACACGCGCAGGAAGCGGTTGCGCACCCAGGCGATCGTGAACAGCTCGACGGCGACGACGATGCCCGCCACGACGAGCGCGTGATGGACGTTCTTGATGAGGAACGGCAGCGTGTGGAAGATGCTCCCGACGGCGGTCATGAGGCCGGTGATCAACCCGCGCACCATCGGCGACCCGCGTCCGGTTTGCTCGCCGGTGTCGGACAGCGCCTCGGACATCCCCATGCTCACACCCGCCCCGAGCGCCGTGGACACGCCGACGACGAACGCGGTGTGGGAGTTCGACGACACCGCCGCAGCGAAGATCGGCGCCAGCGAGGACACCGTCCCGTCGATCAGTCCCACGAGCCCGGGTTGCACGACGCGCAGCACGAACGCGCGCTCGTTCTCGAAGCCCGCCCGATGAACGACGCGCGCGATCAGCGAGTCGTGACGCTCGGGTTGGCTGGCGTGCTTGCTGCGGTTCTCTGCCGTTTCGGTTTCTGTTTGCATCCCCACCCAGAACAGCGTATGCGACGACCCGGCTTAGGGCGGCCAAACGCCGATGCCGGTCATGGGATGCCTATACGGGCGTGGGAAAGTCCAGCTCCTCCCCGCAGCGCGTGCAGATCGCGTCGTGCAGCTTGCGGGTGCGCCCGCATTTCGGGCAGCGACGAACCGGCTCGTCGCGGTCGAAGCGGTAGGCGATCGCCGCCATCAGGCCGAAGATGGGTACGGCGCCGGAGATCAGGAACCACAGGAAGAACGAGCTGCCCTTGACGCGCCCCACGATGCCTCCGGCAAGCCCGAAGCAGACGGCGATCACGACGTATGCCATCGCCTGCGACCTCCCGCCGCTCGCCTAGAGCAGGACGCGCAGCGCCCAGATGACGGCGGCGATGGCGAGCACGATCACGATGATGCTCGCCAGGAACAGGACGATGTGGATCACGAAGTGCAGCAGCACCCAGGCGGCGACTGCGAGGATCAGAACCGCGACTATGGTGCGTCCGAACGAGCCGGATCGGCTTGCAGGAGCTTGACTCATGCTCAGAGCGTAGCTCACCGCGGGCGCTTCCGAAGCAGGCGTGACCAGGCGCAGGCGAGGGCTCAGACGCCGAGCTGCTCGTGCACGATTCGCGTGACCTCGCCGCCGTCGGCGCGGCCCTTGGTTTCACGCATCACGTAGCCGACGATCGGACCGATCGCCTTCGGGTTGCCGGCGCGGATGCGCTCGGCTGCGTCGGCGTTGGCGGCGATCGCAGCAGCCACGATCCCGGCAAGCTCCTCGGCGCCGTCCATCGCCGCCAGCCCCTCGGCGTCGACGATCGCCTGGGGATCGCCACCCTCGGCGACGAGCGTGTCGAGCACCTGACGGGCGGCGCCGACGCTCACCTGCTTGGCGGCCACCATCCCGCACAGCACGGCAAGCGCGCGCGGATGCACGCGCGAACCAGCCGGGTCTTCCTCGCCCACGCGCGACGCCAGCTCGCCGGTCACCCAGTTGGCAAGCGCCTGCGCCGGCGGCGCCGGCTCGGCACCGGCTGCGACTGCCTGCTCGAAGAAGTCGCCCAGGTCGGCGCGGAACGCCAGTTGGCGGGCGCTGTCGACGCTCAGCCCGAGCTCGCGCTCCAAGCGCTCGGCACGAGCGCTCGGCAGCTCGGGCATGGCGGCGCGCGCGGCGGCGAGCATGTCCTCCTGCACCGTCACGGGCACCAGGTCGGGCTCGGGGAAGTAACGGTAGTCGTGCGCTTGCTCCTTGGAGCGCAACGAGGTGATGCGGCCGCTCGCCGGGTCGAAGTGAAGCGTCTCCTGCACGACACGCTCGCCGCGTGCAAGCAGCTCTTCCTGACGCTTCACCTCCGCGCGGATGCCGCGTTCGATGAACCGGAAGGAGTTCATGTTCTTCAGCTCGGTCTTGGTTCCGAGCTCATCGCTGCCGGCGGGACGGACGGAGATGTTGGCGTCGCAGCGCAGCGACCCCTCCTCCATGTTCACGTCGCTGACGCCGAGGTGGCGTAGTGTCGCGCGCAGCAGCCGCAGCCACTCGCCCGCCTCCTCGGCGGAGCGGATGTCGGGCTCGGTGACGATCTCGGCGAGCGGGGTGCCGCCGCGGTTGAAGTCGACGATCGAGGCGTCGGAGGCGTGAATGCGCCCGCTCTCCCCCACGTGCACGAGCTTGGCGGCGTCCTCCTCCAGGTGCACGCGGTGGATGCGCACCTCCTCGAGCCGCCCGCCGCTGCAGAGCGGCTCGTCGTACTGGGAGATCTGGTAGCCCTTGGGCAGGTCGGGATAGAAGTAGTTCTTGCGATGGAAGATCGAGCGCGGGGCAAGCTCGCAGCCGAGCGCCAACCCGATCATCAGCCCGAAGTGCACCGCCCGCGCGTTGGCGACCGGCAGCGCCCCGGGCAGTCCCAGGCACACCGGGCAGGTGCGCGTGTTGGGCGGCTCGCCGAACGACAGCTCGCAGCCGCAGAACATCTTCGTGCGCGTGGAGAGTTGCACGTGGATCTCCAGGCCGATGACAGGCTCGTATGCGCTCATGCGCGCGCCCCGCTCCCGTCAAAGCCGATCGACCGCTCCAGCGCGAACGCCGCGTCGAGGATGCGGTTCTCGCTGAACGCCGGCCCGGCGAGCTGAAGCCCGACGGGAAGAGCGCCGTCGCCGTCCGTCGGGGCGGCGAGCCCGCAGGGGATCGAGATGGCGGGTATGCCGGCGAGCGACATCGGCACGGTGCAGAAGTCGTTGAGGTACATCGCAAGCGGATCGCCGGTCTTGGAGCCGAGCGGGAAGGCGACGGTGGGCGCCGTGGGTGTGACCACGAAGTCGACCTTCTCGAAAACCGCGCGGAAGTCTTCGACGATCTTCGTGCGCACGCGCTGAGCGCGTCCGTAATAGGCGTCGTAGTAGCCCGAAGACAGCGCGTAGGTGCCGAGCATGATGCGCCGCTTGACCTCCGGCCCGAAACCGTCGTGGCGGGTGGAGGTGTACATGGCGAGCAGATCCCTGCCGTCCTCCGCGCGCAACCCGTAGCGCACACCGTCGAAGCGCGCGAGGTTCGACGATGCCTCGGCGGGCGCAATCACGTAGTAGGCGGCAAGGCCGTGCGGAGCGTGCGGCAAGCTGACACGCTCGACGCTCGCCCCCAGCCCTTCGGCGAGCACGAGCGCCTGCTCGAATGCCGCGAGCACACCCGGTTCGATGCCTTCGCCGGCGAGCTCCTCGGGCACGCCCAGCCGCACTCCGTCCAGGCGCTCGGCGCTGGGCAGCTCGATCTGCTCGGGGAAGCTCAGCGAGGTGGAGTCGCGCTCGTCGCGCCCCACCAGATGACGGAGCATGAGCGCGGCGTCGGTGACGTCGCGCGTGAGCGGGCCGGCTTGGTCGAGCGAGGAGGCAAAGGCGATCATCCCGTAGCGGGAAACAGCCCCGTAGGTGGGCTTGAGCCCGACGATCCCGCACAGGGCGGCGGGCTGGCGGATCGATCCGCCGGTGTCGGTCCCCAGCGCCCACGGCGCGAGCCCGGCTGCGACCGCCGCGGCGCTGCCACCGGAGGAGCCACCCGGCACGCGCGAGCGGTCCCACGGGTTGAGCACCGGTCCGTAGGCGGAGTTCTCGTTGGAGGAGCCCATCGCGAACTCGTCCTGGTTGGTCTTGGCGAGCAGCCGGGCGCCGGCGCCCGTCAGGCGCTGCACGGCGGTGGCGGTGTAGGGCGGCAGATAGCCCTCGAGGATGCGCGAGCCCGACTGCGACGGCACACCCTCTGTGCAGAACAGGTCCTTGACCGCGAGCGGCACGCCTGCGAGCGGGGCGTCGCCCGGCGGGCCATCGGCGCCCGGCGGGCCATCGCCGGCGACCCACGTGAAGCAGTTGAGCTCATCGGCACGGGCGCGCTCGGCATAGGCAGCGAACAGCTCCTCCGCGGATAGCTCCTTGGCAGCGAGCGCGTGCGCCGCGGCGGCGGCGCTCAGCCCGGTCAGATCCTCGCTGCTCATGCCTGCGGGCTCGGCACGAGAAAGCCGTCGTTGCTGACGGCGGGCGCCTGCGAGAGCACGACCTCACGCGGCAGCGAGGGACACGGCTCGTCCGCGCGCAGGCGGCCGCTCACCTCCACGACGTGCGAGGTGGGCGCCACCCCATCCAGGTGAAGCTCGGCGATCTTCGCGACGTGGTCGAGCACAGCCGAGAGCTCGCGCGCCATCGGCTCGATCTCATCCTCGCTCAGCTGAAGGCGCGCCAGGCGCGCCACGTGCAGTACCTCGTCGCGACCGATCATCGCGGCGCATTCTACGGAGCGGCGGGCGGCGGCTCGCGCGGCGTGGGTTCGGCGGGCGGATAGCGGTGAGAGCGTTCGTCGCGCATCGACTGCCACGCCCCGGCGAAGATCAAGAGCGCTCCGCCGAACGCCACCCACGGTCCCGAGCACAGAGCGCTGGCTCCGTCGGGACGCTCGAGCAGCCGGACGATCGCGGCGATGACGCCCACGAGCCCGAGCACGGCGCAGGAAACACCGGCCACGACCGGCACGGCAGTGGAGCGCTCGGCGAGCGTGGCGGCGAACAGTACGAGCCCGGCGAGCGCAGCCATCATCAGGAGCACGACGGCGAAGCCGAACGTTTCCCAGGCGTCGAGCGCGTGGGCGGGCGCTTCATACCAGGGCAGGACAAGCGACACGATCACCGCGATCGCCCCGGCGAGCGCGAGCAGCTCACCGCTGCGCGGCGCTTTGCTGCGAGTCGTTCCGCGCGCGACCGCCCGCCCGCTCACCGGATCGCCTCCGCATGGGGCTCGACGCCCGCCTGACGCGAAGCGGCGAGCAGCGTGTTGCGCAGGAGCATGGCGATGGTCATGGGACCGACACCCCCCGGAACGGGAGTGATGGCGGAGGCGACGTCGAGCGCCGCGTCGAAATCCACGTCGCCGACGAGGCCGCTCTTGTTGCCCGCCTGCTCCGGGGTGAGCCGGTTGATGCCCACGTCGATCACGACGGCACCCGGCTTGACGAACTCGCGCCCGACGATCCGCGGGCGGCCGACCGCCGCGATCAGCACGTCGGCGCGCGCGCACACGCCGGCGAGATCGCGCGTGCGCGAGTGGCACACGGTGACGGTGGCGTTCGCCTCCAGCAGCAGCTGCGCCATCGGCTTGCCGAACAGGTTCGAGCGCCCCACGACGACCGCTTCGGCGCCTTCCAACGGTGTCGAGATGCTCGCGAGCAGCTCCATCACACCGAGCGGAGTGCATGGACGCAATCCGGGTTGCCCGAGCGAGAGACGCCCCGCGTTCACGGCGGTGAGCCCGTCGACGTCCTTGCCGGCGTCGATCATCCCACTGAGCGCCGCGCCGTCGAGATCGCCAGGCAGCGGCAGCTGCAGCAGAATGCCGCTCACAGCGTCGTTCTCGTTGAGCGCGTGCAAGCGCTCCGCCACCTGCTCGAACGACGCGTCGGCGGGAAGCCGTTCGTCGAATGGGGTCATGCCCACCTCGGCGCACGCGCGCTGCTTGCCGCCGACGTACACCGTCGACGCCGGGTCGTCGCCGACGAGCACGGTTGCAAGGCCCGGGACGCGGCTGGTTTGCCCGCGGAGAGCCTCCACCCCACGGGCCACGTCGGCGCGCACGCGGGCGGCTACCGCCTTGCCGTCGATGATGGTTGCGGACATCGCTCGGGATCGTATGCTCAGCGGCGGCTGACCGGCGCGTAGTCCGCCATCAGCTTGCGCTCCGAGCCGTCGTCGGCGAAGCGAACGACGATGATCCCGCCGGGCTCGACGCCCGTGACGACACCGTCGCCGAAGGCGCTGTGCACGACGTCCTCGCCGAGCTTGAACTGGGAGGCCGAGGCGGAGGAGGCGACCGGTTGCGTGCGCACGCGGGGTGCGCCGCTGGACAACGAGCTCCACGCCGCCCTGCCCGCGCCGGCACGGATCGCGCCGGGCACGCCCGTACCCCACGCGGCGGGCGATGGCTCGTCTTCTCGCTCGAGCAGCTCGCCGGGGATCTCCTCGATGAACTCGCTCGGGAGCGCGAACGTCGGTTCGCCGAACACGGCTCGGCGGCGGGCATATGTCAGATAGAGCTCGCGCATCGCGCGCGTGACGCCGACGTAGAACAGCCGCCGCTCCTCTTCCAGCCCGCCCTCTTCCAACGCGCGGGAATGGGGAAAGACGCCGTGCTCGCAGCCGATGACGAACACGATCGGGTACTCCAATCCCTTGGCGTTGTGAAGCGTCATCAGCGTCACCAACCCCTCGTCGTCGCGGCGCGAGTCGGCGTCTGACTTGAGCGCGATGTCCTGCAGGAACAGGTCAAGCGTGTCCTCCTCGCTGGAGGCGCTCGCGTCGAACTCGTGCGCCACCTCTACGAGCTGGTGCAGGCTTTCGATGCGGCCTTGGGCTTCCAGCGCCTTGGCTCCCCCACCGACCGCCTCCGCCTCGAGCGCCTCGATGTAGCCCGTTCCTTTCAGCATTGCTTCCATCAAATCGCCAACCGGCACGCCGTCGGCGGCGAGCGCAGCGAGCTCTTCCATCGTTGCCATGAAGCGCGACAGCGACTTGACGGCAGCGGCGCCGAGCCCGGGGATCTCGTTGGCGTCAGCCGCCACCTCCCACACCGAGCGGCCAACGGTGGCGGAGTGGGCGACGATGCGCGCCAGCGAGGTCTGGCCGAGGCCACGCCTGGGAGAGTTGGCGATCCGCTGGAAGCTGACGACGTCGTACGGGTTGGAGATCCACGCCAGATAGGCGATCGCGTCCTTGATCTCCGCCTTCTCGTAGAACTTCGTGCCGCCGATCACCTGGTAGGGGGTCTTCGTGCGCACGAGCGCGTCCTCGATCACCCGCGAGGTGGCGTTCGTGCGGTAGAAGACGGCGATCTCCGCGCGCGAGGCGCCCTCGTCGACGAGCCGCTCGATCTCCCCGACGACGAAGCGGGCCTCGGCGTGCTCGTCGTCGGACCCGCGCACGCGAATCAAGCTCCCGCGACCGTGCTCGCTCCACAGCTGCTTGGCGATGCCGCCCCGGTTGTGGGCGATCACCGCATTGGCGGCGTCGAGGATGGTTTGCGTGGAGCGATAGTTCTGCTCGAGCTTCACCACGCGCGCATCCGGGAAGTCGTCTTGGAAGTCGAGGATGTTGCGCACGTCCGCTCCGCGGAACCCGTAGATCGACTGACTGTCGTCGCCAACCACCGCCAGGTTGCGATGCCCGGCGACGTGCACGGGCTCCCCGCGCAGGGGCTTCACGCGCCCACCCCCGACGAGCAGCTGCAGCAGCCGGTATTGCGCGTGGTTGGTGTCCTGGTACTCGTCGACGAGCACGTGCCTGAACGTGGCGGAGTAGCGCGTGCGCAGCTCCTCGTACAGCTCGAGCAGGTTGACCGTGCGGTAGAGCAGGTCGTCGAAGTCCATGGCGTTCATCGCGGTGAGCTGCTGCTCGTAGAGCGTGTACACCTCCCCCACCATCTCCTCGAAGCCCGACCCGGCCTGCTGGGCGTAGTCGGAGGCGTCGCGCAGGGCGTTCTTGGCGGAGGAGATTTGGCTGTGCAGCGCGGCGGGTGCGTAGCGCTTGGAGTCGATGCCGAGCTCGTCCATGCAGCGCTTGACCAGGCGGCGGGCGTCGGCTTGGTCGTAGATGGTGAAGCGGCTGGTGTAGCCGAGCCGCTCGGCGTTGGTGCGCAGCAGCCGGACACAGGCGGCGTGGAAGGTCATCAGCCACATCCCGCGCGTGCTCGCCCCGAGCAGCCGCTCGACGCGCTCGCGCATCTGGAGAGCGGCCTTGTTGGTGAACGTGATCGCCAACACCTCCGCGGGCGACGCCTGCCCGGTGAACAGCAGGTAGGCGATCCGGTGTGTGAGCACGCGCGTCTTGCCGCTGCCCGCACCCGCCAGGATCAGCAGGGGTCCCTCCCCGTGCGTGACCGCCTCGCGCTGGGGCTCGTTCAGTCCTTCGAGCAGCGCCTGAACGCGCTCGGGATCGACTTTCGCAGGCACGACCCGGAGCATAGAAGCGACACCGGCTGCGCCTGTCTTACTGTTGCGGCGTGAGCCTGACAGACGAGATACGCGCCTCGTGCAAGCAGATCGCGGCCAGTGCGCGGCACGTTCGCATCGACCTCGACGCGCTCGGCGAGGTACATCCCGGCCCGCCGCCTGCACTGCACCCGGAGTTCCACTACCTGGAGGGCGACCCCGCCGACGTGGCGGACTACCTGCTCGCGCTCGACGCGATCAACTTCGGGTCGGGCTGGTTTCCGACGCTGCGCAAGCGCACCCACGAGGGCAGGACGGTGAGCGGCTACTTCACTGTGGCGTGGGGACTCGCCGACCACGTGCGCAGCCACGGTGCGCCGACGGGAGCATGGTTGCGCCAGGTGAGCGCGAGCGAGATCGCGCGCATACTCGAGCAGCGCGCCGACCACGAGCTGATGAGCCTCTACGCACAGGGTTTGCGCGCGCTCGGGCGCTTCCTCGGCGATCGCAGCGCCTTGGATTTGGCAGCCGCCGCAGGCGGTTCGGCGGAGCGACTGGCTCAGACGCTCGCGAGCGGCATGGCGATGTTCGACGACCGCGGCTTCTACAAGCGCGCCCAAATCGTCGCCAACGACCTGGCGCTCGCGGGCGTGGCGGACTTCGCCGACCTCGACCGCCTGACGATCTTCGCCGACAACCTCGTCCCGCATGTGTTGCGCTGCGAGGGGGTGCTCGTTTACGACGCCGATCTGGAGAGGACGATCGACGGCGGACACCCATTGCCGATGGGGCGCGCCGAGCGCGAGATCCGCGCGTGCGCTCTGCACGCCTGCGAGCTGATGTCCGAGCGCACCGGCATACCGCCGCGCAAGCTCGACACCTGGCTGTGGACACGCGGCCAGCTGCCCGAGTACAAGGCCAGACCGCGGCATCGCTGCCGAACCGTCTTCTATTGACCCCCGGCGGGCGGAGCTCAGCCCCCGGCTGGATTCGGTCCGGTGGCGCTGCGCAGCGGCCTCACATCGGCAGGCGGCTGCGCCTCTGTGCCCGAGAGCTCGGCGACCGTCCGTTCGAGCTCGCCGATCCGGGCGGCGAGCCCCTGGATCGCCTCGGCGATCGGGTCGGGGAGATGAATCCAGTCGGTGTCCGGCCCCTCCGGGCGGCGTCCCTCCACGCGTACGGGGTGGCCGGGGTTGCCCACGACGGTGGAGTTGGGAGGGACGTCGGTGATGACCACGCTGTTGGCGCCGATCTTCGCACCGTGCCCGACGGTGATGGGGCCGAGCAGCTTGGCGCCCGAGCCGATCGTGACGTTGTCCTGCACCGTGGGGTGGCGCTTGCCCGTGGCGAAGCCCGTGCCACCCAGCGTGACGCCCTGATAGAGCGTGACGTCGTTGCCGATGCTCGCGGTCTCCCCGATGACCACGCCCGAGCCGTGATCGATGAAGAAGCCCTCGCCGATCTCGGCGGCGGGGTGGATCTCGATCCCGGTGAACATGCGCGAGAACAGCGCGATCAGGCGCGGGAGCAGCGGCACGCCGGCAGCGTGCATGGCGTGCGCGAAGCGATGCGCCAGCAGCGCCTGGACGCCCGACCACGTGGCGACGATCTCAACGGGTGATACGCCTCGAGCGGCGGGGTCGCGGTCGCGCACCGCGGCGATGTCGCGGCGCAGCTCCTTGGCGACCCGCGCGAAGGTGGGGATGCCGAGCATGGTCAAAGCGTAGAGCGTTGCTAAGCGGGCGCGAAGAAGGCTTGCGAGACGTAGCGCTCGCCCGAGTCGGGCATGATCGCCACGATCCGCTTGCCCTTGCTGTCTGGCCGCTCGGCAACCCGCAGGGCAGCCCACAGGGCCGCCCCAGACGAGATCCCGGCAAGCAGCCCTTCCCGCTTGGCGCACTTCCACGCCGTTTGGATGGCGTCGTCGTCGGACACCGCGATCACCTCGTCGACGATGTCTCGGTTGAGCACAGCCGGCACGAAGCCCGCCCCGATGCCCTGGATGCGGTGGGGTCCGGGTTTGGCGCCCGAGAGCACGGCGGACCCCAATGGCTCTACGGCGATCACGGTGAGCTTGGGGTTGCGCTCGCGCAGATACTCCCCCACCCCTGTGATGGTGCCGCCGGTGCCCACACCGGCGACGAGCACGTCGACCTTGCCCTCGAGCGCGCGGTCGATCTCCGGGCCGGTGGCGCGCCGGTGCGCCTCGGGGTTCGCGGGGTTGGTGAACTGGTCGGGGAGGAACACGTCCGGGTTCTCGCGCGCCATCGCCTGCGCGGCTTGCACCGCCTCCCCCATGCCGCCGAGCGACTCGGTGATTTGCACGCTCGCGCCGTACAGCTTCAAGAGGACCTCGCGCTCGCGGCTCATGCCCTGGGGGAGCGTCAGCACCAGGCGATAGCCCTTGGCGGCGCATACGAACGCAAGTGCGATGCCCGTGTTTCCGCTCGTCGCCTCCACGATGGTGGTGCGCCCCGGCTCGATCCGTCCCTCGGCCTCGGCGGCCTCGATCATCGAGACGCCGATTCGGTCCTTGACGCTGCCGCCCGGATTGAACGCCTCGAGCTTGCCGTACAGCTCCACTCCCGAGTCCTGCGCCGGCGTGCCGGCGAGCATGCGGTCGAGCCGCACGAGCGGCGTGTTTCCGACAAGCTCGGAGATGTTGATCGGGGTCGAGCCCATCGGCTAGATGTGGTACATCGCCGTGCCCGCCTCACGGGCCTCACGCTCGATGACGTCGGCGATGGTGGTGCGCTGCAACACCTCGCGCGCGGCGTGCGAGGCGTCGGCGAAGACTCCCTCTGCGTCGCGGCCGAGCGGGCCGTCGAGCAGCTCGACGATCTCGAGCACCGTGACAGTCGACGGGTCGCGTGCGAAGCGGTAGCCACCCTTCACCCCACGTTGCGAGCTGACGATGCCGGCGCGGCGCAGGACGGCGAACAGCTGCTCCAAGAACTGGACGGGAGCATCGCGACGACGGGCGAGCTCGGCGATCGGCACGGGGTTTGCGCCGCCGCTGCGGCCAAGCTCGGCGAGCGCTGCGACGGCGTACGGAGACTTGCTCGTGATCGAGATCACAAGGCGATGCTACGCGACTACAACCAGCCCCGCTCGGTGGCGATCAACACGGCTTGAGCGCGGTCTACGGCGCCGAGCTTGCCGTAGATGTTGTGCAGGTGCGTGCGCACGGTGCTGGTTGAGAGCGTGAGCTCATGAGCTATCTGCTTGTACACCTTGCCCTCGGCGAGCCGCTGCAGCACACCGAGCTCACGCGCGGAGAGCGGGCAGGGGTCCACCATGCGCTGGCGCTGGGCGGGAGCGTTCGGCAGCTCGTACATCACACGCCGCAGCTCCTCCGGGCCGAGACCGAGCGAGCGGGCGCAAGACAGCATCTCGGCGGGTGCCACGGGGGCTCCGTGGGTGTAGTGGGCGAGCATGTCGGCGAGCCGCACGAACGCGGCCTCGCCGCTGGCGTCGGTGTTGTGATGGCGCTCGATCACCGTGGCAACCGAGGCGGGCAGCCCCCAGCGGCGAGCGAGCACGCCGCCGACGAGCGCGTGGTCGACGCCGAGCTCCCGGCGTTCGTGGTGGATTCGCTTCTCAGGGGTGAGCAGCTCGCGCTGCACCTGGGAGACATAGCCGGGGTAGGCGTGCACGAGCACGAGCTTGCCGACGTCGTGGAGCAGGCTCGTGACGGTGAGACGGTCGCGATGCTCGTATCCCACCTCCGCCGCCAGGCGGTCGGCGGCGTGCTGGGTGGCGAGCGCGTGCAGGCGAAAGCGCTCGGGCGAGGTGTCGCCGGCGGTGGAGTGTTCGAAGAAGTCAAAGGTGCGCAACCGGTTGGCTATCGCCTCGACGGCAACCGGGCTGAGGCGTTCGACAGCGCCGACAACCGTCTCGATCCGCTCCGCCGGCTGCTGGCTCTCGTTGGCGAGCCGCATCACCGCGATGATCAACGCGACATCAGACTCGACCGCGGAAACGATGTCGGCGGTGGCGACGTTGTCGGAGGAGACGAGCGTCAGCAGGCGCGAGCGCGACTCGGACAGCGCCGGGAAGGCGTCGAGCGCCTCGAACGCAGCGGTCAGCCGGCGCCCGTGCCCCTCGTTCTGGTGACGTTCGGAGCCGCCGCGCTCGGATGTTCCGCCCGTGGGCGGCGTGAGCGAATGGGTGTCGCGATCGTCGGCGTCGCTGCCGCTGGATTGCACTGCTGCCGTCTGTTGTGCCCGCATGTCACCAACTCCATACGCCGGCTTGCCCGGCTCGATCGGGTGGGGTTGGCTTCCCTATCGGCAGCTTTGGACGGATGGTTGAGAGGGGAAATCCCGTACACGCCCGGCACGCGACTCGGGCTGTCCTGCGGACACCGCAACGGCGAGGCGGGCGCCGGGGTGACGGCTGTCAGCGCGCGGTCAGCGCGTCGTCCATCCGCCGCAGCGACTCATCCCGCCCAAGCAGGGCGACACTCTCGAAGATGCCCGGCGAGACGGTGCTGCCGGAGATGGCGACGCGTATCGGCTGATATAGCTCGCGCGGCTTGAGTTCGCGGCGTTTGACGAGCTCTTCCAGCACCGCGGAGACTGCTGGCACGTCGAAGCCGTCGCTCGCCGCCAACCCGGCGCGCGCCTCGCGCAGGAGCTCCACGCGCTCCTGGGTGAGCCAACGCTCGCGGGCGGCGGGGTCGTCGCGAACGCCATCGAAGAAGAACCCGGCCAGCGGCCAGAAGTCGGCGAGCGTCTGGATCTTCTCCTGGCTGATCTGGACAGCTCCTTCGAGCAGCGCACGGTCGGCGTGCGCCGCCGCGGCGGCGGGAGGGTCGGTGAGCCGCAGATGGTCGAGCACGCGGTTGGCGAGCTCCGGCACCGACAGCCCACGGATGTAGACGCCGTCGAGCCAGCGCAGCTTGACCTCGTCGAAGCGTGCGGGGTTGCGGCTGACTCGCTCCAGCGTGAAGCGCTCGATCAGCTGCTCGGTAGAGAGCACCGTCTCGTCGTCACCCGCGCCCCAGCCGAGCAGGGCGATGTAGTTGCGCACCGCCTCGGGCAGATAACCGGCGTCGCGCAGCTCCTGCACGGAGGCGGCGCCATGGCGCTTGGAGAGCTTCTTGCCGTCGGGGCCGTGCAGCAGCGGCAGATGGGCGTACACGGGCGCATCCGCCTCGACCCCGAGCCCGACCGCCTTCGCCGCCTCCAGAACGAGCAGCTGCTTGGGTGTGTTCGAAAGATGGTCCTCGCCACGCACCACGTGCGTGATGCCGGCGTCGAGGTCGTCGACGGCGACCGCGAAGTTGTAGAGCACCGACCCGTCCGCGCGGGCGATCACCGGGTCGTCGAGATGGACGTGCTCGAATGTGGTTTCGCCGCGGATCACGTCGTGCACCACCGTGGAGCCCGAGTCGGGCACGCGCAACCGCACAGCCCCCTGAGCCTCCGGCTGTCCGCGAAACCCGCGATCGGCGCCGTAGAGCTGCTTGAACGCCTTGACGTCATCGGAGGTGGCGTTGGTGCGGTAGGCGTGACCCTGCTCGATCAGCCGCTCGAGCACCTCCTGGTGGCGCTCGGAGCGCTCGGTTTGGCGGATCGGCCCCTCGTCCCAGTCGAGCTCCAGCCAGCGCAATGCGTCGAGGATCTGCTGCACGTTCTCGGGAGTGGAGCGCTCGCGGTCGGTGTCCTCGATGCGCAGCACCAGCGCTCCGCCGGAATGTCTGGCGAGCAGCCAGTTGAACAGCGCGGTGCGCGCCCCGCCGATGTGCAGGGCGCCCGTGGGGGATGGTGCGAAGCGCAGCCTCATAGGATCCCGGAGATGCTAATAGGAGCGCACGTCTCGCCAGCGGGCGGCTTGGCAAAGGCTGTGGAGCGGGGCACCGAGCGGGGGTGCCGCGCCATCCAGATCTTCAACCAATCCCCGCGCATGTGGAAACCGACGATCTACCGCGAGGAGGATGTGCACGCCTTCCGCGAGGCGATGCAGGCGTCGGAGATCGACGCCGTGCTGATCCACGCCGTGTATCTGCTCAACTGCGCAAGCGAGGATGACGACATCCGCAACAAGACGCTCGCCTCGCTGACCCACTCGCTGCGAGCGGGCAAGGCGATCGGCGCGTGCGGCGTCGTGCTGCACCCCGGATCAGCCAAGACGGGGGATGTCGAAAAGGCGGTGAAGCGAGCAGGCGCAGTCATAAAGGAGGCGCTCGCCGAGAGCGAGGACTGCCCGTTGCACCTCGAGAACACAGCAGGCGCCGGCGGCACCCTCGGACGCTCGGTCGACGAGCTCGCCAAGCTGCTGGAGGCGTCGGGAGGCGACGGTCGGCTCGGCGTCTGCCTGGACTCCTGCCACCTGTTCGCCTCGGGCTACGACATCCGCACCAACGAGGGCATGGATGCAGTCATCGAGGAAGTGTCGACGAAGATCGGGCGCAAGCGGATCGGGTCGCTGCACCTCAACGACTCGATGACCCCTCTCGGCTCCAATCGCGACCGCCACGCCAACGTGTCCGAGGGCGAGCTGGGCGAGCAGGGTTGCGAAGCGTTCCTCTCCACCCCCGCCTTCCAAGACCTCCCCTGCGTGCTGGAGACGCCCGGGGAGAAAAAGTCCGGGCCGTCCCGCGAGGAGATCCAGTTGGCGATGGAGCTGCGCAAGCGCGGGATCGAGAGCCGGAAGAAGCGCTAGGCAAGATCGCGAGACGAGTGCCGAGTCAACATCGCGTCCGACCGCACAAGCGGTGTGTGCCGCACGCGATAGCGTTTGGGCGATGAGCGAGGACGGTCGACAGAAGTCGCGCGACTCTGACGGCGAGCGGGTCCGCCGATTGCGACTGCGAGCCGACGGTGAACGGTCTCCGGCGGTGAACCTCCAAGAGGCAATCGTCCTCTCGCGCAAGCTGTTCGAGCTTCGCGACGCCGCGCAGCGCACGCGGTGAGCTTCCCTTCGTCCAGGGTCTGGAGGGCGTCCAGTCGTATGCCGAGCTGCGAAAGCAAGCGATCGAAGTGCAACTCGCCGGCGTAACCCTCGCCGTCTGCTCTCTCGAACATCTGCGGGCGATGAAGCGAGCCGCAGGCCGCCCGCGCGACCTCGTCGACCTGGACGACCTGGAGGCCGCACAGCCAAGCAATCGAGAACCTTGAGAAGGCCAGTCGGCGACGGACCTACGCGAACGTCAATCACGGTCGAAGAGTCCGCCTGATTCAGGGGGAGGTCAGATCGATCAAGAAAGGCCCGCGATTCCGCGGGCTTTTTTGACGTCTGACCTCCCCCTGCCAAGCGCCGGGCACTCGGCCCAAGCTGTGAAAGGATCACCCCGTAGCAGCCAGCGCCGGCGAGAGCACCGCTTCCAGCTCAGCCCGCACAACCGGCGTGTGCTGCACCCGATACCCCTCCCCCAACCGCAGGAAGCGGCTGCCAGCCCCGGTGAGCAGCTCGAGCACGACCTCGGCGTGCCCGCGATAGCTCTCGATCACCTGCTTGAGATCCTCGACAGCGGTGGCGGACAGCTGGGCGATATCGACAGGCAGATGCAGCGGCGCGGCACCGGCAGCCCGCTCGACCTCGTCCTGCTGCGCCTTGTTTTTGGCGCGCCGTATCTCCTCGTCTGAGGGGTCGAAGCGCTCGACCGACTGCACAACCACACACGTTTTGTTGGCGTCCTTGTGGTCGACACGCCCGCGCACGAGCACCACCTGGTCGTTGGCGAGCACGTCCTGGTGCTCGGCGAGCGCCTTGCCGAACACGAGGATCTCGACCGAGCCCTCGAGGTCGTCGAGCGTGGCGAACATCATGTGGTCGCCGTTGCGCGTGCGGATGCGCTTTGACTCGGTGATGATGCCCCCGACGGTCACCCAGTCCTTGTCGCGCCGGTCGGCGATTGCGGCGAGCGGGCAGTCCACGCGCGCGCGCAGCGCCTCGCGCAGCGGCTTGAGCGGGTGGTCGGAGATGAACAGGCCGATTGCCTCCTTCTCGACGGCGAGCAACTCGGCTTGGTCGAACTCCTCGGCGGGAATCGGCGGATGGCTGGGCCGCAGCAGGGCGGCTCCGGGGGCGGACGCGCCGGCGCCGTCCAGCCCTGCACCGGGTGAGCTGCCTTCGCACAGGTCGAAGATCGACCCCTGCCCGATCTGAGCGTCCTGCTGGGCCTTCTGGCCGGCTGACTGGGCGGACTCGAGCACCGCCAGCATCCCCTTGCGGGTGGCGCCGGTGGAGCCGAGCGCGCCGCACTTGATGAGCGCCTCGATCGCCTTCTTGTTGACCGCGCGCGAGTCGACGCGCTCGCAGAAGTCCCACAGCGACGTGAACGGTTGGGCGGGCGGGCTGCCTTCCCGTGCGCGCATGATCGCCTCCACGGCTTGAAAGCCGACGCCCTTCACAGCGTCCAGCCCGAAGCGGATGTTGCCGTCCACCACCGTGAACTGGTGGTCGGAGAGGTTGACGTCTGGCGGCAATATCTCGATGCCCATCTCCTCGCAGCGGGCGACGAAGAAGGGCACCTTGTCCTTGGTGGACATCACCGAGGAGATCAGCGCAGCCATGTACTCGGCGGTGTAGTTGGCCTTCAGCCAGGCGGTGCGGTAGGAGATCAGCCCGTAGCAGGCGGCGTGCGACTTGTTGAACGAGTAGTCGGCGGATTTTTCGTTGGTTTGCCACAGGAAGTCGATCACCTCCTGACGGGTGCCGGACGCGCGACAGCCCTCGACGAACTCGGGCTTGAGCTTTGCCATCGCCTCGCGGTTCTTCTTGCCGATCGCCTTGCGCAGATCGTCCGCCTTGGCGCCCGAGAAGCCGGCGAGCTCCTTGGAGATGAGCATCGCCTGCTCCTGGTAGAGGATCACCCCGTTGGAGGGTTCGAGGATTGGGCGCAACCGCTCGTCCTTGTAGTCGATCGCATCCGGGTTGTGCTTGCCCTTGGCGTACACGGGGATCTGGTCCATGGCGCCGGGCCGGTAGAGGGCGTTCAGGGCGATCAGGTCGTTGAACTCGTCGGGGCGCACCTTCTTGAGCGCCTCGCGCATGCCCTCGGACTCGAACTGGAACACGCCGATGGAGTCGCCGCGGGCGAGCATCTCGTACGTGCGCTGGTCGTCGAGCGGCAGCGTGGTCATGTCGGGGCGCTGACCGGTGGAGCGCTCGATTATGTCCAGCGCATCCTCGATCACGTCCAGGTTGCGCAAGCCGAGGAAGTCCATCTTCAGCAGGCCGATCTCCTCGATGGGCTTCATCGAGAACTGGGTGACCGTGCGGTAGCTGCGCTCGCCGTCCTCGGACACGCCGGCGTCGGCGAGCTGCAGCGGCACGATGTCCGTCAGGGGCCGGTCGGCGATGACGACGGCGGCGGCGTGGATGGAGGAGTTGCGCACGATCCCCTCCAACCCCTTGGCGACGTCGACGATGGTGCGCGCGTCGGGCTCCTCGTCGTACGCCTTGCGCAGCGGTTCTCCCTCTTTGAGGCAGTCCTCGAACGACGGTGCGCGCCCCATGATCGGGTCGGGGATCAGCTTGGCGAGGCGGTCGCCGGCGCCGTAGTCGTAGCCGAGCACGCGCGCGGCGTCGCGGGTGGCGGCGCGGGGGAACATCTTGCCGAACGTGACGATCTGGGCAACCGACTCGCGCCCGTACTTCTCGGTGACGTAGCGCATCACGCGCTCGCGCCCGCGCACGGAGAAGTCGATGTCGATATCGGGCATCGACACGCGCTCGGGGTTGAGGAAGCGCTCGAACAGCAGGTCGTAGCGCAGCGGGTCGACGTCGGTGATGTTCAGGCAGTACGCGACGATCGACCCCGCCGCCGAACCGCGGCCCGGACCGACGGCGATCCCGTTCTCCTTGGCGAACTTGACGAAGTCCCACACGATCAGGAAGTAGGCGTTGAAGCCCATGCGGTCGATCACCCCAAGCTCCATGTCGGCGCGCTCGCGCGCGTGCGCGGGCACCGGGTCGCCGTAGCGGCGCGCCAACCCCTCCTCGACACGCGCGCGCAGGTACTCGCGCTCCTCGGCACCCTCGGGAGTGGGGTATTTGGGGATCAGCTGCTTGCCGAGCTCGATGTGAACGTTGCAGCGCTCGGCGATCTCCACCGTGTTGGGCACCGCTTCCGGCCACTCGGCGAACGCGGACGCCATTTCGGCGCTGTCGCGCAGGTAGAACTCGTTGGTTTCGAAGGTCATCTTCGGCGCCTGGAGCGTGCTCTTGGTTTGCACGCACAGCAGCGCCGTGTGGTGGTGGTAGTCCTCGCGGCGCAGGTAGTGCACGTCGCCGGTGCCCACCAGCCGCCCACCCATCTCGCGGGCGATGCGCACGATGCCCTCGTTGCACTTGTCCTGCTCGGCGAGCCCGTTCTTCTGCACCTCGAAGTAGACGTTCTCGGCGCCGAAGATGTCCACCAGCTCGTCGGCGTGGGCACGCGCGTCGCCGGGACGGTCTTCGGAAAGGCGCTGGCAGAAGCGCGAAGCCAGACAGCCGGTGAGCGCGATCACGCCGCTGGAGTGGCGCTCGAGCTGGGCGAGGTCGAGCGTCGGCTTGCCGCGCTGCAAGCCTTCCAGAAAGCCGGATGAGGAGAGCGCGACGAGATTTCGATAGCCGACATCGTCAGCGGCGAGCAGCGTCAGGTGGTTGCGCTCCACACGCCCAGGCCCGCTCGCGGAGTGGTTGTCGACGAGATAGATCTCACATCCGAAGATCGGCTTGATGTCGTGCTTGGAGCAGGCCTTGTGCAGCTCCACCATGCCGTTCATCACACCGTGGTCGGTGAGTCCGAGGGCGGGCTGCCCGAACTCGGCGGCGCGGGCGGCGAGCGCCTCGATTTCGCATGCGCCGTCGAGCAGCGAGTACTCGGAGTGGACGTGCAGATGGGCACAGAGACTGTCGGTCACCGGTCTGCCAATCGTAAGCTTCGGGCCGGTCGGAGCTCAGGCACTTTTGCGCTGTTTGCGCTTGATGCGCCAGCGGGCGATCCACGACAGGCTGTGCTTGTGCGCGGGCCGGCGCCTGACCGCCTCGGCGGCGCTGTCGGCGTCGTCACGCACGCGGGTGGAGTGCTCGGCGTGCGCGATCGCCTCCGATCGCGGCACCGGCGTCTCGCCCACCGCCTCGACGTTCGCGCGCAGCCGTGCGATGGCGGCGGTGAGCGCCTCGACCATCCGGTCTCCGTCCTCGTCGGCGCCGTGGGCGTTCGCCAAGCTCTGAGCGATCGCCGCGGGCGCCTGCGTGCCGGCAGCCGGCTCGCCGCTCACATCCGCGCCGTTGGAGACGGGCTCCCTGGCGGGCTCGGACGGCTGCTCGGCAGCCTCGTGCATGCGCACGACAAGGCGCCTGAGCTCCTCTACGATCTGCGCCATCCGCAACCCGGCGTGACGGGCCTCGGTGAGCAGACGCTGCACCTGCTCGCGCTGGCGTTCGGCCTCGAAGCGACGCCGTTCGGCCCGGAAGCAGCGCTGTTCGGCGTCCAGGCAGCGCTCCTCCGCTCGCCGCAGGCGCTCCCGGGGGTCCTCAGCGCCTTGGAATCGGTCTTCGGGCTCAACCATCGCCATCGAGGAGCAGCCTACGACGGCGTCCGGACACCACCGGCGCGTGTGCGCACCTTCGCGAATTCGGTGGACACGCGCGCACGCGCGCGTGCCAACGATTTTCGTGAACACCATCACTCCTCCACAGACGACCCCGCCGCATGCGGCGTGGTCCCGGACGGTGCATGCCCCGTCCGCCGGGTGGCGCATGCGCCACCCGGTACAGCCTCATGAGAAGGAGGATTCAGCGCTCGTTGCGCAGCCGCCACGCCATGCGCGACTGCAGCGACCACAGCTCGATGAAGCCGGGCGAGGCGGTTTGCGAGAACAGCCCGCCGGACTCGGCGAACGACGCCAGCGACTGGTCGTAGACGGCGTTGGGCGAGGAACGCGTGACCACGCGCGCGCTGCCCTTGTACAGCTTCACGCCGATCGTGCCGCTCACCTGCTCGCCCACCGCGCGCATGTACGCGTCGATGTCGGTGCGCAGCGGCTCCCACCACAGGCCGGCGTAGACGAGGTACGCCCACTGGCGGTCGAGCAGGCCCTTGAACTGGTTTTGGTGGATCGTGCACACCAGCTTCTCCAGCTCCTGATGCGCGGGCAGCAGCACGGCGGCGGCGGGCACCTCGTAGATGTCGCGCACCTTCAGCCCCACGATCCGATCCTCGATGTGGTCGACGATGCCCACGCCGTGGCGGGCGGCGATCTCGGCTACGCGTTCGAGCAGCTCCACCAGCTCCAGACGCTCCCCGTCCACGGCGACGGGCAGGCCGCGCTCGAACTCGATCTCCACCGTCTGGGCCTGCTCGGGCGCGCGCTCGGGCGGCGTGACGAGCTGGAAGACGTCGTCCTGTGGCGCCTGCTCGAGCTGCTCGATCCAGCGGCCCTCCGAGGAGCGGCCCCAGAGGTTGTCGTCGATCGAGTAGGGCGCCGCCTCGGTGCCGCCCTTGACGGGTATGCCGTGCTCGCGCGCGTAGGCGATCTCCTCGTCGCGGCCCATCTGCCAGGAGCGCACCGGGGCGATCACCTTCAGCTCGGGGGCGAGCGTGGCGATGGTGGACTCGATCCGCACCTGGTCGTTGCCCTTGCCCGTGCACCCGTGGGCGATCGTGTCGCAGCCCGAGCGGCGCGCATACTCGACGGCGAGCTTGGCGATCAGCGGGCGGCCGAGCGCGGTGAACAGCGGGTAGCCGCCTCCGTACAGGGCGTTCGCCTGGATCGCCGGCGCGATGTACTCGCGGGCGAACTCCTCGCGGGCGTCCACGACGTGGCACTCCAGCGCGCCCAGATGGCGCGCCTTGCCCTCGATCACCTCGTAGTCCTCGCCCGGCTGGCCGAGGTTGACCGTCAGGCACACAACCTCGGCTCCGTAGCTGTCTTGAATCCACTTGAGCATCACGCTCGTGTCCAAGCCGCCCGAGTAGAGCAGCAGCACGCGGCTCACCTGCTCGGGGTCTGCCTCGTAGGAGGCGGTGCGCGGTGGGAAGTCGGTCATCGGCGCGAAACCTTATCCGGCTGAACCGGGTGACACTCGCTCCGCTCGCATCCCCGAACCGGCCAGCGCCGCGCCCAGCCGCGCGAGCGCCTCGTCGGCGTCGGAGCGCTCGATCGTCAGCGGCGGAAGCAGGCGCACGGTGGTGGGTCCGGTGGCGTTGACTATGAGCCGCTGGTCGAGCAGCACTCGCCGTACCACCTCCGGGGCGGGCACATCCACCTCACAGGCGAGCATCAGTCCGCGCCCGCGCACCGCGACGACGTGCGGCAGCTGGGACAGCCCGTCGATCAGGTGGGCGCCGAGCTCGCGCACGCGGGCGAGCAGGCTTGGCTCCTGGGTGACCTCGAGAGCCGCCAGCGCCGCCGCCGCGACGACAGGGCCGCCGCCGAACGTCGAGGCGTGATCGCCGGGCACGAGCACATCCGCCAGGCGAGGACCGGCGATCAGCGCGCCCATCGGCAATCCGCCGGCGAGCGCCTTCGAGGTGGTGAAGGCGTCGGGCGTCACGCCGGTCTGCTCGTACGCCCACAGCGTGCCCGTGCGGCCCATGCCGCACTGCACTTCGTCGAAGATCAGCGCCGCACCGTGCCGATCGCACGCCTCGCGCGCGCTCGCGAGCGTCTCCTCGGACAGGACGTTGACGCCGCTCTCGCCCTGGATCACCTCGAGCAGCACCGCGGCGGTGCGCTCGTCGACAGCGCCGGAGAGCGCACCCGGCTCGGGCGCCACGACACGAAAGCCGGGAACGAGCGGCGCGAAAGGCGCCTGCTTTGCCTCCTGCGGCGTCGCCGACAGCGCTCCGTAGGTGCGTCCGTGGAAGGCGTTGTGAACCACCACCACCTCGCCCCCTGGACGCGCCTTGCGGGCGAGCTTGATCGCCGCCTCGTTGGCCTCGGCGCCCGAGTTGCAGAAGAACACCTTGCCGCCCAGGCTCGACTCGGACAGGCGCTTGGCGAGTTGCATCGCAGGCTCGGTGTAGAACAGGTTGCTGACGTGGATCAGGCGACCCACCTGCTCGCGCACGGCGTTCACCACCTTGGGGTGGCAGTGGCCGAGGTTGGCAACCGCCAATCCGGCGAGGAAATCGAGGTGCTCGTTGCCCTGCTCGTCCCACAACCGCGCACCCTCGCCACGCACGAACTGCACGGGCAGCCGTGCGTATGTGTGCATGACGCTCTCCCGCTCGATCTGCTGGAGCTCGTCGAGCGTCATGCGGCTGCTTGGATCATCGTGCCGACCCCCGCGTCGGTGAACAGCTCGAGCAGCAGCGAATGCCGGACGCGCCCGTCGATGATGTGCGCCGAGCTCACGCCGCCTTCGATCGCCTGCACGCATGCGGCGAGCTTGGGGCGCATACCCCCCTCGAGCTCGCCCAGCCTGTCGGCGACCTCACGGGCGCTGGCCTGCGTGATCAAGCTGTCCAGATCGTCGGGGTTCGCCAGCCAGCCGGGAACGTCGGTGAGGAAGATCACCTTATAGGCGCCGAGCGCGCCCGCCACCGCTCCGGCGGCCTCGTCGGCGTTGACGTTGTAGGAGTGGCCCTCGACATCGGCGCCCACCGAGGCGATCACGGGGATGTAGTCGAGCGCGATGTGATGCAGCACGTCGACGTTCACCCGAGCGATGGTGCCCACGAACCCGATGTCCTGCTGCTCGGGTCCCCCGCGCCGCGTCACTTCGAACAGCGACCCGTCATCGCCGCACAACCCGACGGCGGGCTGGCCGTGGCGGTTCAAGCGCAGGACGATCTCCTTGTTCACCTTCCCCATGAGCACCATCTTCGCCACTTCCACCGTCTCCGGATCGGACACGCGCAAACCGCCGACGAAGCGCACGGGCAGTCCGAGGCGCTCCATGTAGGCGGTGATCTCGGGGCCTCCGCCGTGCACGACGATCGGGTTCAGCCCGACGTACTTGAGCAGCACCACGTCGCGTGCGAACTCCTCGCGCAGCGACTGATCCTCCATCGCGGCGCCCCCGTACTTGATCACGATCGTCTTGCCGTGGAACTCGGTGATGTAGGGGAGCGCCTCCAGCAGCGTGCCGACATCTCTCATGTGGTGTACTCGGCGTTGATCCGCACGTACTCGTAAGACAAATCTGAGAAGAACACCTCGGTTTCGGCGCCCTCTCCGGGAAGCGTGATGTCGTATTCGACCTCCTCGCGCTCAAGCCCTTGCGCGAGCGCGCGCTCCACCTCCTCGTCGGTGAGCAGCGCCGCCCCAGCCGAGCACACCTGGATGCCCTCGATCGCGATGTCGAGCGGCAGCGGGGCGGGATGGGACCCGCGCCCCCCCAGCGCCCCGCCGACCGCCTGCACGATGCGCCCCCAGTTGGGGTCTTTGCCATAGAGCGCAGCCTTCACGAGCGGAGAGTTGGCAACCGCGCGAGCCGCCGCCTCGACGTCGTGGGCGTCCCCGCCGCGCACCACCACACGCGCGATCCGCGCCGCCCCCTCGCCGTCCCTCACCATCAAGATCGCCAGCTGGCGCATGAGCGCGTCGAGCGCTTCGCCGAACAGGCGCTCCTCCTCGCTTTCGGGCTCGATTCGCACGCCGCTGGCACCCGAGCACATCAGCACCGCTGTGTCGTTCGTCGAGAGCTGGCCATCCACCGAGCAGCGATCGAACGAGCGCTTCAGGCAGACGCCGAGCAGCAGGTCAGCCGTGTCCGCCGCCATCGCGGCGTCGGTTTGCACGAAGCAGAGCATCGTGGCGAAGCGCGGAGAGATCATGCCCGCTCCCTTGCACTGCGCGGTGAGCATCACCCTGCCCGCGGGCAGCTCCACCTCCAGGCACGCACGCTTCTCGAACGCATCCGTCGTCTGGATCGCCTGTTGGAAGCTCGCGTCCCCGTCGCGCTGGAGCTCCGCGGACGCCTGGCGGATGCCGCGCAGCATGCCGTCCACCGGCAGGTACTGGCTGATGCCACCGGTGGACCCGAGGATCACCTCGTGCGGCTGCACCCCGAGCGCCATCGCCGCCGCCCCTTGAGTCTTGGCGGCGTCTTCAAGCCCACGCCTGCCGGTGGCGGCGTTGGCGCAACCCGAGTTGGCGAGCACCGCGCGCACAGCAGACAGCGCGCAGCGCTCCTGGCTGAGCAACACCGGCGCCGCCGGGGTACCCGTGTCGGCGAAGCGCGCCGCGCTCACCGGGTGCTCGGAGTCGCACACGATCAACCCCAGGTCGGGGTTGCCGCTCGGCTTGATCCCGCAAGCGACTCCCGCCGCCCGAAAGCCCGCGGGCAGGCCGGCGTGTGGGCCGAGGTCGCGCACATGCCCGGGCGCGTGCACCCAGCGCGAGTGAAAGAACGGCTGCGGGGGGCCGGCAGCAGGCCGATCGCCCCACACGTCTTTGCCGGCGCTCACAGCAGTCCTTCCGTCTCCGGTTTGCCGAACATCAGGTTGAGGTTCTGGATCGCCTGCGAGGAGGTGCCCTTCCACAGGTTGTCGATCGCCGAGAACACGAGCACCTTGCCCGTGTGAGCGTCGACGGCGGCGAACAGCCGGCAGAAGTTGGTTTCGCGCACGTCGCGCACCCCCGGCGGGGTGCTCACCACCTCCACGAACGGCTCCTCGCCATAGGCGGCGACGAACAGCTGCGCCAGCTCCTCAGGCTCCACCGCGCGTGTCGGGGTGACGTAGCAGCTCGCCATCTCGCCCTGGTCGAGCGAGACGAGGTGAGCCTGGAACTGCACCGCCAGCCGCGCGCCGAGCACGCCGAGCTGCTCTTCGATCTCGGGTGTATGCCGGTGGTTTGCAACCTTGTACGGAAATATGTTCTCGCCCGTGTATGAGAGGTGGGTGGTCTCCACGGCAGCCGTGCGTCCGGCTCCCGACACGCCCTGCTTGGCGTCGATCACCACGTCGGCGATCAGCCCGGCACGCGCCAGCGGGGCGAGCGCAAGCAGCGCGGCGGTCGGATAGCAGCCCGGGTTGGCGATCAGCCGCGCCGTGGCGATCTGCTCGCGGTGAAGCTCGGTGAGGCCGTACACCGCCCGCTCGAGCAGCTCCGGGCGCGGGTGCTCCCCGTACCAGCGCTCATATGTGGCGCGCTGGGACAGCCTGAAGTCGGCGCTCAGGTCGATCACGCGCACCTCCGCCTCCAGCAGCGCCCCCACGGTGGGAGCCGCCGCCGCGTGCGGATAGGCGACGATCGCTGCGTCGATCCCCTGCGCGGGCGCCTCCGTGTCGAGCTGCTCGATCTCCAGCGGCACCCGATAGCGCGGGTAGAGATCGTCCAGCCGCCTTCCCACCTCCGAGCGACCGGTCACGCCCGCCAGCTCGAACCCGGGATGCCGCCACAGCAGATGGGCTGCCAGAGCTCCGGCAAAGCCGGTTGCGCCCGCCACGAGCACGCGCGGCGAGCCCGCTTGGAAATGCTGATCACCCACGCAGCTCCCCCCCGATCTGGGCGAGTGCGCCAACCACCTTCTCGCGCAGCGGCAACACGTCCTCGTCGGTGAGCGTTCGGTCTGTCGCCCGGAAGGACAGCGAGAGCGCGAGCGAGCGCCTGCCCTCCCCCACCTGCGGGCCGGAGTAGACGTCGAACACGCGCACGTCGTCGAGCAACGCCCCACCCGCCTCGCGCACGACAGCGAGCACCCGCGCCGCCGGCACGTCGAGCGGCAGCACCACCGCGAGGTCCTGGTGCAGCGGCGGGAAGGAGATCACGTCGCGGTACCCGCCCCCCCGCGTGCGAGCGTCGAGCAGCTTTCCGAGCTCGATCTCCATGACGGCTGCGCCGTCCAGGCCCCAGTCGCTCGCCACGAGCGGGTGAAGCTCTCCCAACCAGCCGATCGGCTCCCCGTCGCAGAGCACCTCGGCGCAGCGGCCGGGGTGCAGGAACGGTTGGGTGCCCGGCGCGCACTCCACCGGCACGCGCAGCGCTTCGCCGAGCGCTTCGAGCAGCGCCTTGACCGCGAACAAATCGGCGGATGGCGGCTCTGTGGATCCCCACGTCGGCGGATGCACCCGCCCGCCGAGCAGCACGCCGAGCGACTGATGCTCGGCGACGCCCGTGTCGCGCCCGGGATCTAGGGCAAACACGGTGCCCAGCTCGAACAGGCGCAAATCGCGCATGCCGCGCGCCACGTTGTGGGCAGCCGCGTCGAGCAGCGACACGAGCAGCGTCGTGCGCAGCAGCGACTGGTCCTCCGAGAGCGGATTCTCGAGCTCCGGCGCAGCCCGCCTCCGGTCGTCCTCTGCCAGCCGCAACCGCTGCAGCGGGGCAGACGAGGTGAACGTCCAGCCGCACACCTCGTACAACCCGCGACCCACGAGCGCGTCAACCGCCCGCCGGCGTGCCCGCTGGGCCTCAGACAGGCGGCCGTAGGCGCCGCGACGCGCCGGAAGTGTCGCGGGCAGCGTCTCCAGGCCGTGGATGCGCGCAACCTCCTCGATCAGGTCGGCTTCGCGCGTCACGTCGTCGCGCCGCACCGCCGGCACGGTCACCTCCAAGCCATCCGGCGCGTCAGCGACGCCGAAGTCGAGCGCCCGCAGGATCTCGGCTTGGCGCGCGCGCGGCACGGGCATCCCGAGGATCGCCTGCACCCGTTGCTCGCGCAGCGCGATTCTCGGCGCCGGTGGCTGCTCGGACGCGACGTCGATCGTGCCCGGCACGAGCTTCGCTTTGCACAGCTCCACCATCAGCCGAGCGGCGAGCGCCTGCGCGTGCATGCACTGCTCGGGCGCGAGCCCCTTCTCGAAGCGCGCCGACGCCTCGCTGCGCAAGCCGAGCGCCCACGAGGTGCGGTGGATGTTCGGCCCGCTCCAGCTCGCCACCTCCATCAGCACCCGTTTGGTGTCTTGACCCACCTCCGAGCGCGCCCCGCCCATCAGCCCGGCGATCGACGTCGGGCCGTGTGCGTCCTCGATCGCCACCATCTCGCGGTCGAGCGTGCGCACCTGCTCGTCGAGCGTCGTCACCTGCTCGCCGTCGTGTGCCCGGCGCACCACCAGGCGCCCCCCGGCGACGCGGTCGAGATCGAACGCGTGCATCGGCTGGCCGGTAAGCAGCATCACGTAGTTGGTGATGTCCACCACGTTGTTGATCGGCCGCTGCCCGGCGGCGCTCAGACGCGCCTTCAGCCACGGCGGCGAGGGGGCGATCGTCACATCCTCGAATGCACGCGCCGTGAAGCGCCGGCAGAGATCGGGGCACTCGACGACGACCTCGGCGAGCGTGCTCCCGTCTGGCGCGCACAGCCGTGCGCTGTGCTCGTCGGAGGCGACCGGCCCGTCGGCGCCGAGGTCCTCGCTCCACGGCTCACCCGCAAGCGGCGCGCCGGTGGCGGCGTGCAGCTCGCGCGCGACCCCGTAAACGCCCAGGCAGTCAGGCCGGTTGGGGGTGATCTCCAGCTCGAGCACGTCCGTGGAGATCGCAAGCACGTCGGCGAGCGCCGTTCCAGGGGCGAGCTCGGCGTCGAGGATCAGCTGGTCGAGCACCATGATCCCCCCGTGGTCGGCGCCGATTCCGAGCTCGTCCTCGGCCAGGATCATCCCGCTGGAGGGCACCCCGCGCAGCTTGGCGGCCTTGATGCGGGTGCCGTCGGGCATCCTCGCCCCGGGCAGCGCCACCGCCACGGTCTGCCCGGCAGCCACGTTGGGAGCCCCGCACACGATCCCCGCAGGGGACTCGCCGCCCACATCCACACTGCACACGCGCAGCCGGTCGGCGTTCGGATGGGGCTCTGCGGACAGCACCCGTCCGACGACGAAGCTCTCAACCGAGGGCACGCCGTGGTGGAGGATGGTCTCCACCTTCGTGCCGGTCATCGTCAACCGCTCCTCGATCGCGGCGGTGTCGATCGGCGGGTTGCAGTACTCGCGCAACCAGCTCAGCGGAACCCTCATCCGAGCTGCTCCAGAAAGCGGATGTCGTTCTCGTAGTACAGGCGCAGGTCGGGGATGCCGTGCTTGAGCATCGCGATCCGCTCCACCCCCATCCCCCAGGCGTAGCCCTGCACCCGCTCGGGGTCATAGCCGGGCGCGTTGCGCTCGGTGGTGGGCACGTGGGAGTAGACGTTGGGATCCACCTCGCCCGCGCCGAGCACCTCCAGCCAGCCCTCGCCCTTGCACAGCGGACAGCGCGATCCGTCGGCCTGAAATCCCTTGCCCGAGCAGTGAAAGCAGGACACGTCAACCTCGACGCTCGGCTCGGTGAACGGGAAGAAGTGCGGGCGCAGGCGCACGTCGCGCTCATCGCCGAACACCGCCCTGGCGAACGCGAGCAGCGTGCCCTTCAGGTCGGCGAGCGTGATGTCCCGGTCGACCGCCAGCCCCTCGATCTGGTGGAACTGCGGCGTGTGCGTGGCGTCGCTGTCCGGACGGTACACGCGACCGGGGATCACGACGTACAGCGGCGGCGGATGCGCCTCCATCGCGCGGATCTGCATCGGGGAGGTGTGGGTGCGCAGCACCACATCCTCAGGCGCACCGAGGCGAGCGCCGCCGTCTTCGTGCGATGACCCCGCCTCGCCGCCGGGCGAGCGCAGGTAGAACGTGTCGGTCTTCGCGCGCGCCGGGTGCGTCGGGTTGTGGTTGAGCGCGTCGAAGTTGTAGTGCACCGTCTCAACCTCCTGGCCGTCGAGCACGGTGAAGCCGAGCCCCAGGAAGATGTCTTCGAGCTCGCGCATGGTCGCCGTGATCACGTGCAGACGCCCCACCGGCTGAGCGGGTGTGCCGGGAAGCGTGACGTCCACGGTGTCCGCCGCCAGCCGCCGATCGAGCTCGGCGGCGCCGAGCGCCTGCGTGCGGGCGTCGATCAGCAGCTCGAGCGCGCGGCGCGCCTCGTTGGCGGCCTTGCCCACCAGCCCACGCTGCTCGGGCTCGAGCGTCGCCACGCCGCGCAGCATCTGCGGCAGCTCGGCCTTGCGTCCGAGGTAGCGCACCCGCAGCTGCTCGAGCGCGTCGCTGCTCTCGGCAGCCTCGATCTCCTGCTGTCCCTGCTCGCGCAGTTGTCGGATCCGCTCGATCATCAAGCGTGGACCCTAATCGAGGGACGTGCCATCTCGTAGAGAGCCACGGTGGCGGCCATCGCGGCGTTGAGCGACTCCGCGGCGATGGGGATCTGCGCGACGTGCGCGCACGCCGCCACCACCTCCTTGGGCAGGCCCTCGCGCTCGGAGCCCACGAGCAGGCTGACCTCCACCGCCGGCCAGCGCCTGGAACGGGTGGGCGGGGAGTCACCCGGGTGGGCGTGTCTGTCCAACACGCTGTCCAGCACCCTCCAGAGCGGCTCGCCCGCGCCCGCCACGAGCGCGATCCGCACCCCCGGCAGCTCGCTCGCGCCCGCCACCCGCGCGAGCCTCACCGCGAAGATCGCCCCCATGCTCGCCCTCACCGCCTTGGGCGAGTGCGGGTCGGCGCACCCCGGGCCGAGCGCCACAGACGACGCCCCGAAGGCGTGTGCGCTGCGCAGCACCGTGCCGACGTTCCCCGGGTCGCCCACCGCGTGCAGATACACACACAGAGGCCCAGCGGGCGCGCTCCAGCTCTGCTCGTACACGGCGATCGCCCGTGTTCCCGACCCGAGCGTGGAGACGGCGGCGAGCGCAGCCGCATCCACCTCGTGAAAGCCCTCGCCGATCTCGGGCGCACGCACATGCCCGACCGACGGGGGGAAAGCTGGCACCGACGCGCGAAATCCCTCCACGGGCATGCGACCTGCATGTGCGGCGGCCTCGATCAGATCCTCGCCCTCGGCGGCGAACAGGCCGCTGCGCGCCCGCTCGCGCGCGCGCTGGAGCTTGCGCAGCTCCTTCAACCGCTGGTTGTGAGGGGATGTGATGGTCATACGGGATCTCTTGCTGGGCGATTCGCTGTTGGGAGTGTTCGGGCACAAAAAAGGGCGCCGTCCGGAGGATCAGCGCCCTTGAGGTCGATCGATGTCGAATGCCGGGTCAGGCAGCCGACGCCTCGCGGGCGAGCTCGGTGAAACGTCGGAAGGCGTCGGCGTCGCGCACGGCGATGTCAGCCAGCACCTTGCGGTCCAGCTCGATGCCCGCCAGCGACAAACCGTGCATGAGCTGGGAGTAGCTCATGCCGTTCTGGCGTGCGGCGGCGTTGATGCGGGTGATCCACAACCTGCGGAAGTCGCGCTTGCGGTTGCGCCGATCGCGGTACGCGTACGCGTCCGCCTTCATCAGCGCCTCCTTGGCGCGCCTGTAGTTCGAGTTGGCCTCCCCCCGGAAGCCCTTGGTCAACTCGAGTGTCGCCCGCCGCTTCTTGCGGGCGTTCAGCGAGCGCTTGACGCGGGTCACTTGCCCACCCCCAGCATCCGCTTGACACGCGGCGCGTCATGATCGGAGAGGATCTCCGGTTTGCCCAGGGCGCGCTTGTGCTTGGGCGACTTCTTCTCGAGGATGTGGCTCGTGAAGGCGTGGCGCGCCCTCACCTTGCCTTTCCCGGTGAGCTTGAAGCGCTTCTTGGCGCCGGAGTGTGTCTTCATCTTGGGCATCGAGGCGAGGATTATGGCAGACAGGAGCCGGCTGGCCTGGTCAGCCCTGCTCGACCGCGGGCTCGGGCGCCTCCTCGGCGGCCTCGCCGTTGCCGGCGGCGTCAGCCGCGCCGGCGGCCTCGCCGCTGCCAGCGGCGTCGGCGCTGCCGGCGTCGGCGCTTCCCGCCGCATCGGCAGCAGGCGCCTGTGAGGCGTCAGCCTCTGGGTGGGCGTCGTCGGCGGAGGCGCGACCGGCGAGCACCGCCTTCGACGGGGCGAGCATCATCGTCATGTTGCGCCCGTCCTGCGTGGGGCGCTGCTCGACGACGCTCAGCTCGGAGAGCTCTTCGGCAAGGCGGTCGAGGATCGCAACCCCGCGCTCGGGGTGGGTGACCTCGCGCCCGCGGAACATGATGGTGATCTTCACCTTGTCCTTGTGCAGCAGGAAGCGCTCGACGTGAGCCTTCTTGGTGTCGTAGTCGTGCTGGGCGATCTTTGGCCGGAACTTGATCTCACGGACGGTGATCTGCTGCTGGTGCTTGCGCGCCGCCTTCAGCTTCTGGGCTTGCTCGTACTTGTACTTGGAGTAGTCGAGCACGCGGCTCACGGGCGGACGAGCCTCGGGCGCCACCTCGACGAGGTCGAGGTCGCGCTGCTGGGCGAAGCGCAGCGCGTCGGGGGTCTTCATGACCCCGACCTGGTTGCCCTCCTCGTCGATCACCCGCACCTCCGGCACCCGGATGCGCTCGTTGATCCTCGTGAGGTCCCGCTCTGGCGGGCGCCGGTCGAACTTGCGCGGGACCGGCACTAGCTGTGATGGCTGCTCGTCAAGCGAGTGCTATGAGCAGCGACGTGAACAGGTATGGGATCTCAAGGCGGCGGAGTATAGCGGCAGCGAAGCGCAGCGCAAAGACATCAGCCGCCGCCCGCCCCGCGCGCTGAGATCTCTCGTGCGAGCCGCTGCGCCAGCTCGTCCAAGCTGACGCTGCCGGTGTCGCCTGCTCCGTGCTCGCGCAGCGACACCGCGCGCTGCTCGGCCTCGCGCTCGCCGACGATCGCCATGTAGGCGATCTTGCGCAGCTCGGCGTCTCTGATCTTGCGGCCCACCGACTCCGCGCGCGTGTCGAGCTCCACGCGCACCCCCTCCGCGCGCAACCGGTCGCGCACGCTTTCGGCGTAGTCGTTGAAACGGTCGGAGATCGGCAGCACGATCGCCTGCACCGGCGCCAGCCACAGCGGGAACTCGCCGGCGTAGTGCTCGATCATGATCCCGATGAAGCGCTCGTAGGAGCCGAACAGCGCCCGGTGGATCATCACCGGCCGGTGCTCGGCGTTGTCGGCGCCCGTGTACGTCAGGTCGAAGCGCTCGGGCATCGAGTAGTCGAGCTGCACCGTCCCCAGCTGCCACGAGCGCCCGAGCGAGTCGGTCATGTGCATGTCGATCTTCGGCCCGTAGAACGCCCCGTCGCCGGGGTTCAGCTCGTATGGGAGATCGAGCGCGCGCAACGCGCTTTGCAGCTTGCCCTCTGCGCGGTCCCACATCTCGTCGCTGCCGATCCGCTGCTCGGGCCGGGTGGAGAGCTCCAGGCGCACGTCGAAGTCGAACAGGCGATAGGTGGCGAACGCGAACTCAAGGCAGGCGGTGACCTCATCCTGCACCTGCTCCTCGGTGCAGAAGACGTGGGCGTCGTCCTGGGCGAAGTGGCGCACGCGCAGCAAGCCGTGGAGAACCCCTGAGGCCTCGTTGCGGTGCAGGAGCCCGGGCTCGGAGTAGCGGATCGGCAGCTCGCGGTAGGAGTGGCGGCGGCTTGCGAACAGGTGGGCGTGACCGGGGCAGTTCATCGGCTTGACGCCCATCTCGCGTCCCTCGGCCTCGACGGTGAACATGTTCTCGCGGTACTTGCCCCAGTGCCCCGAGGTCTTCCACAGCTCGGAGTCGTAGATGAGCGGGGTCTTGACCTCGGTGTAACCGCGCTCGGAGCCCATCTCGCGGGAGAGCGACACGAGCGAGTTGTACATCTGCGTGCCCGCCGGCAGCCAGAAGGCGGCGCCGGGCGATACGTCGGAGAAGTGGAAAAGCTCGAGCTCGCGCCCGAGCTTGCGATGGTCGCGCAGCGCCGCCTGCTCCAGGCGCTCCAGGTGCTCCTCCAGCTCCTTGCGGGTGGGGAACGCGGTGCCGTAGATGCGCGTGAGCATCGTGCGTTTGGAGTCGCCCCGCCAGTAGGCGCCGGCGACCGATTGCAGCTTGAACGCGCCAACCGTCTTGGTGGACGGGGCGTGCGGGCCGCGACACAGGTCGGTGAACGGGCCGTTGGTGTAGAGCGAAACGGTCGGCAGCGACCCGTCGGCGGCCACCAGGTCGTCGATCAGCTCCACCTTGTAGTCCTGGCGCTCTGCGAGGAAGCGCTCGCGCGCGTCCTTCACGCTCACGTCCTCGCGCACGAACGGCTCGCCGGCGCTCACGTGCGCGCGCATGGCGGCTTCGATCGCCGGGAAGTCGCTCTCGGACACCGACACCCCGTGCGGGAACTCGAAGTCGTAGTAGAAGCCGTTGTCGATCGCCGGGCCGATCGAGATCTTCACTCCCGGGTACATGTCCATCACAGCCGTGGCGAGCACGTGCGCGGCGTCGTGACGGATCAACGCGAGCGCCTCCTCCTGGTCGCGGGAGGTGACGATTCGCACCGTCGCCCCGTCGGGCAGCGGACGGCTCAGGTCGCGCAGCTCACCGCCTTCGCCCGCCTCGGGGTGGCTCACCTCGATTGCCAGCGCCGCCTTGGCGAGGCCCGGCCCGATCGCCGCGGCTGCGTCGGCGCCGGTGGCGCCGGCGGAGAGCTCGAGCGTCTTGCCGTCGGGGAGGTTGACCGTGGTGGCCATGACGCATGGAGGCTACCGGTCCGCAGTTACCCACCGCGCTCGCCGGGTTAGCCGCCGGGCCGGCCCGGGCTACTGCGGATGGAGCGAGTTCACAGCTTTGTCACGGTGTGAGCACGGTCGAATGGAGGTAACCCGTAATAGAGAGGCAGCCGTCATGCGAAGCGAACTGAATGGCAGCGCCAAACATGCGAGCAACCTCTGATCCGACCTTCCTTTCCCCGTCTGGAGCCGAGCGTGTCGAGCAGAGCGACACGCTCGGCGGGCTCGTGCTCGATGCGGCGCACCGCGGGGCGAGCGTGGCGATGCGCTTCCCCCTGGACGGCGACACGGTGTCTCTGTCCTACGCAGAACTCGGTGTCGTCAGCCGCGAGATAGCGCGCGGGCTGATGGCGCTCGGCATCGGCGCCGGCGACCGCGTCGCGATCCTCTGCTCGACGCGCGCCGAGTGGACGTTCGCCGACTGCGGCGCGCTGTGCGCGGGCGCGGTGGTGGTGCCCGTCTACCACACCAACTCACCCGAGGAGTGCGCGTATGTGCTCGGGCACTCCGACTCGAAGGTGGTGTTCTGCGAGGACGCCTCGCAGGCACAGAAGGTAAGCCAGGTTCGCGAGCGCCTGCCACAACTGCAGCAGGTGGTTGTGATCGACGGGCAGGCGCCCGACGCGATCACCCTGCCGGAGCTGCGCGAGCGCGGGGCGGATGTGGCGCAGGACGCCGTGCGCGAGCGCGTGGAGAGCGTCTCCCCGACCGATCTCGCCACGCTCGTCTACACCTCCGGCACCACCGGCCCGCCGAAGGGGTGCCTGCTGACGCACGCCAACATCCTGTACACGGCGCGCGCCTACGCGAAGCGGCTGATGCTCGCTCCCACCCACTCCTTCTACCAGTTCCTGCCGCTCGCCCATGTACTGGCGCGGGTGGCGCAGTTCGTCGCGATCGACGTCGGCGCGCAGGTGACCTATTGGGGTGGGGACTCCAAGCGGATCGTCGAGGAGCTTGCGGAGGTCCGCCCCACTCACTTCCCGGCGGTGCCGCGCATCTACGAGAAGATCCACGGGGCGATCCTCGGCCAGATCGAAGACGGGCCTCCGTTGCAACGCACGCTGTTCAGGCGCGCGCTCACGCAGAGCCGCTCGCTGCGGCGCATGCGTGCCCAGGGCGCGAGGCCAAACCCGATCCAGCGCGCCCGCCACCGCCTGCTGGATGCGCTCGTGCTGTCGAAGGTGCGCAACATCTTCGGCGGGCGCCTCGAGGCGGCGCTCGTCGGCGCGGCGCCGATCGCGCGCGAGCTGCTCGAGTTCTTCGACGCATGCGGAATCGTGGTGCTGGAGGGGTACGGCCTGACCGAGAGCACGGCGGCTGCCACGCTCAACACCGCCGAGGAGCTGCGGCTGGGCACGGTCGGGCGTCCGCTGCCGGGCGTGGAGCTGAAGGTCGCACCCGACGCAGAGCTGTTGATCCGCGGGCCGAACGTGTTCGAGGGCTACTACAAGAACCAGGCAGCCACGCGCGAGGCGATCGATGCAGACGGCTGGCTCGCCTCGGGCGACCTGGGGGCGATCACCGACGAGGGCTATCTGGTGGTGACGGGCCGCAAGAAGGACCTGATCATCACCTCGAGCGGCAAGAACATCACGCCGGCGAACATCGAGAACGCGCTGCGCGATACGCGCTGGATATCCGAGGCGGTGGTGTACGGCGACGCGCGCCCCTATCTGGTGGCGATGGTGACACTGGATCGAGACGAGCAGGGCAAGCTGGCGGAGCGCTTGCACCTCCCCGGGGACACGGCGGCGATGGCGCACGACGACCGCGTTCGCACCGTGGTGCAGCAGGCGGTTGACGAGGTGAACTCGAAACTCGCTCGGATCGAGCAGATCAAGCGCTTTGCGATCCTCGACCACGACCTCTCCCAGGACGGCGGCGAGCTGACGCCGACGCTGAAGGTCAAGCGCGCGGTCGTGTACGACCGCTACGCCGAGCTGTTCGACGCGCTCTACAGGACAGAGACAGCGCCGTGAGCACGCGCATGAGCCGCGCGGACGCCGCGTGGCTGCACATGGAGCGCCCCACCAACCTGATGGTGATCAACTCGGTGCTCCTGTTCGGCGAGCAGGTGGATCTCAGACGCCTGCGGCGCATCGTGCAGCGACGGCTCGTGGACCGCTATCCGCGCTTTCGCAGGCGGGTGGCTGAGAGCCGGCTGTCGATGCTGCGCACGCCCAGCTGGGAGGACGACCCGGAGTTCCAGCTCGACCACCACATCCACCATCGCGCGCTGCCCTCGCCGGGAGACGACACAGCGCTGCGCGAGCTCCTCGGCGATCTGATGGCGACGCCGCTGGATTTCACAAAGCCGCTGTGGAGCATGTACCTGGTCGACGGATACGGGTCCGGGTGTGCGGTGATCGTGCGCATGCACCACTGCATCGCCGACGGGATCGCGCTCGCGCGGGTGATGCTGTCGCTCACCGACACCACTCGCAACGCCGGCATCGCCGGACCCGATGACGGCGAGCGTCCCCGACCGTCCCGAGATGGACGGCTGGCGAAAAGCCCTCTGGGGACGGTCACCGCCCCGTTGCGCGGCACCGTGTCGTTGACCGGCCGCGCGGCGCGCGCCGTGGCGAGGCATGGAGTGGATGTGGCCACCCATCCCCCTCACGCCCGCCGGCTCGCCGGCGAGGTGGTGCGCGACGCGAGCACCGTGGTGAAGCTCACGCTCACCCCCTCAGACCAGGCGAGCGCGATCAAGGGCCAGCCGCACGTCAGCCGCCGGGTGGCGTGGAGCGCTCCGCTGGATTTGAAGCTCGTCAAGCGGATCGCTCACGAGCACGACGCAACCGTCAACGACGTGCTGCTCGCCGCGGTGAGCGGCGCGCTGCGCCATTACCTGCAGCGCCGCGGTGGAGCGGTGACCGAGATACAGGCGATCGTCCCGTTCAACCTGCGACCGCTGGATGAGCCGGTGCCGAGAGAGCTGGGCAACCGCTTCGGTTTGGTGTTCCTGCCGTTGCCGGTGGGCGTGAGCGGCAGCTATCGCAGGCTGCTCGAAGTGCACCGGCGCATGGATGAGATCAAGCACTCGCGCGACGCGCCCGTCTCCTACGGGATCCTTGGCGCGATGGGCTTCGCCCCGCTGCCGGTGGAGAAGCGCGTGGTGGATCTGTTCACAGGCAAGGGCACGGCTGTGATGACCAACGTGCCGGGGCCGCGCCGCACGGTGTACTTCGCGGGCGCCCCCGTCGACACGGTGCTCGTATGGGCTCCAACCTCAGGCCACATCGGCATGAGCGTGTCGATATTCAGCTACCGCGCAGCGGTGACCGTCGGGTTGATGGTGGACGCCGCGTTGATCCCCGACCCGGAGACGATCGTCGCGCAGCTCGAAGAGGAGCTGCAAGCGCTGGCGGAGCTCGAGCCCGATGTTCCGCATCGCGCTCGAGCGGGCAACCGGGGGGCATGAGCGAGTCCCCGCCCAGGGTGGCGCTGTTCGCCCCCCACCCGCTGCTGACGGTGACGATCGAGCGCGAGGACGAGGATCGTCAGGGCATTCACTTCCACGCCGGCGGCCAGGGGCCTTGGGTGGGGCGGATGGTGGCGCACATGGGCGCTGTGCCGGTGCTGTGCGGGTTCATCGGCGGGGAGAGCGGCCAGCTGCTGCGGGGCGTGCTGGCCGAAACGGTGTCGCCGGGTGAGTTGAGGTTGGTGGACAGCGGCGCGCCAAGCGGCTGCTATGTGATGGACAGGCGCTCGGGCAGCCGCCAAATCGTGGCGATGACGGTGAGCGACCCGCCGACGCGCCACGAGCTCGACGAGCTGTTCTCTCTGACGTGCGCCGAAGCGATCGCGTGCGGATGGCTGATCGTCACCAACCCGATGCCCGGCGGCAGCCTGCCGCTGGAGACCTATGGCGATCTCGTGGCGGACGCCAAGGCGAACGGCTGCCGGGTGCTCGTGGATCTGTCGTCCCCGCGGATGGACAGCGCGTTGCGCGGCAAGCCCGATCTCGCCAAGCTCAACGACTGGGAGCTCGCCGAGTTCGTGCGCGGACCGGTGTCCGAGCCGCAGGACCTGCTGGCTGGCGCCCGGCGCTTGCGCGAGGCGGGTGCAGAGAACGTGATCGTCACACGCGGCGAGCAGCCGGCGCTCGTCTTGCACGGCGAGCGGCCGCTGCGATTGATCTCCCCGCGCCTGGAGCGCGGCTACCGCGAGGGCTGCGGCGACGCGATGATGGGAGCGCTCACGGCGGCGTGGGCGCTCGGCGAGAGCTTCGAGCGCGCGGTGGCGATCGGGGCGGCGGCGGGAGCCGCGAACTTCCTGCGCCGCGGCTTGGGAAGCGCCTCGCGCGACGTGGTGGAGCGTCTCCTCGACAGCGTTCGGCTGGAGCCCTGGCCGGATTTGGCAAAGGCGGCGTGATGGGTGGCCTCCGGGCGCTCACACCTGCGTGAGCGGTGGACCGCCGCCCGCTCGGGGCGGTTCGAGCGGCTCGCCGGCGACGATCGCCCGCGGGGCGTGCTCAGCCATCCACTGAACCCACTCAGGCGAGCACACCTCGACCAGGCGCTCGAATGCGCTCGCCATCTCCACGCGGCGCCCGGCGAGCGAGGAGTGAGCATCGCTTGCAAGCAGGTGGACGAGCCCGTCGCGGGCGTAGCGCAGGACGAGGTCTTCGGGTTTGGCGTCGAGCACGAACTGCGCGGTCCATTGGATCAGGCACCCACGCCGAACGAGGCCCAGCAGGCGCTCCTCCAGATCCGCGCCGGCGTGGCGCTCGGGATGGGCGACGATCGTGCGCGATTTCCGTCGCGCGAGCCCATCCACGACGTGTGCGAGATCGTCTCCCAGCGGGCCGGGCGCCGGCTCGAGCAGCACCCATCCCCCGGCTCCGCCGAGTGAGACGCGGCGCAGCTCCTCGTCGGTGAGCCGGGCTGCGCAGGTCTGGGCAACCTCGCCGCCAGGCAGGATGCTCACGCCAACTCCCTCCCGATCCAGACGGCTCTGCAGCGCAGCCACGCGCGAGGCGATCTCGGGGATGTGAACATCGTGGTCGTGACGGATGTGAGGCGTGGCGCACACCGCCTCGATCCCGTCGTCGCGTGCCTGCTTTGCCATCGCCACGCTGTCTTGCATGCTCAACGCCCCGTCGTCGAGGTTGGGCAGGATGTGGCAGTGCAGGTCGATCACTGAAAGCCGCCTTACCCGGGAGCGCCTCTATCCGAGCCCTCCGGCCCCGAAAAGGACGCCGTTGGAAGCCGCTTGCGCATCACGGCCACGGCGTCTGGATTGGAGTCCACGAGCACGTAGCGTCGTCCGAGCTCGCCCGCGACGGCGCCGAGCGTTCCGCTTCCGGCGAAGAAGTCAAGGCACCAGTCGCCGGGACGGGTGGACGCCTGCACGATGCGGCGCACCACGCCTTCTGGCTTCTGCGTCGGGTAGCCGGTCTTCTCAGCGCCGGTTGTGGGCACGATCGTGTGCCACCACACGTCGGTTGGCAGCTTTCCGCGCGCCGCCTTCTCAGGTGTCACCAACCCGGGAGCCATGTAGGGCTCGCGATCGACTGCCTCTGAATCGAAGTGGTAGCAGCGCGAGTCCTTGACGTACACCAGGATGGTGTCGTGCTTGGCGGGCCAGCGCCGCTTGGAGCGTGCGCCATAGTCGTAAGCCCAGACGATCTCGTTGAGAAAGCACTCGCGACCGAAGATTTCGTCGAGCAGGAGCTTGCAGTAGTGCGCCTCGCGGTAGTCGATGTGAAAGTAGAGCGTTCCGCTGGGTGTGAGCAGCCGATGCGCTTCGAGCAAGCGCGGCTTTAGAAATCCGAGGTAGTCCTCGAACGTGTCGCGGTAGCGCGACTCGGTGAGAAGGCTCGACCGATAGCGCTTGCCCTGGAAGCCGGTCCGCTCCCCCTGCGGATCGGGCACGGTGGAAAGCGTGCGCCGGCATTGGATCGTGCCGGTGTTGAACGGCGGGTCGATGTAAACCAGCTGGAAGCTCGCGTCGGGCAAGCCCGGCAGCACATCCATGTTGTCCGCATGCAAGATCGAGTCGCCTCGAAGGCGAAGACGGGTGTCGAGGCGTTGCTGTGATTGCTGGACCGTCGACACGCCGGGCAAGCTACAGCTCGTGCAGGCGACTCCGAAGCGGAGCGTCGGCGCGCACCCACACGACGCTCGCGGTGGCGGCGGACACGAGCAGCACAGCGGGCCACGCGCCCACCGCCAGCGCCAGGGCGTGGGAGCCGGCGAATGCCACGAGTCCCACACCGGCGAGCTCGACTGCCATGCGCCGCCCGCAACGCGCGTTCCATATCCACGCGCAGGCGACGCCGCCCGCCCCGAGCACCAGTCCCCCGAGCGGGCGCGAACCGGTGGAGGACGCCACCGCGTAGCCGCCGATCAGCGAGGCGGCGGCGAGCGGGGCGGTTGGAAAGGAGCCATCGACGGCTCGGATGCGCATGGCTTCATTGTGGCGCCTTCGCTCGACATGCCGCGCGACGGCGCCGACCGGAGCTCAGCCGTCGACGAGAACGCCCTGCAGGGGGCCGAGCAGAGCCATCGAGCGGCGCGAGACGCCTGGCAGCTCCTGCAACCTGTGGGTTGGGCTGTGTCCGCGTGCGCGCCGCTGGAGCTGCTCGCTGGCGATAGGCCGCCAGAGCTCGTCTATGACCTGCGTCGAGTCGCCCTGAACGTCATCCACCGCTCGCTCCAGATGCTCGGCCCACAGCCGCAGGCGAGTCTCGCGCACCAACTCCGGATGGCAGCTGATGACGTTCATCTCGGTGTCGTTGAAGAGCGAGTGTTCGTTGAGGTTGGCGGAGCCGATCGTCAGCCAGCGATCGTCGACTATGCCCACCTTCGCGTGTACGTACAGGGGCGCCGCAAGGGCGCCGCTGCGCGCGGAGATCGTCGCCGCCAGAAAGCGTTTGGCGCCGTGGTCGGCGTCGACGAGGACACCCAGCTGCCCCCGCGTCGTGTCGGCGCCGTTGTTGGGCTTGGCGGGCAGCAGGACGATCACGCGAAACTCGTCGCTCGGCGGGGTGCGGAGCTTGTGGACCAGGATGTCGACGATCTGCGAAGACCACAGGAACTGGCTCTCGATATAGACGAGCTTGCGCGCGGAGCGCAGCGCACGCGTGTATGCCTCGAGCACTCGAAAGTCTCCGTGGGGCTGGAAGTCGTAGATGCTCTCGGGGAGCGTCCTCGCGATTTGAAGGGTGTGGGCGCCTGTGTCGCGCGGAGCCGGCGCCGCACGCAGCGACTCGCCGCTCGCTTCACGCCAGCGTGCAGCGAAGTGCTCTTCGACGTCCCCCACAGCCGGGCCTGAGATGCGACAGGCGACATCGTGCCAGCCGAGCCGCGAGCGCATCGGGTGCTCGCTCGAGTCGAAGCGATCGCCCCCAAGCGCAGTCAGGTCGATGCCCCCGACGAACGCGATCTCCCCGTCGACTATCACGAGCTTCTCGTGATGGCAATGCATCGGACGCTCGCGACCGTCGAGCGCGCACCTCACGCGTGTGCCGCGCGTGAGCGCCCGGAGCACACGCCGCAGGTCGGTTCGATCGGGGGTGAAAACGGGCAGCGGGGACCCCGCCCAGAGCAGCACCTTTACCTCGACGCGCTCAGCCAACTCTGCAAGCAGGTCGCGCAAGCGTTGCGCCCCGGCGTCGCGGGTGAGCCCGAAGTCCGGTCCCAGATGCCACCCCGCGATGTGAATGTGCGAGCGTGCTCCCAACAGCGCCTCGGCGATGCGCGGAAGCGCCTGCGCGCCGTCGATCAGCACCTCCAGCTCGCACCCCTCCCTCGGGGCAGGATGCCCGGCGCACCACAGCAGCCCGTCGTCTGGAGGGTTGAGCTGGTGCAAGCGTCCCATGCGCGCCAGGCGCCGGCGGTGGTGAGCGCGTATCAGCGCCTCCACCCGCTGGCCGGCCCAGCTGTCGATGCGCTCGATCGGCGGTGGGATCACGCCGGGGTTCTACCCCGCGTGCCGCCGCAAGCCACGGCGAGCGGCAGGCGCGCAACCGCCGCTACCCGGCTGCTCTGCGCGCTCGATTGCCGCGTGGGCCGAACAACAGGCGCTTGGGCAGCGGCACGGGGCTGAGCCTCTTCAGCGCCGACCCGACGAACAATCGCGGCTCCAAGGCGGTCAGCAACACGCCGAGCTCCGAGCGCTCCGCCTTGCTGAGCGATCCAAGCCGCCCGTGCGACTTGCGCGCGAGCGCGATCAGCCGCCGCCGCTCAGCGGCGTCGAGCCGCCCGACATGCCGTGTGGCAAGCCACAGGAGATCTGCGGCGGTGAGCATCGGCGCAAGCCGAGCGCCCTTTCCGATCGGTTTGAGCGGCAAACGAGCCATTGCCAGCAAGCTACCCCACTGCTCATCCGCCACACTCGAATGCTCGCTTTCCCCGCTGAGCGAGGCGCTCAGCCGGTCGCAGCGTGCCCGTTCGCGGCGCTTTCGCCAAGCCCGGAGACCCGCAACGCACGCTGCACGTCGGTGATCGAGATCAAGCAGAGCGGCCTGCCCGGCTCGTCAACGACCACCGCCCGTCCGACACGGGCGAACGCCGGCCGCTCCAGCAGACCGGCGACATCCTCCTCACCGTGGACGATCAAGCTCGGGTCGCGATCCACCACGCCGGCGAGCTCCTGTGAGGCGCGGTGCTGACGAGTGAGGGCCTCGATCTGAGCGATGCTCACCAATCCGACCGCTCGGCCCAGCTCGTCCACCACCGGGAACGCGGTGTAGCGGTAGGGTCGAAAATAGGCTCTGGCGGCGTGCGCGACAGGCGTGTGCTCGGGGATGCTCACCGCGGGCGTCGACATCAGCTCGCTGGCGTGCACACCGGAGAGGGCGGCGTGCACCTCGGCGCTCGTTGCCTGTGCGCCGGCGGCCATCACCACGAAGAATCCGATCAACGCAAGCCACAGGCCCTGGGGAGCGCCGCTTATCAGCTCCAGGCCGCCCAAGCCGATCATCAAGAATCCAAACCCGCGTCCGACGCTCGCCGCAGTCCCCGTCGATTTGCCGATGTCGCCGCTGTGGCGCCACAACAGCGAGCGCAGCACGCGCCCGCCGTCGAGCGGGAACGCCGGCAGCAGGTTGAACACGAGGATCAAACCGTTGACGAGCGCCTGGTATTCGACCAGCGCACGAATGGCAGCCGGTGTCGAAGATGGCAACAGCAGCGCAACCACCCCGAAGAACGCGGCGATTACCGCGGTGACAGCGGGACCGGCGAGGGCGTAGCGCAGCTCATCGAGCGGCTCGTGCGCCTCCCCACGCATTCGCGATACCCCGCCGAGCAGCCACAGGTCGATCTCTTCCACTTCGACGCCATATCTGCGTGCGACGAGCGCGTGCCCGAACTCGTGCGCGAGGATGCTCGCGAACAGAAGCAGCGCGCTCGCCAAACCCAGCGCATAGGAGGCAACGGGGCTGACGCCGTGGATCGTTTCCGGAAAGTAGGAGGCGCCGAGCGACCACGTGATGAGGCCGAGGATGGCAAGCCACCACGGGCTGACCCCCACGGGGATGCCGGCGATGCGCGCGATGCGAAGGCTGCGTCCTGGCATTGCAGTCCCACCATATGAGTACGACCGAGCGCGGGCATCGGGGCTGACCCTCGCGCTCTTCCGTAGTAATCACCGAGCGCCTTCGGGCGGACTTGAGCGTCGTCTCTGGCGGACGCCGTGCTCACGTTGACGCTCATACGCGGCGTTGACGATCTGGCACGCCTCGGCGGGCTGCTCGACGACGTGCAGCGTGGAGAGATCCGCGGCACCGATATGCCCTTCGGCGAGTGCGCGGGTGTGCAGCCAGTCGAGCAGTCCCTCCCACTCGCTCTTGCCGAGCAGGATCACGGGGAAATGGCGGATCGTGGCGGTTTGGATCAGTGTCAGCGCCTCGAACAGCTCATCCAGCGTGCCGTAGCCGCCGGGTGCGATTACGAAGGCGCTCGCGTAACGCACGAACATCACCTTGCGCGCGAAGAAGTGACGGAAGCTCAACCCGATGTCCAGATAGGAGTTCAGCGCCTGCTCGTGCGGAAGCTCGATGTTGCACCCCACCGACAGCGCGCCGGCATCGCGTGCGCCGCGATTGGCTGCCTCCATCAGCCCGGGACCGCCACCGGTGATGATGGCGTAGCCGGCGCCTCCGAGGCATGCACCCAGATCGCGCACGAGCTTGTAGTGGGGGTGCTCGCGCGGCGTCCGCGCCGAGCCGAACACCGTCACCGCTCGGCGCACGCGTGAGAGCGCGTCAAAGCCGCGGGCGAACTCGCCGGCGATGGCGCGCACGCGCTGGGAGTCGGCAGCCCGCACCTCTGGGGTCTCATCGCCAAGCCAGAGCAGCAGCTCCTCGTCGAAGGTCAGCTCCCTCCGGGTGTCCGGCTCGCGTGGCACGCGCCAAGCGTAGAGTCTGGGCTGCCGGCGATGAGGCGAGGGCGAGCGCCCCGCGCACCGTGCATCGGGCGGGGAACCGGCACGCGTCGGATGGTCGTGAGGCGCGCTGAGCTAACGCGCGGGCGAGGCGATCTGGCTGCCTGTCGCCGTGCAGTGGCGCTGTGCGAGCAGCCTGCGCAGTTCGTCGGCGCCCCAGACGATCAGCGGGCAAGGGAGCAGCAGCAGCAGGTACCTCGGGGGTGGGCTGGCGGTGGCGAGCAGGTTCTGCAACGGCGGGGCGTAGACGATGATCGCGGCGAGCATCAGCTCGACGACGATCGCGAGCAGCAGGTAGGGGTTGCTGAAGAAGCCCATCTGGCCGAGGGATGCGCGTTGTGTGCGAACTGCGAACGCCGTGCCGATCTGTCCGGCGATCATGGCGAGGAACGTCATCGTGGTGGCTTGCAGATAGGCGTGGTGAAAAGGTGAGCCTGCGCCGGTCGGGTCTCCGGCGTGCCAGCCGGCTTGGGTGAGGACGACGAAGAAGCAGCCAAGCGAGAGCAGTGAGACGATCACACCGAGGAACAGCCACGCCCTGACGAGCATCGGGCCGCGGATCACGCCCTCGTTGGGAGAGCGTGGCGGGCGCTGCATCACGCCTGGTTCGGCGGGATCGCGGCCGAGCGCGAGCGAAGGCGGGGTCTCGGTGCAGACATCGAAGGTGAGCAGCAGCAGCACCGGCAGCGGGATCGGGATCGCGCCGCCGGCGAGCGCGAACACGAGGAACGGGATCACCTCTGGAGTGGCGTGCGTGAAGATGTAGACGATGAACTTGCGCACGTTGTCGTAAACCTGTCGTCCGGCTTCAACCGCGGTGACGATCGTGGCGAAGTCGTCGTCGGTGAGGATCATCGTGGCGGCCTCCCTGGCGACGTCAGTCCCCGTGCGGCCCATGGCGACGCCGATGTCGGCGCAGCGCAGGGCGGGTGCGTCGTTGACGCCGTCGCCCGTCATTGCGACGACGTGTCCTTGCGCACGCAGCGCTTCGGCGATTTGCAGCTTGGCCTCCGGTGAAGCGCGCGCGAACACGATCTCGCTGCCGTCTGCGAGCAGTTGCTCGATCTCGCGCTCGTTGCGATGGTCGAAGCGTTCGGCGAGGACCACCTTCGCCTTCGCGGCGCCGATGCCCACCTGCCGCGCGATCGCCGCGGCGGTCAGTGGGTGGTCGCCGGTGATGACGATGATGCGGATGCCGGCGGCGTGGCATCTCGATACGGCGTTTGCAACCTCTGCCCTGGGTGGGTCGAGCATCGTTATCAGGCCGAGGAAGCACAGGTTGCGCTCGGCCTGCTCACGGACGATGGGGCGGTGCTCCGATCGCAGCGGGCGGTGGGCGAGTGCGAGGACGCGCAGCCCTTGGTGGGCGTAGCTTTCCACCTGGCGAGTGATCTGCGCGCGGGTGTCCTGCTCCAGCCGGGTCGTGTGCCCATGCTCGTCGGTGACGCTGGTGCAGCGGGGGAGCACCGACTCCGGCGCCCCCTTGGTGTGCAACCACTGGGCGCCTTCGCAGGTGTCGAGGGTGCTCATCAGCTTGAGCTGCGGGTCGAAGCTGTAACGGTGACGACGGTCGCGCTCCCTGTTTGCGGGCGAGACGTCGGCGCCGAGCGCGCGGGCGGCGAGCAGCACCGCGATCTCGGTCGGATCGCCGACCGATTGCCCGTCGACGTCGATGCGCGCGTCGTTGCAATGGGCAGCCACCTGTGCGAGCGCCCGCAATGCCGCGGGATTGCCCGAAGTGCGAGTGTCGCGATCGAACGTGCTCTCGCCCGCAAGGCTCCAGGCGGCGACGGGACGCATTCGATTCTGGGTCAGGGTGCCGGTCTTGTCGGTGCAGATCACATCTGTGGAGCCAAGGGTCTCCACAGCGCTCAGTCGCTTGACGAGCGCGCCGCGGCGCGCGAGCAGGCTGACGGCGACGGCGAGCGCGAGCGTGATGACGGGCAACAGGCCCTCGGGCACGTTGCCGGCGAGCAGGCCGACGGCGAACACGACGCTGCTCTTGACCGACAGGCCGGCGCCGAAGATGGCGAGCGGCACGAACGCGATCGCCATCCCGATTGCGATCGCGGCGATCAGCCAGGCGACACGGCGCACCTGCCGCTCGAGCGGGCTGGGCCGCTCCTTCACACGCTGCGACAGAGCGGCGATGCGTCCGATCTCGGTGTGCATCCCGGTGGCGAACACGACGGCTCGCGCCTCCCCGCCCGTGGCGCTCGTGCCGCTGAACACCAGATCGCGCGCCGCCAGCCGGGGCACGTGCGAGTCCTGCAGCTCGGCTGAGCGCAGCGCCGGCACCGACTCTCCGGTGAGCGTCGAGAGATCGACCTCCAGCGCACCGGCGAGCAGGCGCATGTCGGCTGGGATGCGATCGCCTTCCGCCAGCATGACGATATCGCCGGGCACGAGACCGCTCGCTTCGATGACGTGTGGGGCGCGGTCGCGCAGCACGGTTGCGTGCTGGGGCATATAGCCGGCGAGCGCCTCGACCGCCCGCTCGGCTTGAAGCTCCTGCACGAAGGCGAACGCGGCGTTGAGCACGATTACGAGCAGCACCGCGATCGCGACGGTCTCGCTCCCGACGGCAAACGACAGGAGGGCGGCGACCCACAACAGCAGCGCGAGCGGATGGGTCAGCTGTCGGGCGATCTCCGCAGGCCAGCGCGGGCGTCCGCGACGGCTCAGCTCGTTGGCGCCGTACTGCACGAGTCGCCGCTGCGCCTCGCGCATGGTGAGTCCCTCGCGGGAGCTGCGCAGGTCGCGCAGCAGGAGCTCGACGGTCTCCTCGGCGTCGAGGTCATTCGCCAGCGGGGACACCTCGCTCATTCCGGCGCTCGCGGCACGCGGGGCGATGCGGGTGTGGAGCCGAGCTGCCTCAGCGCGGGAGTCGGCTGCCAGTCCGAACCTCGGCACCTGAAGACGCGGCTCGATGAGCTCATCACCTCAGGATCTGGAGTTCTTCTCCGCACCGCATCCGGTGTTTTCACCGAGTGGCGGCAAGGAGCACCGCAGGCGCGCGAGCACACGCACGGATGCAGAGAATGGTTGAGTGTCAGTAGTTATCACGGCGGTCAACGGTGGGTTCTGCGGCTGTCGCGCCGACCGGTGGCGCATAGCGTGCGTGTCATGCATTCGGAGGTCTCACGCGCAGCATCTTCGGGGCGTGCGACGAGGGGGCGGCGCACGCCATGCATGATCCTTGGGTATGACCGCAGCGAGAGCTCCCGCCATGCCGCGAACTGGGCAACAAGCCAACTGCTTACCGGCGGCAAGCTCGTGCTCGTCCACGCGTGCCGCCCGCAGCATCTGCCGCCGGCGCCGCTCATCGGCAGCAGCGAGCGCCGCAAGCTTGGCCGGGCGATCCTCGACGAGCTGGCGCTGGATGGCGAGGATGCGCTGCTTGACGTCGACCTTCACACCGAAGTCTCAGACGACGATCCTGTGAACGCATTGATCGACGCGGCACGCCGCCACGATGCTTGCGCGATCGTGCTCGGCGCCAAGGATCATTCTCGTCTGCACGGGATGCTGGGAACGGTGACGACCGAGCTGCTGAAGATCTCGCCGGTGCCGGTGATCACAGTCCCGTTGAGCGCCACCGCACGGCAGCTACCGCGCCATCATCGCGCTGAAGGCCGCTGAGCGCGAGGGCGTCAGGGCTGCCTAACGCCGGGAGGCACCACTGGACACCGACAGGAGTGCCACGAGCGTGGCTGGACCTTCGCTGATGAGATTCGGCCCGCCGGAGATACTCGCGGTCCTTTGGTCGGTCAGCCTGGCGCTTTGACTCGTGTACATCCTGCGTGAAGACCTCCAACGGTGGCGTCAAGCTCTCACGATGACGGCCACCCGGCCCGCGACGTGGACTTCATCATTCCCGGAGACCTCACCGTCAAGCTCACGCGCCCACTGCGCCGTCAAGCGCTCATGCTCCGCTCGGCGCTCCTCGAAGGCGAGTACCGACGAGAGCTGGATCTTCCAGTGGCTGGACCCAGGCAGCCGCTGAGCCTCAAGGTCGCCATAGCCGATCAGCCGCATCACATGCTGGCGGGAGAACCCGAGTCGATCAGCGGCCTGCTGAGGGGAGAGCAACTCCTGCTCCTCAGCAAGCGTCACAGCCACATGCTTGCCATCCGCCAGCATCCTCTCGATCTCCTCGGCTACAAGCGCAGCCTGGTCACGGGCGGCGGGGTCAAGATGCAGGGTCTTCACGAGACGATCCTAGCATAACTGCCCTAACTGCACATAGCCTGTTTTCCGGGTACTCTCGCCCGGGAGCGCTCAATTGGCGCTACTCGCGCCCCCGCAGCTTCTCCGCCGCCGCCCGTTCCTCGGCGGCTTCTGTCCTCGTGCTCGCGCGCAAGGCGCTGGCTCTCCGCTTCACGCCGCCGTTCTTCTCGTTCCCGGTAAGTCGTAGCCTGCGCTACAACAACGTCGAAGAAGTTGGCCGTGAGCTCCCCTCATCGTTGGTGTTTGCGATCGGCCTCCTCAAGCGGAGATCCTCAGCGTCCGCGACTGTCCGCCCTTGTCGTGGGCGGCGAACCCGCCACGAAGGAGTCGAAATGACGGGTTTCCAGGCATTTCCGCTCCTGCGCGGGCAGATTCGTGTGATGGGCGAAACTTGGCAGCGCGCAAACCATGCGCTGATGACGGTGCCGGCCGTCCGGGTCGCGTGACCCGACCGTTCGGAGTCTTCGTCGGCTACGTAGGCTGCGAGCGCTCTTGGTCGGACGGTTCGGCTGTGGACACATCGGCGATCACGGTCTCCTGACCGTTTTCGTCGTTGCTCCCGATGAGGCGGACGGGCAGTTTCTGCTCCGCCGCGTTGCGCGCCAACGGACCGTCGAGCGTCCATAGCTCAGCGTCGAGGCTGTGGGCGAGCTCTACGTATGCGGCGTCGAACGCGCTGCGTCGCCCGAGCGTCGTTGCCACGTCGATAACAGCTGCGCCATCGATGAGGGTGCGGTAGGTGATCGGCAGCTCTTCAAGGGCCTGCCAGCCGCTCTCCACGTCATCCTTTGACAGCTGTCCGGTCGCTAGCTGGCGCGCGAGAACGTTGGCGATCTCGTAACGCGCGAGCGCCAGCGCGTGCAGTTAGCGCTCCTCGGCGACCCACTGCTCGATTAGCTTCGCGACCGTCGGCCCGTGCGGCTCGCTGGCGAGCAGCGCCACCAGCGCGTTCGCATCGATGACGACGGTCACTCGCCGGAGGCGATGCGCCGGTCTAGCTCGTCGCGGCCCTGGCGTATCAGTGTCGTGGCATCGACACCATGCCCAACACGGGCTCTGAGCAAAGCGAGACGATCCAGCGCCGCATGTGCTCGCTCGCGGTCTGTGATCGGCTGCGGCAGTTGTTCGTCCAGCATCTCGCCGGCGATCTCCTCGACAGCTCGGTGGCGGCGCGGCGCCTCCGCCAGAAGGCGCGCATACGTGTCGCTTGGGAGCCGGATTGTGTGGTCCGCGGTGGCCATAGTCAGAGTTTAGGGACCGTGTGGGTCGGCAGGTACACGACGAGTCCCAGCCAGCCGACGAGTGAGATGATGCCCGGATGAGCATGGAGGGGCGATAGATGGCTGAGATCACGAGCAGGCGTCGCGGCGAACTCGTACGCGGCGTGTTCGAGGTGCTGATGGACAAGCCGGACGGGCTGCCGGCTGCACAGGCCCTCAAGGCCGTCGAGCAGCTTGTGCCGCCCACTGCGTTCGAGCGAGAAACCTACGAGCGCAATCCGACTGTGCGGCGCTACGAGAAGACGATCCGCTTTTCCACGATCACCTCGGTGAAGGCTGGCTGGCTCGTCAAGAGCGGCGGCACCTGGTCGTTGACCGAGGAGGGCAGGCAGGCTTATCGATCGTTCACCGACCCCGAAGCCTTCGAGCAGGAGGCGAACCGGGGCTACCGGGCATGGGCGAAGGAGCGCCAGCCCGCGCAACCGGAGATCGAACAGACAAACGAGGTCGCCGAAAGCACCGGCACGCTTGAGGAGGCGGAAGACTCGGCGTGGGCAGAGATCCGCGCATATCTGACGACGATGCCGCCGTATGATTTTCAGCGTCTTGTGGCTGCCCTGCTGAAGGCGATGGGTTACTACGTGGACTGGATAGCGCCGCCGGGTCCAGACGGCGGGATCGACCTGATCGCCCACACGGACCCGCTGGGAACCACGGGGCCGCGGATCAAGGTGCAGGTCAAGCGCCGAGAGAGCGAGAAGGTCTCGGCGGAGAGCCTGCGCTCCTTCATGGCTGTTCTTGGCGATCAAGACGTAGGCATCTACATTTCAGCCGCTGGCTTCTCAGCGCAAGCCGAGCGGGAGGCGCGCTCGCAGGAGAAGCGCCGACTGAAGCTGGTCGATCTCGAGCGCTTCGTCGAGCTATGGGTCCAACACATGCAACAGCTTCCCGACCTCGATCGGCGGCGCTTGCCCCTGAAGCCTGTCTACTTCCTAGCCTCTGAGCCTGAATAGGAAGCTTCCCGCGCACCCTGGTTTGCGCACAGCGAAGAAAATGGGCGAAACTTGGCAGCGCGCAAACCAGGCTCTGATAGCGGCGGACACGGTGTCGCTCACTTGCGGGGCATAGATCGACGGGTAGGCATCCGCAGCGAGGCGTACCATCATCTCCATGCTGACCGTAGCTCAAGCCGCTGATCGGGTGGGCCGGAATCCCGAGACGATCCGGCGCTGGATCCGCTCGGGACGCCTGCCGGCGCGGCGTATTGGCCAGCACCACGCGATCGAGGACCGAGACCTGCGGACTATCGAGGACACGCTGTTCCCGATGGCTGAGCTGCCCGATGAGTGGCAGGTCGGCGATGACGGCTCGCCCGCGCCGAACTGGGTCGCCGCTCTGCATCGCTCCCGCAGCGGCCACTGACGGCCATGCTCGTAGTCGATGCGTCGGTGGCGGTCGCGGCGTCCCACACGCCGTTGGGCTTCGCCCGCCTCAAAGGACATGAGCTTGTGGCGCCGCAGCTTATGCTCGTGGAGGCGAGCTCGGTGCTGCACGAGATGGCATGGCGAGAAGAGATCAGCAAGGCACGCGCCAAGACGATGCTCGCGCGGCTGCTCAAGGCTCCCGTGAAGATCCGCAGGCCGGCGAGCCTGATCGAGGCCGCCTGGCGTGTGGCTGATGAGCTTGGATGGGCAAAGGTGTACGACGCGCAGTACGTCGCGCTCGCACAAATGCTCGGTTGTAGGCTTGTAAGCGTGGACGAGCGAGGAGTTGATCTGCGCCTAGCAGCCGAACACGGTCAGCAACGTACTCCATCGCTAGGTACTTCTCCTGTTGATCAGTACCCCGCAGTTGCAGATTCTCATGCTGGCCGTCAGGCGTGTAAAGGAATGCCAGCTTCACGTGGTAGCCATCCTTGGCGAGCATTGCGCGACCAACGTCTACCATCAATGCCGATTTGACGATGAACTCCTCGTCACGATCCATGCTGGTCTTAACGTCGGCGTGGGCTTTGAACCGATCGAGCAAAGACGTAAGGGCGTAGCGGTCCTCCGCTTCCTCGCCGGTGGAGGGGTCGAACTCGACCTCGCGCGACTCGTGCGTCAAGAGGTCGCCCGTCCCCATGTGTATGTACGCAGTGCGCTTTCGATGCGCTACTGCCATACAGTCAGGCTGGTAGCCGAGATGCACCCTGGGCGTAGCGACATGCTCAACCCCATGTACATCGAGCATCTCAATCCCGCTTCGTGCGTGCGCGTCGGACAAGAGCCCCCATAGGAAGCCAAAACAGTGGGCGAGGGCACCAAGGATCTCGTGGTCCGGCAGACCATCCTCCACCCATCGGCGCTCGACCTCGACGATGCCCTCGCGCTGAAACACCGGCGGTGGGTGCAAGCGCTCGTTGATCATTACAGCGATCATCTCGGCGGGAATCAACGGCGGAACCTCCAATGTGCCCATGTGAAGCGGTCCAAACCAGTTCGCGCGGATGCTTACGGTCGCGGTACGACGAGCAGCGCCGCCCGGAACTCCGTGCTGTCGCCGTATCCCCCCTCAAGGCCGCTGATGACGGCGCCCTCAATGCCGGTTGCCTCGGCGATCCGCTGCTGGCTCAACCTCAGCCGGCGTCGGTATATATGCCGATGATCCGGATCCCGCCGACTCCTCCCCGCCCACGAAAAAACCCCGCAGTGGCGGGGCTTCTTCGTTATGGGCGATACTGGGCTCGAACCAGTGACCTCCGCCTTGTCGAGGCGGCGCTCTCCCAGCTGAGCTAATCGCCCGGGAAGCCGCTCTAGCGTATCAACGGCGGCGCAGAGATCGCTACCCGATCGCTGCATCGCCCTCATCCTGCGCAGGCGGCGAAACGGTGGGGCCACGTCGCCGTGGCCCCACCGCCTCGCTGGTCCAAGCCGCTAGCAGCGACTCGAACTGCTTCTATTTTCTGACCTGGATCGCCCCCAAGCTCGCGGGGGGCGCAACCGTGAGGCTGCCCTGCCAGAACGCTTCGCCTTCGTTTGCGTCGTGACTGCACTTCGTGCTGGTCAATGCTTCGCTGAAGACGTCCTTGACGTCGTTGAGGAGGTTTTCCACTGCGGGGCTCACGGTCAGCCTGCAGGAATCTTCAACGCGGATTCCCCCCAAAACACAGGAGAAGGACCATTCCGGTGTGCCGCTGCCGCCGCTGACGATCCGCCCGCGAAGCCCGCCGGCTTCGTAGAGTTCCGTCTTCCACGGCAGGTTGATGGGCGTGGCAGAGCCCGGCGAGCTGCAGCCGGTCAGTTTGCAGTTTTGGGCGGAAAAGGTGTTGATCTTGCCCAAGCCGAGAGTTTCGATCGTGCCGGTGGTCGTGAACTGGCAGGTTGCCCCAATTCCGGCGAACCCTTTGTCTTCGATCTTCAGTTCGCCGCTGCGGCCCGCTTCCAGCGCGCTTGCCAGTTTCGTGAATACGCCGGCTGACGTCGCTTCGAGCTTGCCTCCCGTCACAGCTTCCAGAACCTGCGTGCCTTCGATCGATCCGTCGTTTTTGCCGCTGACCGTGCAGTGCAGTTCTTTGCCGCTGAGCGTCGCTTCGACGCCGCTGCTCACAGTGGCGATGCCCGCTCCGAGCGACCCCAGACAGGTGTTTGTCACTTTACCGATGCCTTCGATCGTGCAGGTAAGTTTGAATCCAGTGCTGCCGCCGCTTCCCGTCAGCGTCTCCCGCAGTGCACCGCCGACCAGCACCAGTTCGGAGTGCCACGGCAGGAACGTCGCGGTCATGGCAGGGCTGCCGCATGTGACGGTTCCCACAGAGATGCAGTTGGACATCGTCACTTTCGCTTCTTCACCGGCGACGCCCGGACCGGCCTTGCCTTCGCCGCGAACTTCGCATTCCACCGTGACGTTCGGCGACGCCGTGGAGACCTTCACTTTTCCTTTCGAGACTGTCGTTGCCGCTTCGGAGAGCGGGGATCCGGCCTGACGCCATTCCGGTCCTGCTCCGTACCATTCCGGCGCGGCCAGCGCCGCACTGGCGCCGATCGCGCTCGCAACCACCGCTACCGCGAGCGCGGCTGAGATGCCCCTGCACATTTGTCTCATCAAATTCCTCCTGGTCGTATCGGTCAGGCCGCGAACGCCGTCCCACCAAAGGGATATGCGCCCATCTCCGGCACACAGGCCGGGGTCCGCCCGCGAGCAACCAGCTCTTCACACACCCGCGCGCGCAGCGGCCATTCCGATTCATACTCCGCGCAGCACGACTAGTTCTATGGCAATGTGCCCAAATCATCGGCGCTGGATTGAGAACGCCGTATCGGAGGATTCGAGATCGTGCAGTCGCAACGCGACTTCCAGCTCTGCGGGCGCGCGCTGCAACGGTCGTCCGAGCTGCTCCTCGATCGCGCGAAGACGGTTATCGACCGTGTTGCGCGCCACACCCAACGCGGCGGCAGCCGCGGAGGCGTTGCGCTCGGCGGCCAGGTATGCGCCGAGCGTTTCGCGCAACGCCGGGCCGTGGCGCACATCCTGAAGTGGCGCCAAATACATGGCGGACAGAGAGCTGGAGAGAAGATCGTCGTTGAGCGCGGAAGCCAGCAGCGCGACGTCTGCGTAACGAGTCAGCGTCTGCGCCTGGCGCAACGCCACGAGCAGCGCCGCCTGCGCCTGGCGGTGAGTGAAGCGCCAACCCTCAAGACCCCGCCCGGGCTCACCGACCGCGAAACGCAACACCAATGGCGTTGAGCAGCGCTCCGCAGAACCGGGCGCCGCGCAAGCTCGCCCGCCAGACGCGCCAGCGGCACCGTCACCGCGCGCCACGACAAGCACGGCGGCCTCGACATCCACCATGCGCGGGGGCTCGCGCCCACCGAGCCATCCCCACACCGTCTCCTCGTCGCGCCGCACCGACAGCAGCTCGCGGTCGAGCCGCTGCGCCAGCTCGCGCAGCGCCTCATGGCAACCCGCACCCTTGACGATCACAGCTAGGTGCGCCGCCTCCAACCGATAGCCGAGCACCGCGCTCTCGGCGCACTCGCCCGCCAGCAGCATCCGCACCCGTTCCAACAGTCGCTGCTCGCTGGAGCGGCCCGCGCGCCGCAGCTCAGCGAGGTGCTCACGCGTGACAGCAGCCACGATACGGTCCAGCAGCGCCGCCTGGATGCGCAGCATCTCACGCAAACCGCTCGCAGGCCCAGCCAGCGCCGCACGGTCAGCCTCCTCCATCACGTAATCCCACAACAACGTATGGCCGGCCAGATAACGCCGCAGCACGGCGTCGAGAGTGACACCGCTGCGCGCGGCGCGCCGCGCCTGCGCGAGCGTCTCCGCCGGAATCGCCGCCGGGCCGCCCTCCCCCCGTTCCAGACCTCTGAGACCGAACTCGATCGCCGCCGCGACCGCCGAGCGTAAACCGCTCAGATAGTCAGCATCGCGGCTGTCAGAGGAGTCCGGGGCGAGAGTGCGCACCCGCCCGAAGATCGCCTGCTCGATCTCAGCACCGCGCTCTCGCAATCGACGGGCAACCGTCGCGGGGTCTGCCATTTGCTAGTGCTTTCTCACATATGCTGGCATGGTGCCGGAGCGCCGCCTCACCAAGGGACGCTCCGGCATCCAGCCGTTTCACTGTGACTTCAAGACAATGCCACGCGGGACGAGCCCAGGCTCACGCTCCTTCCGGCGCGGTCACGGCCCATGAGCCCCAGATGTAGTTTCCTTCTTCGCTGGAGAGTATGAATACCACCGCTCCGCTCGTGCCGGCCCCTTCTTTGCCTTTGAAAGCGGGGAAGGGCGGCACCCCACCGGGAGGAAATATTTCTACTTTTGGAGCGCTGAAGGAGCTCTGCTGTTCGTAAACGCACAGATTTCCTGGTTCCGCCACGGGTTCTTGCGCGTTTCCTGGGCATTGCGGTATCGAGTGGCTCCCACTAGCAACAGTGTCCACGAAATGAACCTGCGTGGCTTCGAGCCCTGCCTGAAGCGGAATCGAGAACGAGATCGGCGCAAGCAGAATGCCGGCGCCGCTGCTGGTCGCGGCCCAGGCGCCCGTCTCGGTCTTCTTGCTCGGCAGCGTTTCGGTGAAGCCGGTGGTGCCGTCTTTCCCGGGCGGACCCGGTTCGCCCTGAGGACCCTGGGCGCCCGGCGCGCCGGTTGCGCCCTTGGCGCCGGCAAGACCGGCAGGGCCGACGGGTCCGGCGGGACCCGCGGGGCCGCTCGGCCCTGCCGGTCCTTGCTTGCCGCGTGCGCCCTTGAGCGAATGGAGGACCTTCGGGCTGATCTGTTTCGTGGAGGTGATGAGATAGCGGTTGGCGGCCAGCGCCCCGCCGCTCATCGCGAACACCAGGGCCACGGTCGCCACGACATGGGCGAAAGTGACCCGTTTGCGGATACGAGATACCATTGCGTTGCCTTTCGTTGTGAGTGTTTTCCGCATCCGTGGCACACTCCAAGCGCTGCCGCGGAGCTACTGGTGCGGGGTGCGCCTATCGCCGCTTGGAGCCGTGGACGTGTTTGCCCGACTTGGACCGGTGCCTGCGAGCGGTTGCCTTGCGGCAACCGCTGACCGCGATCCGCGTGTTTTGGTGAAACCGCTGGCCGTTCTGCGCGAGGAAGCTGGTCGGCATTTGCAGCTTGCCCTTGCACAGGCTCCCTGACGCGGCAAGCGCCGAATATGGTCCTTGGGGAAGCGTCAGCTCAAAGCTCGAGACCGGCTGGTCGGGGACTGTGCGGAACGTGCTGCTTGTGACGCCCTTGCTGATGAACGTTTCGCCGTGCAGGTCGATCGTGACGCCATAGCCCTGCAGGACGAGGATGAGTTCGGGCCATTTCGCGCCGCCGTTGCTGACGAAGTAGGCGGGTCCTTCAAGCGGCACGGGCAGGATCGGCGTGCTCGCCTTGGCATACCCGACACGGGACGCTGCCGGGCAGGCAGCCGGGTCACGGTCGAAGACCGAGGCGATGCATGCCTGCTGGAGCGTGTTCAGGCGAGACGGGAGCTGCCTTGGCAGCTCGACCTTGACCGAGCGGATGTTGGCCTCGGCTCCAAGCCCCTTGGGGAACGTCAGTCGGACGTGCAGGCTTGCCCCGTTCGCTCGGCTCGTGTGTGCTGAGGTCGAGACCTTGAACGTGGGATTGAACTTCAGGCTCTGGCAGTCGGCTGCCTGGAAGGGGTCGGCGACCGGCGCCGAGACGTCGTCTGCGGGATTGGCGAAGCTCGCACCGGAGCCGACCACCTCGGCGATCAGGCCCATATGGGCGCAGCTCGTCGGGTTCAGCGTGAAGCTCGGCCTGTCCACATAGACGCGGATGTCGCGGACGTGCACGACGATCCCCTTGATGATGTGCGGGATCTGGTCGGCGCTCCCGGCGGCGACGTGCACGACGGCCGTCAGCGGGTCGATCTGCAGCGGCAGGTGAACCACGACGGTGCCGAGGTCGAAGGGACCGACGTGCGCAACGGTGATCGACACGACCGAGAACGGGGCGCCTTCATAAGGGCCGGCGAGATAGAGCTTGCCCGGCGCCCAAGCGAGCACCGACCCCACGCCGGCGCCCACGAGCGTGTGCCCGATCTGGCTCGCCGCAGGGCAAGACGGCTGCGCTTCCTCCTGGGCGCCGCTCTTGGTCCGCGCGAGCGCGACGTCCGTTTCAGGACAGAACGGCACGCCGGTCAAGTCGGCGCTCAACCCGGCGGGCAGCTGCGCGGAGAAGCCGGTGATCTCCTGTTCGCCATCGCCGCGGATCACGCGCAGGTACAGCGGGCTGAACGAGCCGGCCGCATTGTCCTGCGTGCCGGCGAGCACCTGCGGCGCGAACTGGGGCGCACCGTCCGCCGGGCAGGGGCCGCCGTCGAAGGCGCTCGTGATCCCGAACGGCTGCGTCGCGACCGCGAGCGTCTGGAGGGTGGCCCAGTCCGTCAACTGGCTCTGCACCGAGTATTGGCCACAGGCGGGCGGCGTCACCAGCGGCGAGGTCTCGCCCTGGCGGAAGCTGAGCGTGAAGGAGTCGAACGGCAGCGGCGGCAGGCCGTCGAACGTCGTCACGAGCCGGCCGGTGATCGGGTCGGCGCTGACTTCTCCCGCCGCCTTCACCACCACCCCGCGATCGGGGAAGCGCGCGACGATGTAAAGCGCCAGCAGCGAGCCGAACGGGTTGTCGTAGGGCTGGGCTAGGAACACCGAGCCGCTCGCTTCTTCGCCCCGCACGGGGGTGTGGATCTTCACAGTGCCGAGCTTGGATTCGACCGGACAGCCTTGACCGGGCACGAACTGGGAGGCTTCTTCGGCGTACTCGGCGGGCGTGCAGCCCGCCAGGCCGGAGCCGGCGGAGGGGTTGACGGTCATCCCTTCCGGCAATGCGACGACTGCGCGCTTCAGCGCCGAGGTCGCCACGCCGTCGGGGTTGCCATACGTCTGAGGGACGTTCACCGTCACGTCCAAGCCCGTCGGCGCGTACGCCCTGCTGGTGGTCGGTTCGGCGATCATCGTCGGTTCCATGCCCAGCCGGTCGCAGCCGACGAGCGGACCGAACGGCATGCTGGCGGTAGCGAACCGTTCGGGCTGCTCCCACGAGTTCACCGAGAAGCGCGCTTGCACCGGGGCTTCGGCACAGGTGGTGGCGCTCGTGAAGAACGGGAGGCGCGGAGCGTCAGAGCCAGCGCCAAAATGTCCATTGGCGGCGGAAGGGGTACGCGGAAGGAAGCGCAAGCGGTTGTGGATCGGATCGGCCGGCACGCCCCAGACCGTCAGCGAGACGGAGGCCAGCTCCACGATTCCCTCGTTTGCGTTGTGAAAGGTGACGGTCCCCCCATAGTCGCCGGGCCGAACCGTGACGTCGCCGACGAAGAAGTAGTTCGCGGCCACGGCGAACCCGAGCCGGGCCACATCGCCAGGCCCGGGGGCCAGGTAGTAGACGGGTGCGATGAACCGGCCGGAGTCCGAGATCTTCGAAGTCCGCGTGAAGGCCAAGCTGACGATCCCGACCTGACTGGCGATCGGACATTCTTCTTGGAGGAATTTCGCCGAGGAGCACGGGGTGGTGTCAGGAAAGTCAGCGACGAAGCCGGTCGGCAGTTCGTCGGAGGTGTCCTTGGGGTCGCCGGCGAGCGCGCCGCCTTCGACGGTGTCGAAGGCGATCGACGTCGTCACGTCGGGATGCGCCCCGGCCTGCGTGCTCGACAGCACGGTGCTCGCGCCGCCCGGCGCGATGCCGAAGCCCGCAGGATTAGTGGAGACCGTCGTCGGCGTCTGCGTGTAAGCCGCGATCCCACCGCCGCCGGATACGCGCACGACGTTCGAGACGCAACTCACAGCTCCGGCGGGCACCGCACAGGACGGCGACGGGCTCGCCGCCACGGCGACAGGGATGGAGATCTTGAGCCTGTCGTCGGGGAGGACGACCGCGGAGTATTGGCAGCTGACCGACCCGCTGCCGTCCGCTCCGCAGTCTTTGGAGAAGGCAGGGCTGGCAAGTTCGGGCAGTTGATCTTCGCCGGTCATCCCGGGCAACGGCGTCAGGCCGGCCGGCAGTTCGTCGGTGATCGTGACGGGTTCGCCATTGCTGGGAGCGGCACCCGTGTTCGTGACTGTCACTTCGTAGACGTCTTTGCCGCTCGCGTCCCCGGGAGCGAAGTTGGTGGGGACCGCGACCGCGCTCACCGTCCACTGCGGGCCGCCGCCCTGTGCCCGAGCGACAGACGAGCCGAAGCCGCCTAGCCACACGGCGAGCGCGAGGACAAGGAGCACGCTTCGCGGGTGCATGCGGCTATCGCGGAGATCCCGTGTCATCGACCCTTCCTCCCCTTCTCAGCGCCGGCTCGCGCACGGCTCGTGCGGCGCGTTTTCTGGATGTGGCGTGCCCGAGCGCTCGCTTCGCACCGTCGTCGGCGCCTGGCTCCGTGCTTCGTTCGGCACTCCCGCAAGGCGCGCGCCAGACTGCCGGCCCCGGTCGATCTCGGCTTTGACTTGGGCTTGGCTTTCGTGACTTCGCCCGTCAAGTTGCCGGCGCCCGCGAACCCCAGCGAGCCGGGCGTCGCGTCGATCGGCGCGGACTGCGGTGTCTGACAGGCGTCGCCTTCGCATTGTGCGGTAGCGCCCGCGGAAGGCCGCAGACAGGGGCTCGCCGCCGTGCAGACGCGCGCGTCGTAGATGTCGCCGCCGGTGTCGGTGTCCTGCGGGACGAGCCGGGCATGGGTGCCGATGAAGACGTTCGAGCCGTCGGCGCTCATGCCGAGGAAGAACGAGGGAGCAGGGTCGGAACCCGAGCTGATCAGCGAGAGCCGGCCTTCATGCCACTCGTAGATGTCGAGCGTCCCATTCGTGTCGCGCGGCACGAGCGGGTCGGCCGTGTCGAAGAAGACCTCCGACCCGTCGTTGGACATGGCGCGCACGGGACTGGCCGCCGGGACCGCCAACGTGAGCGAGCGGTTGAAGAGCGCGTTGGAAACCGGCGGCGCGCCGCTCGGGTCGCAGGAGACACACGTCAGGCTGTTGTTGGCCGCGTCGTAGCGATAGAGCTCTTCGCAGTGACCGTTGATGCCGCCCTGCGTCCCAGATTGATAGCACGTCGTCCCGCCAGCAGTCGTCGTGTCGTAGCCGGTGAGATCGCGCGAGCTGGCAAACAGCAGGTAACGCCCGTCGGGGGTGGTGTACCACTCTTTTTCCGGGCACAATGAAGTGGAAAGCAGGATGCCGCCAAACTCGCTACACGAAACAGCTTCCGGATCAGAAGAGTCGTCGTCGACCGTGCTGATCGCCGCCACGTATTCGATCCTGGCGCTTTCGGCAGAGTAGCGATAGAGGTTGATACTGCCTTCGGCGCTTGTGCGTTCGAGAGTCGAGGCCCCGGGAGCGAGCGCCCCGAACGCGTCGAAGTAGACCGCCGTCCCATCGGCGGAGATAGCCGTCACCGTCTTTACCTCAGCACCGGCGGTCGCCCCGGGAGATCCCGGCAGGCCGGCGGAGATGCGGGCCAGCTTGGCGGTTTGGACGTCATATTCATAGAGCTCGTTGTCGTGCAGGCCAAGTTCCTCTGCTTCTTTGGTCAACTCTGTTTGCGTGAGGAAAAAGATGCGCGAGTCGTCCGCGGCCGCGCCGACGTACTCGGCGGGGTGCTGGCCGGTCGGGTCGTGCACGCCAGCTTCCGGGAGGGACAGCTCGATCGTCTGACCGCGTGAGCGCAGATAGACCTGCGGCGCCGCTGTCGTGCCCAGATTCCAGCAGCCCGCCCCCTGGTTGTATGCAGTGGGATCGGGAGCCGTGAAGACGATGCGCGACCCATCGTCGGAGACGGCGTCGCGTGCCTTACCCTGCGCTGGAGCCTCACCCAGCACCGCACCGCACTTGCTCACCGGCACACCTTCGTTGCTCGCGTTTGCCAGCGTGAGCTTCGGCACCTGTTCGCCGCCGACGCTTTCATATGCGCCGTCCCATTCGCACAGGACGGCGCCGTGCGGCTGACGTTCGGCACCCGGGCACAACGTGGGATCGTTACGGCCTTCGAGGATGACGCGCCTCATGTCGCGCGACGCTCCGACGATGTGAACTTCAGGTTCAGTGCCCCCGCTGAGCGCGTGAGTGGGAGCGCCGGCATGCAGCGTTGTATAAGGGCCGCCGGCGGTGCCGAGCAGGTTCAACGAACGGCGCCCTTCCGCGCTGGCAACCGAGCCAGAAAGGTCTTCTAGGCCGACCATCGAGAGAGTGGGGCTCCATACCGCTGGTTTGGGATCCTGCACGCCAAGCGATGGCTGAGCAAGCGACTTGTAGACCCAACCGTCCACAGTCCGCGAGAACAAGTAGGAGCTGTCCTCATTACCAGGGAACGGTCCGAAGTCGCTGTGCGCCAGCGTCATCAGGAAGGCGTCGCCCGATTCGGAAGGGATCCCGACGTCAACGCTATTCCTATATTCGTGGTTTGTCATCGGAGTCGCGAACATGTCACTGCCACCTTCCTTGTTCGCGGGCGTCACGAGCTCGTAGGCACGCCCGTCGGGCAGGCCGCTTGCCGGCGCGGACAGCGTGGCGAAGCTCGCTTCGGCGCTGTCGGTGACACCGAATTCGTTGCTAGCGACTACGCGGTAGTGGTACACCGTGGCGGGAAGCAGGCCTGCGATGTGTTGCAGAACCGCTTCGGCTGCGCCGCCCGTCGGTCCGCCGGCCCCGATCGACGCGTCTGGCAGAGGGACGCTCGTGCCGTGAGCGTCTTCGCCGACGTAGGGACGCGTGTCGTATTCGAAGTGGTAGGACGTGGGCGCACCCGCCGGTTCGATCCGTGCTTGCAGATCGCCGAACGTGGACGAGACGTTTGCGACCGAGATCGACGCGATGCGCGGCGCCGCAGGAGTCGTGAACGCCAGCGCGGCGCTCGTCGCCTGGCCGCCTGCGGATCCGCCCGTGCTCGCCACTAGACGATAGCGATAGGTGGCGCCCGGCTGCAGACCCGTGAGAGAGGCGTTCACCGAATGGAAGGCCGAATCGGCCGGGATTTCAGCCGCCGGCGGAGCGCAGGCAGCCTTGCTCGCCGAGGCGAAGCCGCTTTCCTTGTATGCGCCTTCCGCCACGTATTCGAACTGGCATTCGGAGAGGCCCTGTTTTTCCGGGTTGCTGGCGCTTTCAGGGTCGACCGCACCGTTCAGCACAGCGCTGGTGGGCTCTCGCTGCGTGCTCGCGCCCAGCGTGAGCGTCGGGAGATAGTGCCCCTCCCCCAGAACTTCGACTTTGCCTTCGTTTACGACATAGAGGAAACCCTGCGGATCGACCGCCACCCCTTCGGCGGAGTGCAGCGGCACGCCCGATTGCCCTTCGGTGATCTGGTTGAGATAGCGCCCGGTGGCAAGGTCGAACTCGGCCACAGCGCCGGCTTCGATCTTTATGACGCCGCTCGTGCTGAAATGCTCGAAGGAGACGAGCAGGTGGCTGTTGGTTGGATCGACGGCGACCCCGGTGATGAACGTGTTCCCGCTCCATCCTGGGGTTTCCGCTAGGCCGGGCAGTTCCTCGCCGGTGAAGGCACGGACGAATTCGCCACTCGGTCGATACTCGGCGACTTGCGATTCGGGCAGCCCGGGTCCTCCGCTGCCCTGATGAACGGTCGCATAGATATTCCCTTCGGGATCGACTGTGACATCGCCAGGTCGAAAACTATCGTCGAATTCCTCAAGCGGCGTGCCGACGATCTTGCTGCCCCGTACATACGGCAACTGCACCGGTTCGCCTTTGGCGTTGACGAAGTCGGTCGGTTCCCCGTGGGAATCCCGCTTCTGGATAAAGATGCCATCACTACTGTTGGGAGCCGCGATGTAAACCGTGCAGCCTGACGGTGTCGCCGTGCATGACGACGGATCGAGCGGGTCGCTCGAGTTGTCGATCGCCACGCGGGGACCGCCATCGACCCCGGACGCGCCGAAGCCATAGAACAGCGGGTCACTAGGATTGTTTTCCCATGCTTCCAGAAACTTGCCGCTTGGATCGAATACTTCGAGAACTCCATCCCTTCCGGTTCCTCCATCTGCCGTGATTTGGCTAAGCGCGTAGAGATTGCCCGTGGCCCCTTCCATGGCAATGCTCTCCAGTCCGGCCCGCCGTTCGATTTCAGCGGGCACTTCCAGCGCGCGCGTGGAGATCTGCGCATTGCCCGTCCCGGCTGGTTCGAACTCGTCGAGCTTGTTCACTTCTTCGCCCTGGGTCCAGAGATCGCCGGCGGTGTCGAGCGCGATCGGGCCGCCAGCCTGTATCTGGCGCACGAACGGACGGGTGAAGGCAGCCAAGGAGACCGACGGCGCGAGCAGCGCGCAGCCGATCGCAAGCGCCAGCGCAGCCAGCATCGCCCGGAGTTGCCCCGACGGACGACAGACCTCTGACTTGCCTACGTGCCGTCGTGTCCTCATGTCGGTCATCTCCTCGCTCTCTCCGTGCTTGCGTTGGGACGAACTCCGCGAAGCACCTGGTGGCCCGCGGGTGTGAGCGTCCACACGTTCGCCTCGCCTTGGGTTTGCTGACCGCTGTTGGCGACCAGCCCGATCCGCTCGAGGCGAGCGAGCAGCTTCGATATCTGCCCCTGGTCGCTCACGCCGGCGAGCGCCCCGATCTTTTTGTTGGACGCCCCGGGCAGCTCGGCGATCACGCCGAGCACGCGCATCGTGCGATAGGTCAGGCGCATGCCCGCGTCTTTGAAGGGGTCCGCCCGAAGCGGCCCATCCTCGACTTTCGCAACCGGCACAAAGCTCGGCAGCGGGCGATCGAGCTCCCGCCGGGCAGCGCCCGCTCCCTGATAGGGGAGCACGACCATGCCCATCAACTGGTTTGCAAGGCTCGTGAGCGGACTGCCATCGCCGTGCGTCAGGTGGCTATGGAGAACCGCGAGCACTCCTCCGACCACGCCTTCGCCGGTGAGCGCGGGACGCGCCTTCGCCGCGCCACGTTGCGCGTTGCCCTGCTCCACGAACGCGATCAGCGGCTCGAGCGCGTCGCGGCGGCGCTCCAACAGCCGTTGCCCGCCCGCGAGCGACTCCACGACGAGCAGCCGCGCGAGCGGCGGCTCCTCGTCGAAGAACCGCAGCAGCGCCACCAGGCCGGTCCTGAGCGCCGAAGCCCACGACGCCGACCGATCGCGATCTGCCAGCACGCGCACTGCAGCCCGTGCCAGCGCATCGTCCATCGCCGCCAGCAGGCACTGCTCTCCGTCGCGGAACAGCTCGTAGAAGGTGCGCCGTGACACGCCTGCGCGCTCGACGATATGCGCGACGGTGACATTGCCGGCACCGTGCTCGGCCACCGCCAACGTCGCAGCGGCGAGCAGGCGCGCGCGCTGGATCTCGCTCACCTGATCGCGCACGAGCCCGTCCGAGCCGGGCCGCAGGCGCAGCCCGCCGGCCCCGCCGCCTGCGCTGCGCTGACCGCCGCGCCGCGTGCTCATCAGCCTGGACCCTGACCCCGTAGGACCGCTTCCCAAGCGCCCTGGTGCAAGCGGTGCCCGGGCAAGCTCTCCGGTCAAGGCCGTCCCTCCCCTCGACGGCGAGGGACGCCAACCCGGGCCTCATGCCCGGAAAGCCGCGAGCCTGTGTCGCGGCGAGGGGAGCTAGCGGCTAGGCGCCGGCTCGGCCAGAGAGAGAGAGAGAGAGAGAGACGCGTCAGCGACGCTGACGCGTCCCATTACGGGCGCGTCATATGCGCAAGGCCTCCCGGCCACGTATCTCCCCATCGAAAGCACGCGAAAACTCCCTCTCGGATTACGACCCGGTCCCTCTCCCAAGGTCCCGTCAAAACCGCGGTTGGAATCGACCACGAGGCCAACCCAAACCCGACCTTATGTTCGTCCCGGCACCTCTAGGGTTGCCAGAACGAGGTCAGCATATACCCATCAGTCATTATTTGTCAAGAGGCATCTGCTCGCTTACCCCAATGTCTGGGAAGGCCACTGCCGATGCAGCTGCCGTTCGAAGGCTCATCCGCGCCGACGCGGGCCACAACCCGTCCAGCGAAGGACCGCGGCCCATCGGGCAGGGTCGACCATGCGCAGCTCCTCGGGGGCGCCTTGGGAGCCTGAGCCCCTGTCGGAGGGCGCTTTGCCAAACACCAATCTGGCTGTAAATGGCTTAGAAATTGGTGATTCGTTCTAAAGGCGACGACCGGAATCGAACCGGTGTACACGGCTTTGCAGGCCGCTGCGTAGCCACTCCGCCACGTCGCCGTACTCCCACTTAGGGTACCTGGGCAAGCCTTCCACAGCATCCCCGGCCCGACTGAAGACGCCGCCAGACGGAGAGCCTAGAGCGAGCGCAACATCTCAGCGAGAACCACCGCGTTGTTGTGCTCGGCGTCACGCGCCGCATAGAGCAACGTGAGCGGCCCCTCCCCCGCCCTGTCCACCAGCTCGCCAAGCTCTTCTCGCTTCTGGCGCAGCTCAGCGCGATAGCGCCGCCGGAACTCGGCAAAGCGCGATGGATCGTGATCGAACCAGCGCCGCAGATCGTCGCTCGGAGCGAGATCGCGCGCCCACACGTCGATGCTCGCCGACTCGCGCCGCAAACCCCGCGGCCAGAGCCGGTCCACGAGCATCCTGAAGCCATCATCGGGCTCCGGCGGCTCATAGACGCGCTTGCATCGGATCTCGGACACCGCACCGCCCATCATGGCGAATCGATCCGGTGCATGAGGGAGACCCCGGCGGACGCCGGGATCTCCCTCATGCTGGCACAGGCGGACACCCTCAAACCGTGCGCCACGGCGGGTCGTACTTGGAGGCAAGCCTCGCCAACGTCAGCGCGGCGAGCAGCAGGCCGAAGTCGCGCAGCGCGACGTCGTAGAAGCCCGAGTAGGTGAGCAGGTTGACGATGATGCCTCCGAGCCATGCAGCCACCACATAGGCGGCGTAGCGAGGCTTGATCGCGACTGCGACACCGGCGATGATCTCGATGACGCCGACGACGTACATCGTGTGCGTGGCGCTCAGCGGGCTCAGTTCCCTGATCCACGGGGCGAGGTAGCTCTCCCAGTTGACCATCACGTTGGCGAACTTGTCCACACCGAACAGGATCGGCGCAACGGTGAAGCCGATCCGCAGCAACCAGAACGCCTGATAGGCGGGATCGTCTTTGAGCCTTTCAGCGCTCGACGATCGCGCCGGGGCGGCGCTGGCTGGATAGGTGGTGCTCGACATGCGTTGCTCCTCTCGTGCGGTTACAGGTCCATTCGCCCTGTTTGCATCACCGGCGCCACCTTTCTTACCTCCGCTCCCACAGAACGCGCATGTCGGCATCGCACGACGTAAGAACACGCCGCCCGGCGACACGAACATGGCATGAGCGCTTCGCTACCGTCAACGTCGATATGGCTTGCGCCAACACCCCGACGATCGGCACCTCCACGCTCGACGCCGCGCCCAAGCTCGACCCGGAGTCGCGCGTGTGGATCGAGCGGCTGCGCAGCGACGGCGCCGACTTCGCACGAGCTGTCGAGGAGCTGCGCACGATGCTGGTGAAGGCTGCGCGCTTCGAGCTGCGCCGCCGCCACGCGGCGGTGGGCCAACCTCACGCCCACGACGGCGAGGATCTCGCCCAGCAGAGCGCCGACGATGCGCTGATGGCGATCCTCGGCAAGCTCGACGAGTTCCGCGGCGAAAGCCGCTTCACGACTTGGGCGTACAAGTTCGTGCTGTACGACGCGGCGGTCAAGGCGCGCCGCCGGGCGTGGCAGGAGCGCGAGCTGCGGCTCGAGCAGGAGCCGTGGGATGTGCTCGCAGACGATCGCCAGGCTCCCGACCAGGACGCGGAGATGCGCGAGCTGCTCGCCGCCCTCCGTCAGGCGATCGACGTCGACCTGACCGCCCATCAGCGCGATGTGCTCGTCGCGATCGCTCTGAACGACGTGCCGATCGACGTGCTCGCGCAGCGCACGGGCTCGACTCGAGGCGCGCTCTACAAGACACTGCACGACGCTCGACGCAAGCTGCGTGCGTCGCTCGCCGCGCAGGGATTCGCTTTTCGTCAGCAAGGCAGGGAGGAGAAGCCATGACCCACCCGCGCGACACCCAGCGGCTTCTCGAGAGGGTGTTGGGATCGGACGGCCCCGAGCTGACGTGCGAGCAGTGCTTCGAGCAGCTCGACCGCTACGTCGAGCTGGAGCTGGCGTCCGGCCCTGTTCGCGAGCAGGGATCGAGCAAGGATGCCGGCGCGGGCGAACGCTGCGGCGCGGCCGACGACGCCATACCGGGCATGCGCGCCCACCTGGAGGGCTGCCCAGCGTGCGCCGAAGACCACGCCAGCCTGCTCGCCTACCTGCGATCCGCTATTTGACCACCTTCACCACGCCCTGCATCCAGGGGTGCACGGCGCACATGAAGCTCAACTTCGTGCCCGGCGCGGCGGTCACCTTCACCGTGACCGTCTGATGCGGCGCGATGAACTGCGAGTCGCCCGGTTCGTTGAACCCGTCGTTTTTCGGGTCAACCGTGAGGTTCGGGGGCGGTGCGTTCGTGTGTTCTTCGGGGTTCACCCCATGGGCGTGAGCTATTTCACCGCACACGGCGCACGATTCGATCTGCGAGAGCGTCCGGGGCAATTGTGACTTCTGCACGATGGAGAACGTGTGAGGATCGCTGTCGGGTGACTTGTTGACGATCGTCAACGTGCCGCCGGAGGAGATCACGACAGTGCCCGGCACCCAATGGACGCTGTCCTTCTCGAATTTGTTGATCTTCACCGACGAGCCGCCCCTGATGACCAGCTTGGCGCTCCCGTGTCCCCCACCTTTGTGGGCTCCGGCAAGCGCCGGAATGGACACCAGGGCGGCTGCGGCTGCAAGGACGATCGAGAGCAGCAGCTTGTGCATCAGTCGCATCTGCGCCCCTTCCTGACGAGGTATGGAACTCGGCGGTTCTACCCACCGCGAGCAACCCGGAAACGAGGCATCGGCGGACATCCACCCCGAGAAAACGATCGGCCCGCCGGGGGGAGCGGGCCGATCAGGGGGGAGGGAATGAGGGAGGAACGATGCCCCTCGGAACGAGTGTGCCCGCCCCCAGCCGCCCCAAACATCGGTAATCCCGCGATTTGCCGGGTGGAATATCGGTCATTCGGCCAGATTGCCCGCGCCGCAGGACCGGTTTGGCCCGGCGGGCTAGCATGGGGGAAGTGGATCCGGCCCTCCCCGATCATGAGCAGCAGACGCATTTGGCGGATCGCCACGTGGTGCTCGGCACGCCTTTGAAGGGGCCGTTCCCCGAGAGCGTCGAGCAGGCGATCTTCGGCATGGGCTGCTTCTGGGGCGCCGAGCGGATCTTCTGGCAGGCGTCCGGGGTTTACAGCACCGCGGTCGGCTATGCCGGCGGCATCACTCCCGATCCCACCTACCAGCAGGTGTGCAGCGGGCGCACCGGACACGCCGAGGTGGTGCTCGTCGCGTTCGACCGCTCGGCAACGAGCTTCGAGCAGATGCTGCGGCTGTTCTGGGAGGGCCACGACCCGACCCAGGGGATGCGCCAGGGCAACGACGTGGGCACCCAGTATCGCTCGGTGGTGCTCTGCCGCGACGAGCATCAGCTGGCGGCTGCCCAGGCCTCACGCGAGGGATATCAGCGCGAGCTCTCAGCCCAGGGCTATGGCTCGATCACCACCGAGATCCTGCTCGCCGACCCCCCCACCCCCTTCTACTACGCCGAGGACCACCACCAGCAGTACCTGGCCAAGAACCCGTTCGGTTATTGCGGGTTGGGCGGCACCGGCGTGAGCTGCCCGGTCGGCGTCGCCGGCTGAGGCCCACAACGCAGCAACCCCGCCGAGGGGGGCGGGGTTGCTCGCTTCGTTGGGGCGAAGTCCTCTTGCAAAGAGCCGCCACGCGCGCGCACGCGCGTGGCATGCCCTTTGCGAACTGCTCGGCGGTCGCCGGTGGCGCCACCGGCTCGGGCGTGACCCAGCCCGGCGCATGCGGCCCGCCGAGCGTCGGGATGTCCGAGGGGTACACCTCGTTGCCGTGGATGGCGTGATCGCCGACCTCGAGCTCGGCGTCCGAGAGACGCAGTGGCACGAAGATGCCCACGAGCTTCAGCAGCACGAACGTCATGGCGCCGCTGAACAGGATCACCCACGCCGCCGTCTCGGCCTGCCAGCGCAACAGCGTCCAGCTGCCGTGCACCACGCCCGAGATGCCGGGGAGGTTGGTGGCGCCGCCGCCCGCGCCGATGTACTCGACTATGTGCGGGTCGGCGAGCACGCCGGTGAGCAGGCCGCCGAGCACGCCGGCGATGCCGTGCGTGTAGATCACGCCCAGCGTGTCGTCCACGTGCCGGAACACAGGCGCCCGCGAGAGGAAGCGGATCGCCATCCACACCACCGTCGACGCCACGACGCCGATCACGATCGCCCCGTAGCCGTTGACGAAGCCCGCAGCCGGGGTGATCGCCACCAGGCCGGTGATCATCCCGTTGACAGACCCGATCAGCGAGGGCTTGTCGCGGAAGATGTAGTCCCACCCGATCCACACGAGCATCGCCACCGCGGTGCACAGGTTCGTGTTGAGCACCGCCGCCGAGGCGTTGGCGCCCGCGTAGTAGGAGTCACCGCCGTTGAACCCGTTCCAGCCGAGCCACAGCAGGCCGGCGCCGGCTGCAACCATCAGCAGGTTGTTGGGCGCGTCCACCTCGCGGTCGCGCTGCAGGCGCGGGCCGATCACAGCCGCCGCCACGAAGCCCGAGATGCCCGCTGCCAGGTGGATGACGTAGCCGCCGGAGTAATCCAGAGCGCCGTGCGCGGCGAAGTAGCCGCCGCCCCAGATCAGGAAGGCGTTGACCGTGTACACGCACGTGATCCACAGCAGCACGAACGGGATCCACGCCTTGAAGTTGATCCTGCCGAGCACCGAGCCGAGCATCAGGATCGGCGTGATCCCGGCGAACACGAACTGGAAGTACACGAGCGAGGACTGCGGGAAGTGGAACGGAGGACCGGTGGTGATCGAGGGGATCACCGCCTGTCCCTCCTCTGCCACGTGCCCGAGCACGCTGCCCGGCTCGCCGAGCGCGGTGCCGAGGAACCCTTTGGTTCCCAACACGCCGCCGCCGGAGTGGGCGATCGGGTTGCCGAAGCCCATCTTGAACGCCCACAGCACCCATGCGACCAGCACGAGCGCGAACGCGACGAAGCTCAGCATCATGCTGTTCACAGACCAGCGCTTCTGCATGACGCCGCCGTAGAGCACGGCGAGGCCCGGCACGCTCATGAGCCCGACGAGCGTGGCAGCCGTTATCTGCCAGGCGTTATCGCCTGGGTTGAGCCACGATTCGTAGGGGACCCACGTGGCAGCGGCCAAGATGGACATGCGCCTCCATTCCTTTGTGTCCAGCCTCCCGCGGGAGGCATCTGATTACGGTCGCCCCATGAAACCGGCAGCAATCGGGCGTCGGTAGGGAGACCTGGCCAACAGTTGGCCCGTCCGTTTGGACATATGTAGAGACGCTCAGGAGGAGCTGCCGTACGCCACGCCGGCTCGGCGGCAGGCGTCGTGCAGTGCGCCGTTTGCCGCCAACCCACGGTTGCCGGCTGGGTTGGCGCACGTTTCGCGCGCAGTGGCGCCGCACTGGCGCACCACGGCGCCACCGAGCGTGCTGGGCACGGTGACTTCGATACAGCCCCTGCGTGCGGGCGTGCCGCTCGTCGAGCCGACTACGGCGACGACCCCCCCGGCAACCGCGAGCACCAGCACGGCACAAGCCACCGCCAGCCGACTGGCTCGCGTCCACCGCAACGGCTCGGACAGCCGTTTGGACTGGTCCTGCATGATCACGGCTCAGTCTCCCTGTGGCTTGAAGTCCAGCGCAGCCGAGTTGATGCAGTAGCGCTGCCCGTTCGGCGCGGGGCCGTCGTCGAACACGTGCCCAAGATGCCCTCCGCAGCGGCGGCACACCACCTCGGTGCGGCGCATGAACATGCTGTTGTCAGGGCGCAGCTCCACCGCTTGGGCGACGGCGGGCTCCGTGAAGCTCGGCCAGCCGGTGCCCGATTCGAACTTGGCGTCCGAGCTGAACAGCTCGGCCCCACACCCGGCGCAGCGGTAGCTGCCTGAGTCCTTGTTGTAGACGTACTCGCCTGTGAACGGCGGCTCGGTGCCGGCGCGTCGCAGCACCTCGTACTGCTCGGGCGTCAGCCGCTCACGCCATTGCTCGTCGCTGGTTGCCTGCTCGGACACAGCCCCGTTCTAGCACCCCATGGCGTCGCTGCTACGCTGATCTTTACGTTCACGTCAACTTTCAACAAGCGCGTAGGTGTGGGTGCGGAGCACGCGAGCTACCGCTGGTGGGCGCTGTCGTGCACCAGCCTCGGCATGCTGCTCGCAGCCACCAACTCGGGCACGCTCATCATCGCGCTGCCCAACCTCGAGCGTTCGCTGCACACCAGCCTGCTCGCGCTCGTGTGGGTGATACTCGCATACCTGATCGCGGCGACGGTGCTCGTGCTCACGGCAGGCCGTTTCAGCGACCTGTTCGGTCGCAAGCGTGCGTACGTGGGCGGCTTTCTCATGTTCGCCGCCGCCTCGCTGGGTGCCGGCTTCTCGACCGACGCCACCAGCCTGATCGCCTGGCGGGTGCTGCAGGGAATCGGGTCTGCGTTCCTGTTCGCCAATGCAGCCGCGCTTGTCACCGACGCCTTCCCGCGCAGGCAGCTCGGACTGGCGATGGGCGCCAACACGATGGTGGCTGCCATCGGCCTCGTGCTCGGCCCGGTGCTCGGCGGAGCGCTCGTGGAGATCTCCTGGCATTGGGTGTTCTGGTTCAACGTCCCGCTCGCGTTGCTCGGGGCTGCGTGGGGCGGTCTGGTGCTGCACGAGCTGGCCAAACCCGACGCGGTGCGCGGGCTGGACCTGCTCGGCACCACCACGTTCGTGGTGGGCCTCACCGGCCTGGTGCTGGGCGTGTCCAAGGGCGGCTTGTCGGGGTGGAGCGATCCGGTGGTGATCGGCGGTTTGGCGGTGGCTGGCGTCCTGCTGCCGCTGTGGGTGCTCGTCGAGCACCGTACGCGCGCACCGATGCTCGACCTCTCGCTTTTCGAGAACCGACTGTTCGCAGCCGCCACAGCCGCCGCGTTCATCAACGGGTTGGCGCGCTTCGCGCTGATGTTCCTGTTCGTCTTCTATTTCCAGGGCGCACAGGGCAACGACCCGATCACAGCCGGGGTCAAGCTGATACCGCTCGCGCTCGGGATGCTGGTCGCCTCTCCCCTGGCGGGCATCCACGCCGACCGTCACGGCTCGCGCGGGTTGGCTGCCTGGGGAATGGTTGTGACCGGAGTCGGGCTGGCGGCGATGACCACGCTCGCGGTTCATACTCCCTACTGGCAGAGCATGATCTGGTTGGGCCTCGTGGGGATCGGGTCGGGAATGTTCAACAGCCCAAACACGGCTGCGATGATGGGCACCGTGCCGGCGCACCGGCGCGGCATCGCCGCGGGCGCGCGCACGCTGCTCCAGAACACAGGCGCGGTGCTGTCGATCGCCTTCGTCATGGCGATCGTCACCTCAGCGGTGCCCAAGTCCACCCTGTTTGCCGTCTTCTCGGGAGTTACGCGCGGGTTGTCCGCGGAGAAGCTCTCGCCGTTCATCTCCAACATGCACGTCGCCCTGTGGGTGCTCGTCGGAACGTGCGTCCTCGGAACGGGCGTCTGCCTGCTGCGACCGGGGCGCGAGCGTGCTCATGCGCAAGAGTCCGAGCTGTCCTATGAGCACGGCTGAGGGCAGCCTGCGCATCGGCGACGTGGCTCGCCTGGCGGGCACCACCACGCGCACGATCCGCTACTACGAGGAAATCGGCCTGCTGCCGGAGTCACCCAGCCGGCCCTCGGGAGGCCACCGCCTCTACACGCACGTCGAGGTGGAGCGCCTGCGCGAGGTGATCCGCCTGAAGGAGCTGCTCGGGGTGTCGCTGAACGAGCTCAAGGAGCTGCTCGCCGCCGAGGAGGCACGCGCCGCGGTGCGTGCCGAGCTGCGCCGCGACGACGTCGACCCGTCGCGTCGGCGCGAGCTGCTGCTGGAGGCGCTCGGCCACCTCGACCGCCAGATCGAGCTCGTCGAGCGTCGCACCTCGGAGCTCGACAAGCTGCACCAGGAGCTGGCTGCGACGCGTCGGCGCGTATGTCGCAAGCTCGAGCAAGCGGAGGTTCCAGCGCATGCCTGACCGCTTCCCGCGTTAGTGTGGTTACGTGTTCGACCAGGAGATCATCGCCGAGGCGGGTAGGCGCCTCGCAAACGCGGCGCCGCACGCACGTGTGACCCTGTTTGGATCGCATGCCCGGGGCGAAGCAGGTCCGCGCAGCGATCTGGACTTTCTGGTGGTTGAGCCGTCGGTCGATGACAGCACCGAGGAGTCCATCCGCTTGCGACGTGCCCTCCGCGGCCTCGACCTGTTCGCCGACGTGGTGGTCGTGAGCGAGCGCGAGGCAGAAGCATGGCGCCAAGTTCGCGGCAGCCTCATTCACAAGGCGCTCACCGAGGGACTCCAACTCGCCGCCTGATGGTCGATTCGTCCGACGTTCCGCGAGTTCTACTTGACCTGGCTCGAGACGATGAGTTCGCAGCAGGTTCGCTTTTCCCGATCGACGGCGTAACGGACTCGATCCTTGGATTTCATGCCCAGCAAGCCGTCGAGAAGGCGATCAAGGCCGTACTCGCGCACGAAGGCATCGAGTTTCCCTACTCACATGACCTCGACGGCCTCGTAGATCTTTGTAGAAGGAGCGGTCTGTCTGTGCCGGACGATCTGGACGGAGTCGATCGGCTGTCGCCGTTTGGTGTTCGGGTGCTTTATGGAACAAGCCCTCCAGCTGGCCTGGACCGCGCACAAGCGCTTCACTGGGCAGCACTTGCCGTCAACTGGGCCGGCTCGATCGTCGAACCGGCAACGCCGTCTCCCGTAGGACCTAGCCCCGGGGGCGTCCCGGGCGCCGTAACCGACCCAAGCGGCTTGACCGCCGAGGAGCTCACGTACCTGGGCGCGGGCGGCACCGCCGTGAACGGCTATCTGGCGCGTCCGAGCGAGCAGGGGCCGCACCCAGGCATGATCGTGATCCACGAGGCGGGCGGCCTGAACGACCACATCCGCGACGTATGCAACCGCTTCGCGAACATCGGCTACGTGACGCTCGGCGTGGATCTGTATACCCGCGAAGGCGGGCCGCCGACCTTCGGCGACATGCAAGCGATCCTCGAGCGCCTGTTCTCGATGAGCGACGCGACGATCCTTGGCGACCTGGAAGGCGCCGCCGACTACCTGCGCTCGCGTGAGGATGTCAGCGGCAAGCTCGGCTGCATCGGCTTCTGCATGGGGGGACGCCTGACGCTCCTGTTCGCCTGCTGCAGCGAGAAGCTCGACGCCGCGGTGGACTGCTGGGGAGGGTTCATCGACACCGCCAACGGACAGGCGCGCACAACCGTGCTGCGTCCCCGCCCCCCGCTCGAGCTGGCCTCGCACGTGCGCGGCCCGCTGTATGCCGCGATCGGTGCCGAAGACCACAACCCGTCTCCGGAGATCGGCGAGCGCCTGCGCGAGCAGTTGGCAAAGTCCGCCCACGCCGCCGAATGCGGCGTGGAGCCCTACGACGGAGCCGGGCACGCGTTCTTCGCCGACTACCGCCCCACCTACCGCCCCGCACCAGCTCGAAGGCTATGGGAGAAAATCGTCCCGTTCCTCGACGAGCATCTGAAAGGCGAGTGATGAGCCGCACGAGAGCCCGAGGCTCGTTCCGGGTCGCCCCTTCGACGTCTAGGGTGAGCTGATGGACCGTAAGTGGTGGACGCTGATCGCCGTGTGCGTGGCGATCTTCATGCTCCTGCTCGACATAACGGTGGTGAACGTCGCACTGCCGGCGATCCAGCGCTCGCTGCATTCGAGCTTTCAGGATCTGCAGTGGGTGGTGGACGCCTACTCGCTGACGCTCGCCGCGCTGCTGCTCACCGGCGGCGCGCTCGCCGACTTGCTCGGCCGCCGGCTGCTGTTCACGATCGGCCTGGTCGTGTTCACGGGCGCCTCGGCGGTGTGCGGCCTGTCCTCCACGCCGCTCATGCTGAATCTTTCGAGAGGCGTGCAGGGAGTGGGCGGCGCGCTGATGTTCGCCACCTCGCTCGCCCTGCTCGCCCAGGCGTTTCACGGCCGCGAGCGCGGCGTGGCGTTCGGCGTGTTCGGCGCCACGACCGGGGCTGCGGTCGCCGCCGGCCCACTGATCGGCGGGATCATCACCTCGGGGATCGGCTGGGAGTGGATCTTCTTCGTGAACCTGCCGATCGGCGTGGCGGCGGTGATCCTGACCCTGGCGAAGGTTGACGAGTCCCGCGACCCGCATGCCCGCAAGGTGGACTGGGCTGGCCTGGTGACGTTCTCGGGCTCCCTGTTCTTGCTCGTGTTCGCGCTCGTGCGCGGCAACGACGTCGGCTGGGGCTCTACGCAGATCGTCGCCATGCTCGTCGGCGCGGGCGTGCTGCTCGTCCTGTTCCTGGTCGCCGAGCTGCTGCAAGAGCGCCCGATGCTCGACCTGAGCCTGTTCCGCCGTCCGGCGTTCGCCGGGGCGAGCCTGGTGGCGTTCACGCTGTCGGCGTCGGCGTTTGCGATGTTCCTCTACCTGACGCTCTACATTCAGGACGTACTCGGCTACTCCCCGCTTCAGGCGGGCCTGCGCTTCCTGCCCACGACGCTGCTGATGTTCGCCGTCTCGCCACTGGCGGGTCGCCTGTCCGTGCGCGTCCCGATCCGCCTGCTGCTCGGGGTCGGCTTGCTGTTCGTCAGCGGTGGGCTGCTGGCGATGACGCTGATCACTCCAACCTCCTCTTGGACGGCATTGATACCGGGCTTCGTGCTGCAGGGCATCGGCGTCGGCCTGATCAACCCGCCGCTCGCCTCGGCGGCGATCGGCGTCGTCCCCCCGGCGCGCAGCGGCATGGCGTCAGGCGCCAACTCCACCTTCCGGCAGGTTGGCATCGCGACCGGGATCGCGGCGCTCGGCGCGATCTTCCAAAGCGAACTGGGCGTGTCCGGCGCCGCCGTCCAACACGCATCGAAGGCACAGTTCGTTTCGGCCTTCACGAGCATCCTCGAGATCGGCGCGGCGATCGCGTTCATCGGAGCGATCGGCGCCTTCGCGCTGATCCGCTCGCGCGACTTCGTCGCCTCTCACGCACCCGAGGCGACACCCGCCGAGCAGGTGCCGGCGGCCGTCGAGGCGTAGGCGGCGCCAGCCGGACCACGCGTCCGGCAAACGGTCACGACCCGTCTATCGGAATACCCCTATGATGCGCGCGGTGAGGGCCTTCCGACGAAACGCCACCTCGGGCAGAGTCGACCTCCGAGCACCGACACACAGGCGTGTGGATCGGCTGCTGCTGTCCGCCTTGTTGACTGGCGCGGTAGCGCTGGGCAGCTGCGGTCATACCGCAAGCGCCAAGAGCCAGACACCGGCGCGAGCAGACGCCCGGACGACTCCCACGGCGGTGTCTGCCACACGTCTGACACTTCACCTCGACGCTGGCGACTACACGGTGGCGAGCGCCACCACGAGCATTCGGGGCACAGTCACCCGTGGCGCGAAGGTGACGATCAATGGACGGCGCGTGTCGGTACGGAGCGGACGATGGAACGCGACCCTGCACCTGCGCCTCGGCAGCAACACGGTGGCGGTCAAGGCCACACTGGGCGGGCGGCGGTCGGTCAGCAAGACGATCACCGTCACCCGCGAAAAGAGCGCCGCGGAAGTCGAACGGGAAACCCGCGCCCGGGAAGCCCAAGAAGAAGCCGAAGCGCACGAACGCACCGCCTCGCAGCCGACCACAACCACGAGCCCGCCGTTTGAAGAAGCCTGCACGAACGGCACATACGTCAACTCGGCGGGCAAAACGGTGTGCCGACCGGAGGAAAGCTCGAGCCCTCCGGCTGGAGCAACTGCCGAATGCGAAGACGGCACATACAGCTTCAGCGAATCGAGGAGCGGCACCTGCTCCCACCACGGCGGCGTCAAACGCTGGCTGTAGCACGGGTCGAAAGCAGCGGCCCGACGACCGTACGGAGAGCCGATCGCCGACCAAACGCTCCGCAGGTTGGCGTGATGCGGGTACCCTCTACCCAATGGGGAGCTTGGACGATCGCACGACGGTGTCCGGCGGGCAAGCACCTGACGCCGACAACGCCGCGCTCACGCGCGAATGGACGCGACTGGGGCGCAGCGCGACGATCGTCGCGCTGCTCACCTGCCCGGCGCTCTACGTAGCGCTGAAGGTCGGCGGCTGGAGCACGCCTGTGGCGTTGATCGGCACGCTCGTCGGCGTGATCGCCTTCCGCGGGTTGATGGACGTGATCGCGCATCGCCTAATCCCGCGACCGAGCCTGCTGGGGGCCGACCGCGAGGAGCTGGCACAGGACGCCATGACGCGCCGGCGCGTGTGGTTCTGGCGTGGCAAGTTCCTGCGCCTGCTCCCCACGCTGCTCGTGATCGCCGGCGTCATCTACCTCGCCGGCTTGGCGATCACGGCGCTGCTCGGCTTCAGCTCGATCTCCTCGATGTGGAGCAACGTGCAGGGCGGCCTGCGCCAGGACCCGCTCGTGGCTGTGAGCACGCTCATGCAGCTGGCGCTGTTCCCCCTGTTCTTCCTGTTCAACATCGTCATCCTCTTCGGCCCGCTGCTGATCTTCAACCTGCGCCAGATGAAAGGGTATGAGCCGGGCGACGCCGACTGGGGCGTGCGCCTGAGCGACGTGCGGGGGCAGCGGGAGCCCAAGGAGGAGGTGACCCGCGTCATCACCCTGTGGCAGTCCGGCGAGGAGTTCCGCAGGGCAGGGGGCAAGCCCGAGCGCGGCCTGCTGTTCATCGGCGCGCCGGGCACCGGCAAGACGATGCTCTCCAAGGCGATCGCCACGAGCTTCAACTCGCCGATCGTCACGATGCCGGGGTCGGGCTTCGCGGCGACGTTCATCGGCATCGACGTGATCGTCGTGCTCGCGTTGATCCGCAAGGCGCGCAAGCTGGCGCGCAAGTGGGGCGGGCAGTGCATCGTGTTCATAGACGAGATCGACGCCGTGGGCATGCGCCGTGCCGCCCTGGGCGGCGGCGACCCGGCGGCCGGCGGCATGACCCCTGCGCCCGGGATCGGCTTTGCCGCCAGCGACCCGGCCTCCTTCCACGACCTCGCCTTCCACGGTCCGCACGGCGCGCTCACCTCCAGTGGCGACCTGATCCTCGAGACGCGCGCCTGGCGCGAGAAGATGTTCGCCCACCGCGCCCCCGCGCGCCCGCCCGTCTACCCGCCGTTCGTGCAGCGGGTGGGCCAGGGCATCGCCAACATCATGTTCCCGGGAGGGATGGGGATGGGCATGGGCGGCATGGCGCTCAACCAGCTGCTCGTGCAGATGGACGGGGTGGATGAACCGTCGGCGTTCAAAAAGTTCTTCGCCAACCGCCTCAACACGCTCCTCGACGCCACCTACCTGGTGCCGCGCAAGATCGGCGAGCACAGCCTGCGCGTGCCGCCGCCCAAGCCGCGTCCTGAGCAGATCTACTTCATCGGCGCCACGAACGTCCCGATCGAGCAGCTCGACCCGGCGCTGATCCGTCCAGGCCGCATGGGTCGTCACATCTGGTTCCGCACCCCAACCAAGGACGACCGCAAGGACATCTTCGACCTGTATCTGGAGAAGGTCGACCATCACCCTGAACTGGCGAGCGAGAAGCGCCGCGACGAGCTTGCGCGCATCACTCACGGCTACTCGCCCGCGATGATCGAGCAGGTGTGCTCGATGGCGCTCACGCTCGCGCACTCCGACGGGCGCAGCGTGTTCGAGTGGAGCGACATCGTCGAGGCGATGACGACGATCGAGTCGGGCACGGCGCAGGGCATCGACTACGTGCCCGAGGAGACCAAGGCGGTGGCGATCCACGAGGCGGGGCATGCGGCGGCGTCGCACGTGTACATGCACGACGTGCTCTCCACGCGCCTGTCGATCCGCAAGCGCGGCGGCTCGCTCGGCCACCACCAGGCGATCGAGAAGGAGGAGCGCTTCTCCTCCTGGCGCCACGAGGAGGTGGGCAAGCTCGTGTGGACGCTCGGGGCGATGGCGGCGGAGCACGTCTTCTACGGCGAGAACTCCACGGGGGTGGGCGGCGATGTGCAGAGCGCCACCACGCGAGCAGCATGGATGGTGGGCATGTGCGGCATGGGTCCCGAGCCGATCGACCTGAACGGCAGGATGTTCGACTCCGAAGAGGAGCGGGCGGCGGAGGAGGAGCGCATCATGAAGCGCTTCGAGCAGATCGGCCTGAAGATCATGAACCGGGCGCGCGGGGCGCGCGAGCAGGGCGACGCGATCGCCGCGATCCTCGGCGACCCCTCCAAGCGCACCGCCGCCGCACAGATACTGGGACAGGCGTACATCACGGCGGTGTGCCTGATCCGCCACAACCGCGAGCAGGTGCTGCACATCGCCGAGACGCTCGTGCGTCGTCGCGAGCTGCACGGCGACGAGGTGGTTGACGTCCTCGACGCGGCGCAGCTGCAGGCGCCGGAGATCGACGTGACCGACGAGACTGTGTGGCCGAAGCTGTGAGCGAGCGCAGACGCGACCCCCGCTCCCGCCCATCCGACCCGGCGGGCACCAGGCCCAAGTTCGATCCCGAGACGCTGCGCCCCCAGGGCGACTTCCGGGCGCTGCCCTCGGGCGAACCGCAGGAGGAGCGGCTGCCCGAGCCTGCCCAAACGGCGTCCCCCCCGGCTGTCACAGCGCCATCGCCGCACAGCCCGCACGCCCCCCGCGTCCAGTTCCTGCTCGGGGTGCTCGGAGCGCTCGGGGTGGCGGCGATCGTGGTGGCTGTGTCGCTTGCATTGGCGCCCAAGGCAAAGCCGGGCGCGCCCTGGTCGTCGTGGAAACCTTCGGGCGACACCGACCCGGCGGTGCAGATCGCAGAGCACGTCGAACCCCAGTACATGCTCAACTCGCGCCATCCCTTGGTGCGCGTGACCGGGGGACCGCCGCAGGTTGCGGGCCAGCCGACGATCGTCGCGCTGCGCAACGCCGGATCTGAAGCCGTGTCGCTCGGAGCCAACGGAGTGCTCTACCAGTTGTGCGGGTCCGAACCGAACTGCTCGATCCCTGGAAAAGCGTCGGCTCAGCGCGGCCTGCTCGTACA
>JBQCGU010000020.1:0-12669 GCA_051955355.1 Solirubrobacteraceae bacterium | reverse complement strand
GGGTCCCGACGGGTGCATGCACCGGTCGGCCAGCCGGCGGATGCGCCGGCTGGTGCAGAAGGGAAGGCCCCGCGAAACTCGGTTGTTGCGGCTTTGTGATGTAGGGTGCCGCGCGTGAGTTCGCCCGCGCGCAACAAGCTCAAAGCTCTCGGCGCCTCGCTGTCCGACAAGGCTTTCGAGCTGAAGGTGCTCAACCAGGCCGGGATCGTCGGCGTGATGCGCCCCGACGTCGCCGTCAAGGCGCTCGGCACGCTCGTGCGCTGGGGAGCGTCTCCGGCCACCGGGATCGCCACGGCGGCGATCCACTTCCCCAACGAGGTGGCGCTGATCGACGAGCGCGGCTCGCTCACGTTCGAGCAGGTCCAGCGCCGCACGAACGCGCTCGCCCGCTCGCTCGCCGAGATGGGAGTCAAATACGGCGACGGTTTGGGGATCATGTGCCGCAACCACCGCGGCTTCGTCGAGGCGACGCTCGCATCCGCCAAGCTCGGGGCCAGCGCGCTGTACCTCAACACCGCCTTCGCCGGCCCGCAACTGGCAGAGGTGACCCGCCGCGAGGGGCCGAAGGTGCTCGTCTACGACGAGGAGTTCGCCGGGCTGCTCGAGGATGTCGACGACGACGTCGCGCGTATCGTCGGCTGGAGCGAGAGTGGCGCGCACGGCGGCGCCGAGCCGACGCTCGAGGAGCTGATTGCGCGCGGCAGCGAGCAGGACCTCGCACCGCCGCCCGACAAGCCGCGCTTCGTGATCCTCACCTCGGGCACAACCGGGGCGCCGAAGGGCGCTCAGCGCTCGAACCCCGACGGGCTGTTCACGCTAGCCGCGATGATCGACAAGATCCCGTACCGCAGGCGCGAGAAGATGGTGATCGCCGCCCCGCTGTTCCACTCCTGGGGCCTTCTGCATTTCGCGGCTATCGGCCTACCGACTGCCGCCACGATGGTGCTGCGCCGTCGCTTCGACCCCGAGGACACGCTGCGCGCGGCACAGGAGCACGACGCGCAGGTGCTCGCGGCGGTGCCCGTGATGATCCAGCGCATCCTGTCGCTGCCCGAGGAGACGCTCGACAAGTACGACCTGCGGGCGCTGCGCATCACCTCGCTGTCGGGCTCGGCGCTGCCGGGGGAGCTGGCGATCAGCTGGATGGACCGCTTCGGAGACAACGTCTACAACTTCTACGGCTCCACCGAGGTCGGTCAGGTGACCATCGCCACGCCCGCCGATCTGCGCGCCGCGCCGGGAACCGCCGGACGCGCCCCGCGCGGGACGGTCGTGCGGCTGCTCGACGAGCAGGGCTCCGAGGTGCCGCGCGGGCAGGTGGGGCGCATCTTCGCCGGCAGCGAAATGTCGTTCGAGGGCTACACCGGGGGCGGTGGCAAGGAGATAATCGACGGGCTGCTCTCGACGGGCGATGTCGGCCGTATGGACGAGCACGGCCGGCTGTTCGTCGAGGGCCGCGACGACGAGATGATCGTCTCCGGGGGCGAGAACGTGTTTCCCCGCGAGGTGGAGGACCTGCTCGCCGACCATCCCGACGTCGAGGAGGCGGCGGTGATCGGCGTGGAGGACGCCGAGTGGGGCCAGCGCCTGAAGGCGTTCGTCGTCGCGTGCAACGGCAAAGCGCTCACCGAGTCCGACGTGCAGGAGTACGTCAAGAGCAACCTCGCCCGCTACAAGGTGCCGCGCGAGGTTGTGTTCATGGACGAGCTGCCGCGCAACGCCACCGGCAAGGTGCTCAAGCGCGAGCTGCGCAAGAGCGCCTGACCTGGCTCGCGGTCGCACGCGGCGTCTACGGCGCCTGCGCTCGTCCTAATCTGAGGGTATGGCTGCCGAGACGCACGACTTCGACCTGGCCGGGCTGCGCCTGCACCCGGGCGAGGGCAGGCGCCTGGAGCTGGATGTGAAGATCGACGGCCTGGAGCTGGGCGGCGAGCGTTACGCGCCCGAGCCCGCGCTCGTGCCGGTGAAGCTCGAAGTCTCGCGCATGACCGGCGGCGGCTACGCGCTGCGCCTGGGCTTCGCCGCGCGCCTGGCGGGACCGTGCATGCGCTGCCTGAAGGACGCCGATCCCACCGTCGAGGTGGACGTGCGCGAGGTCGACCAGCCGGGCGGTGGGGAGGAGCTGTCGAGTCCGTACGTGCGCAACGAGACGCTCGACCTGTCCGGCTGGGCGCACGACGCGTTCGTGCTCGCCGCCCCCGCCAAGGTGCTCTGCCGCGAGGACTGCGCCGGGCTGTGCCCGGTGTGCGCCGCCGATCTGAACGAAACCGGCCCCGAGCACCGCCACGAGAGCGCGCCCGATCCGCGCTGGGCAAAGCTGCGCGAGCTGCGGCTGGACTGAAGCCATCTCGGCGGCTACTCGCGGCAGCCTGGGGTGGCGGCCCCTGGCCTGGTAGCCTTCTCCGCTCACATGGCTGTCCCCAAGAAAAAGCAGTCGCACAGCCGTACGTCGCTGCGGCGTGCCCAGCACAAGATCGACACGCCCGCCGTCAACGAGTGCCCGCGCTGCCATTCCCCGCGCCGGCCCCACCGGGTGTGCCCCGTGTGCGGCACGTACGCCGGGCGTGAGATCGTCGCCGCTCCGGCGCACGACCACGATCACGATCACGAGTAGGCGCCCCGATGGGGCAGATCGTCGTAGCGGTCGACGCCAACGGGCTCGACCTCGGTCCTGCTGAGGTCGCCGCCGGTGCGGCAATCGCCGCAGAGCAGGGCTTGCGCGTGCTGCTGTTCGGCCCCGCCGCCGAGCTCGGGGCACTGCCCACGGGCGTGGAGGTTGTGGACGCCCCGATCTCCATCGCCAAGAGCGCCGACCCGGTTGCAGCGGTGCGCAGCACCCCCGACTCCTCGATCGTGCAAGCAGCCGTCGCCGTTGCGCAGGGACGCGCGCAGGCGCTCGTCTGTGCGGGCGGCACCGGGGCAGCGCTGGCTGCCGGCCTTTTCAACTTCAAGCGCGCCAAGGGCGTCCACCGCCCGGCGCTCGCCCTGCCGCTTCCCGTGCCGGGCCGGCCTGTGACGCTGCTCGACGTGGGAGCAAACGCTCAGGCCCGCAGCGAGCACCTCGTCCAGTTCGCGTTCATGGGCGCCGCCTTCGCTCACGCCGTTCTCGGTGTATCCGAGCCGCGTGTGGGCCTGCTCTCAAACGGCGAGGAGCGCACGCGCGGCAGCGACACCGTCGTGCAGGCGTTCGAGGAGCTCGAGCAGCGCATCGGTGCGCCGCTTCGCTTCGTCGGCAACGTCGAGGGCGGCGACGTCGTGTCGGGCGTCGCCGACGTGATCGTCACCGACGGCTTCACCGGCAACATCGCGCTCAAGCTGATGGAGGGCGTATCCCAGACGATGCTCGGAGCGGTCCGCGAGGCAGCCATGTCCTCCGCGCGCGGACGCTTGGGCGGGCTGCTGCTGCGCCCGTCGCTGCGCGGATTTCGCGACGAGATCGACCCCGAAGCGCAGGGAGGCGCCTACCTGCTCGGTTTGCGCCACCTGATCGTCGCCCCGCACGGCCGCTTCGCGCGCGCCGGCTTCGCGCAAGCCAGCGCGCGCGCCAATCGGGGCGTCGCCGAGGATGTCGTCGGCGCCACGCACGCGGCGCTGCTCGCCGCCGGGGCGCTGCGCAGCGCCCCGGTGTCCGCCGATCCGGCTAGCCTCACGGGTGAGCGATGAGCGCCGAGCAGAGCAAGCAGACACACACGCGCGAGCAGGTGTTCGAGCTGGTGCGCTCGCACCTCGCCGACGAGCTGGATGTGGAGCCGCAGCGGATAACCGAGCAAACCCGCTTCAAGGAGGACCTCGACGCCGACTCGCTCGACCTCTACACGCTCGTGCAGGAGCTCGAGGACACCTACGGCGTTCGCGTATCCGAGGAGCAGGCCGCAGAGATCCTCACGGTTGGAGCTGCGGTGGACTTCGTAGTCGCCAATGCCCGCTAGCAAGCTGCGCGCGGGCGGCGCCTCCACCGAGAAGGCGCCATCCAAGCGCTCGGGCAAGCGCGGCTCGGTCAAGCCGCTGCAGGCGCTGCTCGACGAGCTGCCCGAGGACCTCGCCCGCCAGGTGTTCGCGCACGCCTCGTGGACCGAGCGGCGCAGCGACTCCTACCTGCGGCTCGCCTTCCTGGGCGACAGCGTGCTGGGCCTGGCGGTCACCACGCACCTGTATCCGCGCCTGGAGGCCGAGAAGTTCGGCGCCGGACGCCTCACGAAGATCCGCGCGCAAACCGTCTCCGGGCGCGCCTGCCGCGCGGTGGCGGAGCGGCTCGGCGTGATCGAGCGGCTCGCCGACGCGGCACCAGAAGAGAAAGGCCGCGACGCCGTGCGCGGGCTCGCCACCCAGCGGGTGCTCGCTTCGGTGCTGGAGGCGGTGATCGGCGCCTGCTACCTGCACGCCGGCTACGAGCGCACCGCCGAAGCCGTCGTGAAGGCGTTCGTGCCCGAGATCGAGAACGCCCTGGAGAATCCGGTCGACTGCAAGTCCGCCCTGCAGGAGCTGCTCGCCCAGCGTGGCGAGAAGGTCAAGTACAAGCTGCTCGGATCGCAGGGGCCGGCGCACAAGCGCATCTTCGAAGTCGCCGCCACCGTCGACGGAGAGGCGCTCGGCACCGGCCAGGGCAGCACCAAGAAGGACGCCGAGCAAACCGCCGCCCAGGAGGCGCTCGAACGGCTCGCCAAGGAAGACGGGAGCTGATGCACCTCAAGGCGCTCACGCTCAAGGGCTTCAAGTCGTTCCCCGAGCGCACCCGCCTGGACTTCGGTCCAGGGGTCAGCGTGGTTGTGGGGCCGAACGGCTCGGGCAAGTCCAACGTCACCGACGCGCTGCTGTGGGCGATGGGCGAGCAGTCGCCGCTGGCGGTGCGCGGCTCCTCGATGCAGGATGTGATCTTCGGCGGCGGGCGCGGCGTGCAGGCGCGCAGCTCCGCCGAGGTGGAGCTCGTGCTCGACAACTCGGACGGCACCGTCGACCTTCCGCTCTCGGAGATCTCGATCGTGCGCCGCCTGGATCGCTCGGGCGAGGGCGAATATCGGCTCAACGGCGCTCGCTGCCGGCTCGTGGACGTGATCGAGGTGCTCTCCGACACCGGCCTGGGCAAGGAGACGCACTCGGTCATCTCCCAGGGACGTGTGGAGGCGATCGTCACGTCCAAGCCGCGCGACCGGCGTTTGCTGATCGAGGAGGCAGCCGGCCTTGGCAAGCACCGCAAGCGCCGCCGCCGCGCTCAGCTGAAGCTGGAGCGCACGCAGGAGAACCTAGACCGGGCGCTCCTCGTCGAGCGCGAGGCGCGCACCCGTCTGCGCCCGCTCAAGCGCCAAGCGGAGGCTGCCGAGCTGCACGAGCGCCTGGAGCGCCAGATGCTCGAAGTGCGCTTCGAGCTGGCGCGAGAGGCGGTGCGCGCCTCGCGTGAGCAGCTCACCGGCGCCGAGCACGCCGTGGCCGCAGCGCGCGCCGCCCGCCAGGAGGTCGAGTCGCGCCTGGACGCCGTCGTGGAGCGCCGCGCCGCCGCCGAGGGAGCGCTCGCGCAGCGCACCGAGCGCCACGATGCCCTCTCGCGCCGCGCGTATGAAGCCCGTTCCGCGCGCGAGCGCCTGCAGCTGCGCGGCGAGCAGGCGAGCGCCACCGGTCAGACGCTGCGAGCGCGCGCCCAGCGCATCGAGGTCGAATTGGCTGCGCTCGAGCACGCCGCCGGCGCGGATGACCGGGATGCCGAGCGCGAGGGCGAGGATCGCATCCAGGCGCTGCAGGAGGAGCTCGAGCGCCTGGACCGCGAGCGCGAGCTGGAGGTCGAGCGCGAGCTGGAGGGGTTGCGCGCCGAGCGTGACGCCGCCGAGCTGCGCAAGGCGGACGCCGAGCAGGAGCTGAGCGCGGCGCGCGAAGCCCGCAAGCACGCCGACGAGCGCTTCGAGCAGACGCGCGCCAAGCTGCGCGCCGCCGAATCCGACGCGGAGGCGGCGCGACGCGAGGCGGCGAAGGTGGGGGCCGAGCTGGCTGCCGCCAACCAGTTCCTGCGCAGCCACGTCCGCTGGTCGCGCGACCCCGCGCAGGCAGGAGGCGGCCAGGGTGGCGCCCCGCGTGCGCTCAGCGAGGCTTTGCAGGTGCAGGACGGCTACGAGCTGGCGCTTGCCGCGGCGCTCGGCGGGCGCCTGGATGCGGCGCTCGTCGAGGATCTCGCGGGCGCCAACGCGCTGCTCGACAAAGCCGGACCCGACGGCGGCACCGCGCTGCTGGAAGGCGGCTCCGCCGGCGGCTCTTCGGATCTCGCCACGCCGCCCGTGCCGGGCGCGGTGCGCCTGCTGGATCTGCTCCAGGGGGATGCACCCGTGCTTAGCCTCGCCAACCGCCTGCTCGCCGACGCGTGGGTGGTGGAGAGCCTCGACGGCCTGCCGGCAGACTTCCGCGGCGTGGCCGCGACACGATCCGGGCGGGTGTTGTTCGGTGCGTTGGGCGAGGTGCGCCAGCTCACCGAAGGCGGCGCCGAGCGGGTGCTCGCCCGGCGCAACGAGCGCGACCGGTTGATCGGCGCCAGCGAGGCGTGCGCTGGAGCCGAGCACGCCGCAAAGCTCGCCGTCGAGGGCGTGCAAGCCGAGCTGCGCGAGGTGGATGGAGAGCGCGAGCGCGCCGACGGGGCGCTGCGCGCGTGCGAGCGTGCCCTTTCCGAAGCTGCCGAGGCGCAGCGCAAGGCGAGCTGGCTGATCGAGCAGCGCCGCGCCGCCCCCGAGCAGGGTGCGAGCGCGATCCGCCGCGCGGAGATCCAGGGGGAGCTTGCAGCCGAGCGCCGCCAAGCCGAGCGCGCCGCAGCCGAACGAGCCGAGCGCGCCCGGCGGATCGAGCGTCTGCGCGCCCAGCACGCCGCCGACGTCGAGCTGGCTCCGCGCGCCGAGCGGCTCGCCGCCGTGCTCGCCGAGGCTGGCGAGGCCGCTCAAACGCTGCTCGCCCAAGTCGAGGAGCTGCTCCAAGCCGACCGCGCCGAGGGAGAGCAGGTCGCGAGCGAGCTGCGCGCCTGCGCGCACGAGGAGGCCCAGATCCAAGCCGAGCTGCGCGCCCAGGGCGAGGCCGTGACGAGCGCCGAGGTGTCCGCCCAGCGTCTGCGCGACCAAGCCGCCGAGGCCGAGCAGGAGCTGCGCGAGGTGTCCGAGCGGTTGGAGATGCCGACCTCCGAGGAGCCCGTCGAGCCGCTGGAGGAGGAGCAGGAGCAGGCTTTGCGCGCTCGCCTGGAGCGCCTGCGCCGTCGTCGTGAGCAGCTCGGGCCGGTCAACCCGCTGGCACAGGAGGAGTACGCCGAGGCGCTCGCGCACGTCGAGGAGCTGGAGACGCGGCGCGCCGACCTGGAGACGGCGCTGCGCGAGCTGCGTACGGTCATCCGCGAAACCGACCGTCAGATCCACGACACCTTCCACGCGACGTTCACCGCAGCGGCGCGCAACTTCGAGGAGCTGGTGGGAGACGTCTTCCCCGGCGGCAGCGGGCGCCTGAAGCTCGTCAAGGACGAGCAGACGCCGCGCCCCGTGCTCGGCGGCCAGCCCGCGCCCGAGGACGGCGACCCGGAGGGCGCCGCCGAGGAGGCAGCCGACGCCGAGGCGGAAGCCGAGCTTGACCCCGAGGAGGAGATGCTCGGCGTGGAGATCGAGATCACGCCCGCCGGCAAGTCCGCCAAGCGCCTGACGCTGCTCTCGGGCGGCGAGAAGTCGATGACCGCGCTGGCGTTCCTGTTCGCCGTGTTCCTCGCGCGCCCGTGCCCGTTCTACGTGCTCGACGAGGTCGAGGCGGCACTCGACGACCTCAACCTCGACCGCTTCCTGACGCTCCTGCGCCGCTACGCCGACCGCGCGCAGTTCATCGTCATCACCCACCAGAAGCGCACGATGGAGGCCGCCGACTGGTTGTACGGCGTGTCGATGGCGGACAACGGCGTCTCCAAGGTGCTCTCGCGCCGGCTGCCCAAGGAGGAGCCGGTCCAACAGGTCGCGCCGGTGGGATAAGGCCGTGTCTCGCGAGTGGAGCGACCTCTTTCTCACCGACCCCTCGGCTGAGGCTGCCCCCGAGGCTGCGCCGGAGCGCCGCGGCGGCTTCTTCAAGCGGCTGCGCGAGAGCCTGTCGAAGACCAGGCAGGCGCTCGGCAGCGAGATCCAGGCGACGCTCTTCGCCACGCTCGACGAGCACACCTGGGAACGCCTGGAGGAGGCGCTCATCATGGCCGACGTGGGCGCCCCCACGACGGCGTCTGTGGTGCAAACGCTCGAAACCGAAGCCACCGAAGGGTCGCTGAGCGGAGGAGAGGCGCTGTCCGAGCGGCTGATAGAGCTGCTCGCCGACACCGCGCGCAGCGAGGACGGGCGCATCGACGTGCGCGCCAAGCCCACCGTCATCCTCGCCGTGGGCGTGAACGGCACGGGCAAGACCACCACGATCGGCAAGCTTGCCTGGCATCTGCAGCGCGAGGTCGGTTTGAACGTGGTGCTCGGCGCCGCCGACACGTTCCGCGCCGCCGCCACCGAGCAGCTCGAAGGCTGGGCGCAGCGCGCGGGCTGCGACATCGTCACCGGGCCGGAGGGATCGGACCCGGGCGCGGTGGCGTTCGAGGCGATCGCCCGTGCCCGTCGGGATGGGGCGGACGTCGTGATCGTCGACACCGCCGGGCGCCTTCACACGCAAGACGACCTGATGGCGGAGCTTGAGAAGATCAGGCGGGTGATCGGGCGCCAGCTCGATGGAGCGCCGCACGAGACGCTGCTGACGATCGACGCCACCACCGGGCAGAACGGGCTGCGCCAGGCGCGCCTGTTCGGCGAGGCGGCGGGTGTCACCGGCATCGCGCTCACCAAGCTCGACGGGACCGCGCGCGGCGGGATCGCGCTCGCCATCACGCGCGAGCTGGGTCTTCCCATCAAGCTGATCGGGGTGGGCGAGTCGCTGGAGGACCTGCGTCCGTTCGACGCCGAGGACTTCGCCCGGGCGCTGATCGCCCAGTAGCGCCCACCCGCTCCCGGCGGCGCGGCTCGCTTGAGCGATAATCGCAGTCATGAACGCTTGGATCTTCTGGCTCGTCGCCGCGTGCGTGTTGGGCGTCGGAGAGATGCACCAGGGCGGCTTCTACCTCGCCCCCTTCGCCGTCGGCGCGCTGCTCGCCGCGGTCGTCGGTTTGCTCGGCGTCGGGCTCGCCTTGTCGAGCGTCGTGTTTCTCGCCTCCTCGGCGATCGTGTTCGCGACGCTGCGTCCGGTTGCGCGTCGCCATCGGCGCCTGCCGCCCGCGATCCGAACGGGCGCCGCGGCGCTGGTGGGTCGCAAGGCGGTTGTGCTGGAGCGGATCTCCAACTACGAAAGCGTCGGCTGCGTGAAGGTCGACGGCGAGGTGTGGACGGCGCGCAGCTTCGACGAGGACGAGGTGTTCGACCCGGGCGAGCGCGTCGAAGTGGTCGAGATCAGGGGCGCTACCGCCCTGGTGATGCGCTAAACAGAAAGGCGGACTCGAGTGGTTGCTCTGATCGTCATAGCCGTGGTGGTGGTGTTCGCGCTCGTCGTGGCGGCGCGCACGATTCGCATCATCCCGCAGGCGCGCGCGGGGGTCACCGAGCGGCTCGGCCGCTACCACCGCACGCTCGAACCGGGCCTTGCCATCGTCACGCCGTTCATCGAACGGGTGCGCCCGCTCGTCGATTTGCGCGAGCAGGTGGTCAACTTCTCGCCCCAGTCGGTCATCACCGAAGACAACGTGGTGGTGGCGATCGAAACGGTGCTCTATTTCACCATCACCGAGCCGCGCTCCGCCACCTACGAGGTCGCCAACCCACTGCAGGCGATCGAGCAGCTGACCGTGACGACGCTGCGCAACGTGATCGGAGGCCTCACGCTCGAGCGCACGCTGACGGCGCGCGAGAGCGTCAACGCCGAGCTGCGCACCGTGCTCGACGAGGCCACCGGCAAGTGGGGGATCAGGATCAACCGCGTGGAGATCAAGTCGGTCGACCCGCCGCCCGACATCCGCTCGGCGATGGAGAAGCAGATGCGCGCCGAGCGCGACCGCCGCGCGGCGATCCTCACCGCCGAAGGCGAGCGCCAGGCGGCGATCCTCACCGCCGAAGGCGAGAAGCAGGCTGCCGTGCTGAAAGCCGAAGGCGACAAGCAGGCGGCGGTGCTGCGCGCCGAGGGCGAAGCCAAGGCGATCGACACGGTGTTCTCCGCCATCCACGAGGGCAACCCGACGCGCGAGCTGCTGAGCTACGAATACCTGCAGATGCTTCCTCAGCTGGCTGAAGGGGACGCCAACAAGGTGTTCGTCGTGCCCTCCGAGTTCGCCCAGGCGTTCGGCGGCATCGGGGAGGCGCTCGCCAAGCGGATCGACCGCGGTTCGGCTGCTCCGGAGACCGCCGCCGGCGACCCTGACGACGCGTCGGGCTCGGGCGCCGCCTGATGTTCGACTCGCTCGCCGAGCGCCTGCAGGCGACCCTCAGCGACGTCCGCCAGCGCGGGACGCTCACCGAGAAGGACATCGAGCAGGCGCTGCGCGAGATCCGTCTGGCGCTGCTCGAGGCGGATGTCAACTTCAAGGTGGTCAAGCAGTTCACCAGCGACGTGCGCGAGCGCTGCCTGGGAGCGGAGATAGTCGGCAAGCTCAACCCCGGCCAGCAGGTGGTGAAGATCGTCTCCGAGGAGCTCACCGCTCTGATGGGCGGTGCCGCCGGCGGTTTGAGCTTCTCGCCGCGCCCACCCACCGTCATCCTGATGGCCGGCCTGCAGGGGTCTGGCAAGACCACCGCGGCTGCCAAGCTCGCCAAGCACCTGCGCGAGGAGCACTCCTCCTCGGTGGCGCTCGCCGCCTGCGACGTCTACCGGCCGGCGGCGGTCGACCAGCTGGTCAAGGTTGGAGCCCAGGCGGGCGCGGCGGTGTACGAGCAGGGCACCGACCGCGATCCGGTCGACATCGCCGCCTGGGCGCTGGAGCGCGCGCGCGAAGAGGGCAAGGACGTCCTGATCGTCGACACGAGCGGGCGCCTGCACGTCGACGAGGCGCTGATGGCGGAGCTCGTGCGCATACGCGACACGGTCAAGCCCCACGACGTGCTGCTCGTGGTCGACGCGATGACCGGGCAGGACGCGGTGAACGTCGCCGAGCAGTTCGCCGCGGCGGTGCAGTTCGACGGAGTGCTGATGAGCAAGCTCGACGGCGACGCGCGCGGCGGCGCGGCGCTGTCTGTCAAGGCGGTGACCGGCAAGCCGATCATGTTCGCCTCCACGGGCGAGAAGCTCGACCAGTTCGAGCGCTTCCACCCCGATCGCATGGCGCAGCGCATCCTCGGGATGGGCGACGTGATGAGCCTGATCGAGAAGACCGAGCGCCAGTTCGACGAGGAGCAGGCGCTCGCCATGGAGCGCAAGCTGCGCAAGGGGGAGTTCGGTCTCGACGACTTCCTCGACCAGCTCAAGACGATCCGCCGCATGGGGCCGCTCACGAGCCTGCTCGGCATGATCCCGGGCTTCGCCGGCGCGCAGCTGCGCGGCTTGAAGGTTGATGAGCGCGAGCTCGACCGCATCCAGGCGATCATCCTGTCGATGACCCCCGAGGAGCGCTCGCGTCCGGAGCTGATCAAGGGCTCGCGACGGCTGCGGATCGCGCGCGGATCGGGCACCAACGTGCAGCAGGTCAACCAGCTCGTCAAGCAGTTCGGGCAGATGCGCAAGGTGATGCGCCAGATGGGGCGCGGCAAGATGCCCGACCTCGGAGCGCTCATGCGCCAGGCGCGCTGAGCGCTCGCAACGGCGCGGCGGCGAGCGGATCGCTAAGCTTCTTGGCCGAAATCGATCGATCGTTAGAGAGGAAGACGTGGCGGTAAGGCTCAGGCTCACCCGAGTGGGCGCAAGGAAGAACCCCGTGTGGCGCGTGGTGGTCGCCGACCAGCGCTCCCCTCGCGACGGTCGCGTGATCGAGACCATCGGTCACTACAACGCCCAGACGAACCCCTCGACGATCGCCATCGACGAGGAGCGCGCGCGCCGTTGGTTGGCCAGGGGCGCGCAGCCCACGCAGACCGTGCGCAAGCTGCTGCGCATCCAGGGCATCGCCTCCTGAGCGGCGGGCGGGACGAGGCTCCTGAGGGTCCCATGAGGAGCGTGCAGGAGAGGGCGAGCGATCTGCTCGAGTACCTCGCCCAGGGTCTCGTGGACGACCCCGAGGCTGTGAGCGTCGAGGCTTTCGAGGAAGACGATCAGACGATCGTGCTCGAGCTGTGCGTCGCACCCGACGACTACGGCAAGGTGATCGGGCGAGCCGGGCGCACCGCCCACGCGCTGCGCACGGTCGTGAAGGCTGCCGCCGCGAGCGAGCGTCGCCGGGTGCTCGTCGACATCGTCGATTGACGGTGTCCGAGCCGCGTATCGAGGCCGGCCGCGTGGGGCGCCCGCACGGTCTCGACGGAAGCTTCTACGTGACCGGCGCCCGCCCGCGCCTGCTGCGGGAGGGCACGAGCGTGTGGCTCGACGACGAGCCTGTGCCGATCGTCTCCAAGCGGGGAGTGGAGGAGCGTCCGATCCTGCGCTTGCGGGGAGTCGAAAGCCGCACGGCGGTGGAAGCGCTGCGCGGACGCGCGCTCTCGGTCGAGCGCTCGCAGGCGCCGGAGCTGGGCGAGGACGAGTGGTGGGCGGAGGAGCTGGAGGGCTGCGCGGTGATCGACGGCGAGCGTTCGGTGG
>JBQCGU010000019.1:0-25063 GCA_051955355.1 Solirubrobacteraceae bacterium | reverse complement strand
TGCGGTTTGACTCGGGGAGCACGCCGAGCAGCTCCTCATCCGCACGCTCAATCGGATCTGAGACCGGTCGCCTGGGCGGCTGCTGCTCGCAATGCGAGGGCATATACGACAGGTATCGCTTGATCCGCTCGATGCACTCCTCGTCGGAGTCGACTTCCATGTCCCCGACACCGGACTTGCGGCAGTGCACGCGCGAGCCGCCGAGTTCCTCCTGTGTGACGTCCTCGCCAACCGCGGCGCGCACGAGATGTGGGCCGGCGAGCGCCATCGAGCCCCGTCCCTTCACCATGGGGACGAAGTCGGCGAGACCCGGTATGTAGGCGGTGCCGGCGGCGCACGGACCCATCAGCGCCGCCACCTGCGGGATGACGCCGCTCATGATCACCTCCTCCCGAAAGAGATGGCCCGAGCCGGCGAACATCGCGCCGGCGGCCTCCTGCACGCGCGCGCCCGCCGAGTCGAGCAGCCACACGAACGGGATGCGCTTGGTCAACGCCAGTTCGCGCAGCCGGGTGACCTTGAACTCGCCGGTCATCCCCATCGACCCCGCCATCACGGTGAAGTCGTATGCGCACACCGCGACGAGCCGTCCGTCCACCTTGCCGTAGCCGGTGACCACCCCGTCCGCAGGCGCCTGCACACCGTCCATCGCGCGCTGGGAGGAGTGCGGGCGTCCGTGGATGCCCAGCTCGACGAACGTGCCCTCGTCGATGAGCAGCGCAATCCGCTCGCGCGCGGTGAGCTTGCCCTGCTCGTGCTGGCGGTCGATCTTCTCCTGCCCCCCGCCGAGCTTGATCTGCTCGCGGCGCGCATGCAGATCCTCGACGAGCGGACGCAGCAGCGAGGTGGGCTGGGCGGTGCTCATCTCCCCCTCCACTGCGGGTCGCGCTTCTGGAAGAACGCGGTCACGCCCTCGACGATGTCCTCGGTGGACATCGCGAGCGTCAGCTGCGAGCGCAGGTAGTCGAGCGCGTCATCGAGCGGCATGTCCATCTGCCGATGCATCGATTCCTTGCCCAGGCGCATGATCACAGGGGACTTCGACGCCAGCTTGACCGCCCACTCCCGCACCGCAGCGTCGAACTCCTCCGCCGGCAGCACCTTGTTGACGATCCCCGCCTCCCGCGCCTGCTCGGCACTCCAGCGCTCGCCGAGCAGCATCAGCTCGTTTGCCTTCTTGCGCGGCACGTTGCGGTAGATCAGCGCGCTGATCATGAACGGGAAGGCGCCGACGTTGATCTCGGGCGCGCCGAAGGTCACGCCCTCCTTGGCGAGGATCAAGTCGCACGCCAGCGCGATGCCGAGCGCCCCGGCGAGCACGTGACCGGAGGCCGCGCACAGGCTCGGCTTGCCGAGACCGCCGATCAGCTCGAACACGCTCACGAAGCGCTCGACGCCGAAGTGGCGGTGCACGAGCGCCAGATCGGCGCCGAACCCGCTCAGGTTGGCGCCGGAGGAGAAGACGGTTTCGTGCGAGGAGGCGAGCACGACGCAGCGCACCTGCTCCTCCTCGCGAGCGCGCTGCAGCGCGGCGATCAGGCCGTCGAGCACTTCGCCCGAGAGGGCGTTGCGCGTCTCGGGCTCGTTGAGCGTGATCGTCGCCACGCCCGTGTCGGCGACGTCGTAGAGGACCTTCTCGCTGCTCACGCGCCGGATCGTACTCGCTCGGCGTGCGGCGCGAAGTGCGAAGTCGTACTGTTTACTTTCACCGCCGCCCGAACAAGGAGATCGCCATGGCAACCGCCGCCGTCCTCAAGCCCGACCACGAAGCCAAGCGCAAGCACTTCATCTTCACCGACGAGCACGAAGCGCTGCGCGAGTCGATCCGCAGCTTCGTGCTCAAAGAGCTCACGCCCCACGCCGAGGAGTGGGAGCAGACGACGTTCCCCAACTCGGTGTTCACGCGCATGGGCGAGCTTGGGTTCCTCGGCTTGGACAAGCCAGAGCAGTACGGCGGCCAGGGCGGCGACTACTTCACGGCGATCGTGCTCGGCGAGGAGATGACCAAGTCCAACTCGGGCGGGTTGGCGATGGGCGTGGCGGTGCACACCGACATGGCGATGCCCCCGATCGTCGCGTTCGGCTCAGAGGAGCAAAAGCAGGAATGGGTGGTGCCGGCGATCAGGGGCGAGAAGATCCTGTGCATCGGCATCACCGAGCCGGACGCCGGCTCGGACGTCAAAGGCATCAAGACGCGCGCGGTGAAGGACGGCGGCGACTACGTCATCAACGGCTCCAAGACGTACATCACCAACGGTCACCGCGCAGACGTGATCGTGCTCGTCACCAAGACGGACGCAGAGGAGTTCACGCTGTTCCTCGTGCCGATGGATGCGCCGGGCGTGATCCGCGAGAAGAAGCTCGAGAAGCTCGGCATGCACGCCTCCGACACCGCCCTGCTCGCCTTTCAGGATGTGCGCGTGCCGGAGTCGGCGGTGCTGGGCGAGGTTGGCAAGGGCTTCTACCACATCATGTGGGAGCTCCAGGGCGAGCGGCTGATCAGCGCCGCCGGTTGCGTGGCGGGCGCGCAGCGCACGTTCGAGCGCACGCTCCAATACGCCATGGAGCGCAAGGCGTTCGGGCGGGCGATCGGTCACTACCAGGTGATACTCCACAAGTTCGCCGAGATGGCCACCAAGATCGAGTCGGCTCGCCAGATGACCTACGTCACCGCGTGGCGCTTTGCCAACGGCGAGTACCCGGTGCGCGAGATCTCGATGGCCAAGCTGCACGCCTCGCGCGTGGCGGTGGAAGTCGCCGACGAGTGCATCCAGATCCACGGGGGCGCCGGCTACATGAGGGAGTACGGCGTCGAGCGCGCGTGGCGCGACGCACGCCTGAACCGGATCGGGGCGGGCACCGACGAGATCATGCTCGACGTCATCGGTCGCTCTTACGGCCTTTGATCCAGCCGCCCTTCACCGAGGAGCACGAGGAGCTGCGGGCTTCGGTCCGCGGTTTCCTCGACCGCGAGCTTGCGCCCCACGCACAGCAGTGGGAGCGCGAGGAATGGTTTCCGAACGAGGTGTTCGGAAAGCTCGCCGCCCAAGGTTTGCTCGGCCTGAAGTACCCGACCGAGTACGGCGGCCAGGGCGGCGACCACCTGCATGAGGCGGTGCTCGTCGAGGAGCTTGCGCGCATCGGCTCGGGCGGCACGGCGGCAGGGATCGGCGCGCACACCAACATCGCGACGCCGCCGATCTGGAAGTTCGGCACCGAGGAGCAGAAGCAGCGCTACCTGGCGCCGGCGATCCGCGGTGAGAAGATCGGCGCTCTCGGAATCACCGAGCCCGACGCCGGCTCGGACGTGGCGGCGCTGCGCACGAGCGCCGCTCGCGTCGACGGCGGCTGGGTGGTGAGCGGCGAGAAGACCTACATCACCAACGGCGTGCGGGCGGACTTCATCGTCACCGCCGCGAAGACCACCGCGGAGGGCGGCCACCATGGCATCTCGTTCTTCGTCATCGAGCGCGGGGACGGCGTCAGCTCCTCCAAGCTGAAGAAGCTCGGCTGGCACGCCTCCGACACGGCGACGATCTCCTTCGATGAGGTGTTCGTGCCGGAGGAGAACCTGCTCGGCGAGCTGCACGCGGGCTTCAAGCTGATCATGGCCAACTTCCAGTGGGAGCGACTGGCGATGGCGCTCGGCGCGGTCGGCGCGATGCGGATGGCGTACGAGCGCACGGCGCAGTACGCACGCGACCGCCTCGCCTTCGGGCGCCCTCTGTCCAAGCATCAGGCGATCCGCCACAAGCTCGCCGACATCGCGACGAGCGCATACGTCGCTCGCTGCGTCACCTATGACGCCCTGCGCCGCTTTCACGAGGGGCAGGAGCCCATCGGAGAGGTGACGATGGCCAAGCTGATGACCCAACGCGCCTCCTACGACTTGATGGACACCTGCCTTCAAATCCACGGCGGCCTCGGCTACATGGGCGAGCACTGGGCACAGCGCGCCGCCCGCGACGCCCGCCTCGGGCCGATCGGCGGGGGCTCGGACGAGATCATGCGTGAGATCCTGGGGCGGCTCGAAGGGCTCTGAGTCCCACGTCTTCGCCGGCGCGTCTCCTTGAGACGCGCGGCTGGTCGGCCAGCCCGTAACCTGCGCCGGCACCGACCACTACAAGGAGAGCGCAAGAGCAATGGGAGTACTCGACGGCAAGGCCGCGATCGTCACCGGCTCGGCGCGCGGCATCGGTCGCGCCACGGCTGAGCTGCTGGCGTCGCAGGGCGCGCAGGTTCTCATCAACGACCTCGACGGCGACATCGCCGAGCAGGCAGCCAAAGAGATCGGCGGCGACACCGCGGTGTTCTCGGGCGACCTGACCAAGGGCGACGCCCCCGACCAGCTCGTGCAGAAGGCGATCGACTCGTTCGGGAAGATCGACATCATCGTCAACAACGCCGGATACACGATCGACGCGCCGATTCACAAGATGTCGGACGAGAACTTCCAGAAGATGCTCGACATCCACCTGATCGTGCCTTTCAAGGTGATCCGCGCCGCCGCTCCGCACCTGCGCGAGCCCGCCAAGAAGGAGCGCGAGGAAGGCCAGGAGGTGTTCCGCAAGATCGTCAACGTCTCCTCGATCTCCGGCACGATGGGCAACGCCGGGCAGGCCAACTACTCCTCGGGCAAGGCCGGCGTCGTCGGTCTCACCAAGACGCTCGCCAAGGAGTGGGGCCAGTTCAAGGTGAACGTCAACGCGGTGGCGTTCGGCTTCATCGAGACGCGCCTGACTGCCGCCAAGCAGGAGGACAACACGATGGAGATCGGCGGCGAGAAGGTGCAGCTCGGCATCCCCGAGCAGCTGCGCCAGATGGCATCGATGCTGATCCCGCTCGGCCGTCCCGGCACGCCCGAGGAGGCCGCCGGCGGCGTCTTCTTCCTGTGCTCGCCCTGGTCCAACTACGTGCACGGCCAGACGCTGAACATCACCGGTGGCCAGTTCACCGGGATGACCTCCTAGCCAAAGTTATGCCGTCGCCGCGCCCTTCGCTTGGGCGCGGCGCTCGGCGCCCTGCTCGCGCAGCGCGCGCAGCACTCCCTTGCGACCGTGCTGCTCCAGCCCGGCGTACAGCGCGCGAATCTCGCAGAGAACCTCATCGGCGACAGCCTGCTGCTGCTCGCGTGTCGGGTTCTCGATCCGCTCCCAGCGGATCGGATCGCCGTACTGGACGGTCACTTTCGGGAACTGGAGTCGCTTCCAGTTGCGCACCTTCTGCGATCCGTAGATCGCGATCGGCACGACCGGCGCACCGGTCTCGAGCGCAAGGCGCCCGATGCCCGCCTTGGCGTGCTCGGCGAGCTGTCCGTTGCGGGAGCGGCCTCCCTCGCAGTACATCGCCATGCAGCCGCTTTTCGCGAGGATCGCCTCGGCTGTGACGAACGTCTCCTCGTCGCGCGCGCCGCGCCTGACAGGAAAGACGCCGCCGTGGCTGTAGACGAACTGCATCGGGGGCTTGAACAGCTGCGACTTGGCCATGAAGCGCACCTTGCGCCGCATGAAGCAACCCATCAGGAAGTGATCCATGAACGAGAAGTGGTTCGGCGCGAGGATCACCGCGCCGCTGCCCGGCACGTTCTCCGAGGCGATCGAGCGCACGCGCAGGAAGAGCAGGCAGTAGAGCGAGGTGATCACGCGCACGAGCTCGTACACCCAGTCGGGCTCGCGCGTGCGTGCGCGCTCGTGGAAGCGGTCGAAATACTCCTTCGGACGCGGATCCGCGTACACCTGCTCGCGCATGGAAGCCAGCTGCTCGCTCATCTACCGAGCACTACCCGCAGAGGTGTGTCGAGGTTACGCGTGACGGATTGACTCGCGCGCGTGCGCGCGCGCACGCGCGTGCCATGCGTTTTCGCAAAGCAACGACGCAACCTACGTCTCGCCTCTCGTGCGCGCCAGCGCATCCGCCCAGCCATCCAGCAGAGCGCGTCGCTCGGGCTCCTCCATGCGCGGCTCATAGCGCGCACGCTCGCGCCAGCCCTCGGCGACGTCGGAGAGCGTCCACATGCCGACGCCGACTCCCGCCAGGCACGCGGCTCCGAGCGCAGTCGTCTCTGCGATCTCGGGCACGACCACCGGCGCTCCGAGCACGTCCGCCTGGAACTGCATCAGCCACGCGTTCCCGCTCGCTCCGCCGTCGGCGCGCAACTCGTGCAGCGGGTGGCCGGCTGCCCGCTCCATCGCACGCACCGCATCCACGGTCTGGTAGGCGATCGCCTCGAGCGTCGCGCGCGCCAGGTGCGCCCGCCCGCTGCCACGCGTGAGACCCACGATCGTGCCGCGCGCGTGCGCATCCCAGTGCGGCGAGCCCAAGCCCGTGAGCGCGGGCACGAAATACACGCCGTCGTTGCTCTGCAGCGAGGCGGCGAGCGCCTCGGTGTCGGCTGCCCGCTCGATGATCCCAAGCCCGTCGCGCAGCCATTGCACAGCGGCCCCGGTCACGAAGATCGACGCCTCCAAGGCGTACGTCGGTTTGCCCTCGCCGATCGCCCATGCCGTCGTCCCGAGCAGGCCGGGCGGCGATGTGGGCGGGACAAAGCCGCTGTTCAGCAGCACGAACGAGCCGGTCCCGTAGGTGCTCTTCGCCATGCCAGGGTCGATGCAAGCCTGCCCGAAGAGCGCCGCCTGCTGGTCGCCCGCGACGCCCGCAAGCGGCACCGTGCGACAGCCGTGCGCGTCGCCGGACATCGCGGGCTGCTCGTCGGTGAGCGCGCTCGCCTGGATCTCGCCGATCGTGCCAGCGCTCGCGCACACCCGAGGCAACGCTCGCTCGGGGATCCCGAACACGCTGAGCAGCTCCTCGTCCCAGCGCTGTGAGTGGATGTCATAGAGCAGCGTACGCGAGGCGTTCGAGACGTCTGTCACGTGCATGCCGGTCAGCTTGTATGTGAGCCAGCTGTCCACCGTGCCGAACGTGGCGCGGCCCTCTTCGGCGCGCCGGCGCAGTCCGTCCACGTTCGCGAGCAGCCACTCGATCTTCGTCGCTGAGAAGTACGGATCGAGCACCAGCCCGGTGCGCTCGCGCACGTGCTCGAGCAGTCCTTGCGCCTGCAGCTCCTCGCAGCGACCCGCGGTGCGCCTGTCCTGCCAGACGATCGCCCGGTGAAGCGGCTCGCCTGAGACCGGATCCCAGACGCACACCGTCTCTCGTTGGTTGGTGATGCCCACCGCCGCCAGGTCCTCGAACGCGATGCCCGCGTCGGCCAACGCCCCTACGGCGAGGGCACGCGTCAGCCGCCACATCTCGCCGATGTCGTGCTCCACCCATCCCGGCTTCGGGAAGTGCTGCGACAGCTCGCCATAAGCCCTGCCGAGCGGCTGCGCCTGCTCGTCGAACACGATGCATGTGCTGCCCGTCGTGCCCTGGTCGATCGCGAGGATCACAGCCCAGCCGCCCTGTAGACCTTGACGAAGTCGCGCAGCTGGCGCGCCCGGTGCACGAACCCGGCGGCGCTCTTGCCTGTCACGCGGTGGGAGAGGTCGATCTCTATCTCCCCCACCCTCAAGCCGGCCCGCGCCGCCGCGATCGTCATGCCGATCTCCATGCCGAAGCCATGCGCGAACGGCAGCAGGCGATCGAGCGCGCTCGCTCGGATCGCCCGCTGCCCCGATATCGGAGCGTTCAGCCGAAGGCCGCAACGACGCGCGATCGCCCAGCGCGCGAATCCGAGCGCCAGCCCGAAGCCTCCTCCGGCACGCCGCGAGAACGCAGCCACCGCCAGATCGCAGTCACCCACGCGCACAGCGTCGACGAGCGCTCCCAGCCGCTGTGCGGACTCTCCCAGGTCGCCGTCGCACAGCAATACAACCGCACCGCACGGCGTCGGCTCGGCCGCGAGGAGCTGGCGAGCGGCGAGCGTCGCGGCTCCTCCCTTGCCAAGCGGCTCCTGGGCCGATACGACCGTCGCGCCTGCGCGCGCGGCGAGCGTCGCCGTGCCGTCCCCCGAGCCGTCGTCTGCCACCCATACGGGGCAGCCGGGGAACGCGCGGGCGATCGCCGCGAGGGTCGCCTCGATGCGATCGGCCTCGTCGCGCGCGGTGACGATGATGAGCGTGTCCGGGTTCATGGGGGCAGCTGTCGGTGCCGGTGGCTATTGTCCCTGACCCGCTATCCGATCGGCGTCCCCGGAGGTTTTGCAGTGGCTGACGTAGAGGCTCACATCACCGGCACCGTATGGAAGATCGAGTGCGCCGTCGGCGACGAGATCGAGGAGGGCGACACGGTGGCGATCCTCGAGTCGATGAAGATGGAGATGCCGGTCGAAGCCGAAGACTCGGGCACGGTCGTCGAGATCCGCTGCGAGGAGGGGCAGGCGGTCAACGAGGGCGACACGCTCGTCGTGCTCGAGTAGCCTTCCGCGCCGTTGTCTCCGAGCGCTCCTCCACAGCGCCGCCTCGCCTGCGGCAAGCTCCTGATCGACGACCCAACCGACGGGGTCGTCCGTCTGACCATCTCAAACCCGGCGAAGCGCAATGCGCTCGACCACCCGATCCTCGATGCGATCAGCGAGACGCTCAGGCAGCTCGCCGCCCCGACCTCGCCTGCGCGATGCGTGATCGTCACCGGCGCCGACGGCATGTTCTCTGCCGGCTATGACATTGGCGAGATCCCCGACGACGAGTTCGAGCAGCGGGCCGAGGCGCTCGTCGCGCATCCCTTCACCGAAGCCATCGAAGCGCTCGAAGCCTTCCCCTACCCCACCGTGGCGGCCCTTCCCGGGCATACGATCGGCGGCGGACTCGAGCTGGCGCTGTCATGCGATTTGCGCATCGCCCGAGAGGGGATCAAGCTCGGCATGCCTCCGGCGAAGCTCGGCCTGGTGTACTCACACACCGGGTTGCGACGCTTCATCGACGCCATCGGCGCAGCTCGCACCCGTGAGCTGTTTCTGCTTGGCAGCTACATCGAGGCGCACACAGCGCTCGAGTGGGGGCTGGTCAACCGGGTCGTGCCAGAGCGGGAGATCGAGAGCGGCGCGCTTGCAATCGCATCCGAGATGGCTGGCAACGCCCCCCTGTCTCAGGTTGGCAACAAGCGCGTGATCGAGGCGTTGTTGCGAGCGCGCGGCGAACTGCCGGAGGATGTCGAGCGCGAGCTGATCGAGCTGCGTCGCGCATCGTTCGCGTCTGAGGACATGCGCGAGGGCATGCGCGCCTTCGCCGAGAAGCGCAAGCCGCGCTGGCGCGGACGCTAGCCTGGCGCTCCGGCGCGAGCTTCGAGGGCGATCGCCGTCAGCAGGAAACCGTCTCGAACCGCCCACCTGCCGCTGAAGCCCCGCAGCGGTGTTCCGTCGAGCACCGGACCTGGCACGAGCAGGCGAGCGTCGAAGACGCCGGCGGATGGGTCGAGGAGGAGCACCACGTCTTCAAAGCCCAGCCATCGCCGGGCGAGCGGAAACCACGCCTTGTAGACGGACTCCTTGGCGCTGAACAGCAGCCGGTCCCAGTGGACGGCTGGCGAGTCGCGCTCCAGACGCTCGAGCGCGGCGATCTCCTCAGGTCGAGCGATGACGCCGAGCAGGCGGTCCGGGAGCGGAGCGTGCGGCTCGGCGTCGATGCCGAGCGCGAGCACCTCCCTGCCGCGGGCGACGGCACAGGCGCAGTAGCCGATGCAGTGGGTGATGCTCCCCACGACACCCGCCGGCCAGCATGGCTCGCCGCGCTCACCGCGGACGATCGCCTGGGCCGGTATGCCGAGCTTGGCCAGCGCAGCGCGCGCGCAGACGCGCCCGGTGGCGAACTCGCGCCGACGCTTGTCGACAGCTTGCCCCAGCAAACGCTCCTCCTCCGGAAAGAGGACGGCTTGCTCGGCGTCCTTGGTCGTCTCCACGCACACCACCGCATCGGGAAGCAGCCGCTCGACCACCGCACGATCATAAGCACGCCTGGCTCGCCCGAGCGATGCGTTTCCCTCACAGCTCCTTTTCGTGCCGTCAGCTCGGGGCGCCGATCTCAAGCGGGTCGAGCAGCACGCCGATCAGCGCCCCGACGGCGTGCGCCAACGCATCGACGCCCGGCTCTGTGGGGCCGGGCATGGCCCGGGCAGCCGCTCGAGAGCCAGCATGGGCTCGTCCCGCCCTGTGCAAGCCATCCCGCATGCGTGAGCCTGGTCCGGATACCGGTTTGCCGTGGGCACTTGGCGCACGACGGGCGTCCGAGCTCCTCGCGGCGCCTGCGACCGAGCGCTGACCGGGCGCGACCGGAAGCGGCTGGCGCGCGAGCGCGGTGAGCGCCTGCGCGGTCACCCATACCGGCGTTTGCGTCACCGTCCGCGAATAGCGCATGCTTCCGTCGGACGCGATCAAGCTCTCCAGATAGCCGATCGGCGAGCGTGCCGCGCCACGCATGACGGCGGCCGGGTTGCGATGCGCCGCCACCAGCGCCTGCACCGCCCACGCCGTGGATTGTGCGTTGGATTCGCCTCCCGGCTGCTGTGGGAAGCCGCCGTCGCGGTTGCGCGCGCCGAGCAGAAAGTCGATCGCATGGCCGATCCTCCCGCCGTTTCCGGCGTCCGCCGCGGCCAGCGCCTGAATCGCCGCGGCGGTGTCGTCGACGTCCGGAGCGCCATGACCGGCATAGCCGAAGCCACCGTTCGCCCCCTGCTGTGCGGCAAGCCACGCCGCCGCGCTCGCCACGACCGGATCGCCCTGCGGACGCCCGGCTGCCCGCAGAGCGAGCACCGCAAACGACGTGATGTTCACCAGATCCCCAAACGAGCCGTCCGAGGAGCGGTAGTGCAGCAGTCGCGTGGTGAGGCTGCCCTGGCCGGGCAGGCGCGCAGGCACTCCGCAGGCACGCAGCGCGAGGATGGTTCGCTCCAAGTCGCCTGCGCCTTGCAGCGTGGCGGCTTGCGCGCGGATCGCGTCGAGCACGCTATGGCCGCCGTGCTCCAGGTGGACGGGGTCGCGCCCCGCGGCAGCCACGCCGAGCGCCGCCCAGGCGGAATAGAGCTCGCTGCTGCGCACGCCCGGTTCGGCGCCGAAACCGCCATCGCCGTTCTGGGCGTGTTCGAGGAAAGCGAGCGGACGGCGCAGGTCCGCACGCGCGACTCCCACCGGCAGCAAAGCCAGCGCGATCAGGACGAGTGGGGCGATCGGCGCCCAGGTGATGGTCATGCGCGTGCGCATGCGTCCGAGCAGACGCGCGAGCTCGGGGCCGAACGCCAGTCCGAACAGGAAGCTCGCCACCGTGTCTGTGATGTCGTACGGCGCGCTGGTGGTCGCTACGAGCAGCAGCGCAGACCAGCTGTGGCTGGCGCCGATCGTCCACTGGTAGACGTTCATGATCTCCTTGGCGCCGGCAGCGCTCAGGCCGCAGGCGATCGCGATGCCCACGCGGCCAAGATGCCTGCCGCTCAGCGCGCCCACGCCGGCGCCCATCAAGCCGACCGCCCCCCAGGCGGTCATCTGCCAGGGGGTGTAGGAGCCCTCGCCGAGGACGATGTTCGAGGCGAGCATGCCGATGGCGCCCACCGAGAAGCCGGGCAGCGGGCCGAGCGCGTAGCCGACGACGAGCGTCATCGCGGTGATCGGCTTGACGTCCGGCAGGGCAGCGAACGCATCCCTGCCGAGGGCGGCGAGCGCAGCCAGGGTGCCGACGACCGCCATCATGTGAGCCGAAGGACGCGAGCGCTCGTAAGCCACCCAGCCCACGCCGAGCACGACCGCGACGAGCGCGAACGAGGCGAGCGGCCAGCTCAACAGAGCGCCTCCTGACTCAACAGCCGGGCTCCCTGCTCTGGCAGCAGCGCTCCGCCTGCCCCGCCGAGGATGCGCGCGGTCTCGGTGGCGAAATACCAGCCGCCGCTGAGCAGCTCGCTCGCCGGACCGTCGGCGATCACCCGGCCGTCGGCGAGCAGGACAGCCCTCTCCGCGCACGCCGCCGCGAACTCGGGGTCGTGCGTGGCGACGATCACCGCCACCCCGGCCTGCGCTCGCCGGCACAGATCCTGCGCCAGCGCGGACTTGCTCTCGCGGTCCATCCCGCGGGTGGGCTCGTCGAGCGCGAGCACGGCAGGCGGCTCGCCCTGGTCGGCGACGATCGAGAGCGCCAGGCGCTGGCGCTCTCCGCCGGAGAGATCGCGCGGATGACGATCGTCGAGGGCGGTCAGCCCCGCTCGGGCGAGCGCCTCGCCGGAGAGCTCCTCGCTCACGCGCTCGCGCAGGAAGTAGTCGCCTGGGTTCTGCAGCATGAGCGCGACCCGGCCCGAGCAGCGGACCTGCCCACGGGTGGGTTCGAGCAAGCCGGCGGCGTGACGCAGCAACGTCGACTTTCCGGCGCCGTTGCGCCCCATCAGCACAACCGTCTCGCCCGCCACGAGCGTCAGCTCGACACCGCGCAGGATCGCCGGCCCGCGCCGGATCTCAAACCAGACTTTGCGCAGCTCGAGCGCCGCCCGGCGGTTGTCGTGCCCGCCCGAGGCAAGCCGCGAGAGCACTCCTCCGCGCCCCTTGGTACGACCGCCGTCTGCGGGCGGCTCAGATGACCGGGAGGCGTTCGGGTCGGGCAGCAACCGCGCGTGACGCAACGCCGCGCGGGCTTGCTTGACGCCAACAGGCATCGAGTCGACGTTTGCGAGCTCCAGCAGGCGCGCGGCGGGCGTCTGGAGTGGGGGCGCAGCGCTGCCCGCCCAGCGCAGGAACGCAGCCGGCGGCCCGTCGTGGACGACTTGGCCGGACTGCAACGCGATCACCCGGTCGGCACTCGCCAGGCAGCGCTCGAGACGGTGCTCGGAGAGCACGATCGTCGTGTCCCACTCCTGATTCAGGCGCCGCAGCAAACTCACCAGCTCGTCGCCCGCCACCGGATCGAGCTGCGAGGTGGGCTCGTCGAGCAGCACGATGCTTGGGCGTCCGGCGAGCGCGGCGCCGAGCGCGACGCGCTGCTTCTCCCCGCCGGAGAGCTCGTGCGTCGGGCGGTCGAGCAGGTGGTCGATGCCGAGCGCCAACGCCACCTCCTCCACGCCGCGCGCCACGGCGGTGGCGGACTGTCCGCGACTTTCGATCGCCAGCGCCAGCTCGGAGCGCACCGAGCCCATCACGAGCTGGCACTCCGGGTCTTGGAAGAGAACGCCCACGTGGGTTCCGATCTCGGCGGGAGACCTCTCGCGCGTGTCCACGCCCGCCACAACCACCCGTCCGGCGAACGTGCCTCCGTGAAAGTGCGGCGCAAGCCCGCATGCGGCACGCAGAAACGTCGACTTGCCGTGCCCCGACAATCCCGCGAGCAGGCACAGCTCGCCGGGCTGGATCTCGAGCGTCACCTCGGCGAGCGCCGGCGCATCGGCGCCTGGATACGTGTAGCTCACCCCTTGAAAGCTGACCGCGCTCACGGTTCGATCCCCCGCCGGTCGCAGAAGGGAAGCAGCACGACGAGCACGACTGCCACACACGCAGCCAACGTCGGATAGCCGACCGTCCAGCGCAGCAGCGGGTATGCGCTGAACGAGACCGCACCCGTCGCATGCGCGAGCAGCACCGTGGCCAGGAGCACCACCGCGCTTGCCGCGAACGCCAGATCGTGGCGCGAGAGCGGACGGTGGCGGCGCGGCGCTCGATCGGGGCCTGCAAAGCCGCGCAGCTCCAGCGTGCAGGCGACGTCCATCGCGCGGTCCAGCGACGAGCCGACGACCGCGCTGATCAGCGCAACCCGGGCGCGACCCGCGCCCGGAGCGCCTGGCGGGCGCGTGCGCTGAGCCTCCGCCATGCGATTGGCGTCGGCGATCAGGACACCCATCATGCGAGTCGCCAGCGACGCCGTCAACGCAGAGCGAAACGACAAACGGCGCAGCACGCCGAGCAGCTCGTCGGGGTCGACCGTGAGCGCAGCCAACCCGGCGATCAGCGGCAGCAGCGTCACCTTCAGCGCGATCACGCCGCCGTAGGCGAGCGCCTCCACCGTGAGGTTGCCCTGGCCGAATGGGCCGAGATCGCCCAGGCGGGCGAACACGGTCAGACCTTCGCGGGAGACGAGCACGTTGACCGCCACGATCGGGACCGCCATGACGATCGCCACGCGCGGGACACGCGTGAGCTGTGCGCCCACGCCCGCCGCCAGCGACGCTCCCACGAGCGCCAGCGCGAGCGCGAACAGGACGAGCGGATGGTCGGTGAGCAGCGCCGCTGCGATCAGCGCCAGCGCCCACAGCGCGCCGATGGTCGCCCGGGTCGCGTGCAGCGGGCTTGCCAGACGCCGGTAGACGAACACCTCAAACCGCCTCAGGACCCCTGCTCGGGAAGCGCCAGCGGACCGGCAGGGCCGACAGCCACCGCGAAGCGGTCGTGCAGGGTCGCTTCGTCGAGCGCCTGTGCAGCGGCGAGCGCGCCGTGCTGGTCGGTGCCCGCGAGGACCCACACCGGCGCGTCTTCACCGTGACGGGTGGCTGCCACCAATCCCGAGCCGGCGCCGAGCGTCGCGCGGGTGGTGCCGCGAGCGTCGAGCAGCTCGATCGACCCCCCGCTGCCTGTCACGCGCGCGTAGACGCCGCTCGTGCTCGGCCCGTGCTCCAGCGTTTGCACGGCGGCATCGCGCGCGAGCCCGCGGAACGTGCCGACGAGAACGCGCAGGACATCCGGCGAGGGCGCGCCCGAAGGCGCCGCGACGGCGGTTGTGACGCCCACCGCGCGCAGCCGTCGCGTGACCGTCGTGCAGGCGGCTGCGCCCGGCTGTTCGCATTCGACGCGCACGGGCAGGCGCTTGCCTTCGATCCCGCCCGTGAACGGCTCGGGGAAGGAGCCGACGACCGCCGGGGTGCTTTCGGTTTGGCTCCAGTCGTGACGGTCCCACCAGATGCGGTCGCCCGGCCGCACGATCGTCTCGGCGGCGCCCTTTCCGGCTTGCACGCCGTTGACGTAATAGAACCAGTCGACCGGGTCGCCCCCAGCGTGGCCGCCCGAGAAGCCGTCGATGCTCTGCACGAAGCCGCCGTCGTAGCGCGTGCCCACCTTGCTGTTGCGCATCAGCAGGCTCATCACGGTCTCCTGTCCGCGCACGTGCGGAGCGCGCGAATGCAGCAGCGAATGCGCCCCGAAGTCGCGTGTGACCTCCAGACGCAAGCCACTCGGCGCCGGCCCCGGCCCGAGGCCGCAGCCCGCGAGCGTCAGCGACGCCGCGAGCGCAACCAGGGACGGTGCTCGGCGCCGAGCCATCGGACTAGCGCTGCACGCTCACCGTGAGCTCGTCGCGAACGGCGTCGGGCGCGCTCGCCAGGACGTGCGCCTTGCCCGCCTTGGTCAAACGCAGGCGCGCCTTGCCGGCGGCGTTCGTGGTGACGGCCTGCTTGCCCAGCCGCAGCTTCACCCCGGCAGCGGGGGACGGCTTGCCGGTGAGGTTGTCAAGCGCGCTCACGCGCACGGTGATCGTCTTGCCGACGCGCGCGCGCTTGGGGCCGCCGACCTGTAGGACAGGCGGGTTGAACATGCCGTCGGGGCACTGTTCGGCGCTTTCCTTGGAGCACTGGGGGAAGAACAGCAGGTGCTCCCCGGCGTGCAGCGTGGCGCCGCAGATGCCCGCCGATGCAACCTTGCCGTCGATCCAGAAAGACCAGTAGTAGGCGGAGCTGAACGAGTAGGACTCGCCGAACAGACCTTCCACCGAGTAGCAGAGCCCGCTGTAGTAGGCGCCGGCCTTCCAGCTGCCTTTGGTCGCCTGCTGGAGCGCCGCCGCGGCGGTGTCGCCTTCGCAGGTGTCGGCGGGCTTCCCATCCGGGTCGATGCTCTGTGCTTTGGCGAGCACCACCGTTTCGGGCAGGAGCGTCGAGCGCAGCCCCTCGACCCTGATGTCGACGCGGGTCCCACTGGATTTTGCTGCGGAGGCTGCGCCGCTCAGCGGACCAGCGAACGCGCAGGCGAGCGCGGCGACCGACGCGCAGGCAAGGACGAGATTACGAGAGTGCTTCATATGGAGCCACCCCTTTCCTCGAGGGCTTTGGGCTTTGTCGGTCGGAGGCAGGTCTCCTGGCTCCCGGGCCTACCGGTCGCGCCTTCCCGATCCCGTCGAACGCGGCGATCAGTGGCTGGCGCCATGCGGCGCCGTGCGACTGGCATCCCCGGTCACAGTGGCGGGTCCGCGCCGGACTCTCACCGGCTTCCCTTCACCACCGACCGTTGGACGCCCGCAATCCTACCGTTCGCGCTCAACGCTTGCGAGCACGGCCGCGGTCGAGCTGCTTGCCGAACGCGACCTCGACCGCCTGCGTCATCGTCTGCTGGAAGACGACCGTCAAGGCCTCTGAGGAAAGTGGCCGAAGCCGATCGAGCGCCTCCTGCACGCGCGGCCAGTCGGACTCGGGCCTGCCCGCCTCGTCGAAGGGCTCCCAGATGAACTTCAGGAAGATCCCCACGAACGTTTGCGCGATGCGCTCGGTTTGGCGGCGGAGCTCGCTCATCGCGTCGAGCGCCGCCTCCAGCGGCACCCCCAGCGCCACCAGCCGCTCTCCGGCGCCGAGCAACGTCGGGCTGGGAGCTTCCAAGCAGTCGTCATCGAGCGCAACCAACAGGCCGAGCCGCTGAGCCTTTGCGAGCAGCTTCGGGTTGCTCTCGACATCGCGACCGAGCCGGCGAACCAAGTCCGCGCGACGCACGATCTCGGGAGTCTCGGTTTCGAACGGCGCCATCAGCGAGCGGGCGAATCCGAGCACCTGCACGCCCGCCCCCCGTGCCTGCTCGAGCAGATGCGAGATGGCAGCCAGGTTGAACCCCTGAGCCTGCATCTCGCGGATCAACTGCAGGTCGGCGAGGTGCTCGGATCCGTAATAGCCGACGCGGCCATGCACCTCCGGCGGAGGTATCAAGCCGCGCGACTGGTAGTTGCGCACGTTGCGCACCGTCAGGCCTGCCGCTTGAGCGAGCTGGTCGATCGTCAGGCGCTCGTCGGTCTGCGGGCTCTTCCCCATCGCGCTGCACTATACCCGAAGCTATGTGCCACCATTTCATGTAACCTTTTCTTATGCTCCCTCATGGAGGGTCCAGATCTGGCTCCCCCTCCGCGACCCGGGAAGGGCGCCAGCGCTGCCTGGCAACCCTGACGGCCTGGGCGCTAGCCATTGCGGCGCTGGCTGCGATGGGAACGGGCATCGAAAGCCGCTTGTCTCCGATGTCCCTGAGCGTGCCCGGCACACCGTCCTCGCGCGCGGAAGCAATGCTCGACGCGCGCTTCGGCAACACGATCCCGGTCGCGATCCTGCTGCGCGGACCCTCGACGCAGCTGGACAGCCAGGGACCGGCGCTGGTGGCGAAGCTGCGCGCGCTCGGCGGCGTGCAGGTGATCTCGCCGTGGGACTCCTCCACCGCGATCGGCTCCTCGACGACACGTTCGCTGCGGCCCTCTCGCGACGCGGCGTTCGTGCTCGTCAACTACATACGCCCGGCGAGCGAGGCGATGCAGATCGCGCCACGCACCGAAGCGGTGCTCCACCGAACGGTGAGCGCGCCCGTGCACAGCTACATGACCGGCGTGGCGGTGATCGGCAGCGCGCTCCAGAAGGCGACGCTGCAAGACACCACGCGCGCCGAGATGATCGCGCTGCCGGTGCTGATCGTCGTGCTGCTGCTCGTGTTCCGCTCGCCGGTCGCGGCGGGGGTACCGCTGGCGATGGGCGGCGCAACCGTGATGGCGGGACACGGGCTGCTGTGGGTGGCGAGCTTCTTCACGCCGGTCAACTCGCTCGGAGTGGCGATCGCGGCGATGATGAGCCTCGCGCTGGGCGTCGACTACGCCCTCTTGATGGTGTCGCGGGTGCGCCAGGAGCTGGCGGCGGGGTGGGAGTACGAGGACGCGGTGGCGATCGCCGCCAAGACCGCCGGGCGCACGATCGTGGCGGCAGGCGGCACGCTCGCGCTCACGATGCTCGCCGCCAGCGAGGTGGCGACGCCCGGCCTGCTCGGCCCAGTCGCGATCGGCGTGGTGATCTCAGGGCTGCTGAGCGTGGCGCTCGCGCTGTCGGCGATGCCCGCGCTGCTGCGCGTGCTCGGCCCCAGGTTGAACAGTTGGGAGCTGCGCCTGACACGACGCGCACACAAGAGCAACGGGAGCACGAGCGGACAGCGAAGCGGAGCGGCGGCGCTCGCCGAACGGCTGATCGCCCATCCCGCGATCACGACGCCGCTGATCCTCGTCGGGATGCTCGCTCTGGCGGCGCCCGCGGGCGCGCTGCGGCTCGGTCCGCCCGACCCGGCGGAGCTGCCGGCGAAAAGCGCGCCGCGCGAAGCGGTGCGGATGGTGGAACGCACGATCGGGCCAGGGTGGTCGGCGCCGTTCGTGGTGGTGGACAGCGCCAGGCAGGGGGCAATCACCACGCCCTCCCGTCTGCGAGCGCTGATGCGCTGGCAGGAAGCGGTGGCGCGCGACCGCGACGTGGCGACGGTGCTCGGCCCCGCCTCGGTTGCGGGCGCCCAGCGCAAGCTCGCCGAAGCCCATGCGGCGCTCGCCTCCGCCCCTCGGCGCCTGGCGGGCGCGCAACGCGGCATCTCCGGCCTTCGCTCTGGCTTGGACAGCGCGAGCGACGGCGTGGCGCAACTGCGCGCCGGGCTGTCATCGGCGGCTGACGGAGCCCGCTCGCTGCAAGGCGGGGCGGGGCAGGCACAGGATGGGGCACAGCGGCTTGCGAGCCAAACCGGCACGGCACGCACGGGCGCGCAGCGGCTTGCGAGCGAAACCGGCAGGGCGCACGCCGGCGCGCAGCGCCTCACACGAGAAACCGGCAGGGCGCACAAGGGCGCTCGCCGGCTTGCGAGCGAAACCAGCCGCGCACAGGCCGGGGCCAACCGCCTGCAGCAAGGCCTGGCGCAGGCTGCCGCCGGCTCGGAGCGGCTCGCGCACGGCCTGGACGAAGCGGCGGCGGGCGCGGAACGACTGGCGAGCTCGGACGGGCAGTTGACCGCGGGCGCCGCGGAACTGGCACAGGGGCTGGATGCGCTCGACAACACCGTCCACGCCGTGCTGGCGCCGGTGACCCTGCTCGCGCAGCAACTGCGCTCGTGGTCGCAGTGGCTTTCGTCGCTGAAGACCAGCGACCAACAGTTGCAGGCGCGCGCGCAGCAGGCCACGCAAGAGCTGCAGACGATGACGGTCGGGCGCGAAGACCCTCGCTACCAGGCCCTGTCGCAGGCGATCGCAGCGATCTCGCAACTGATCGACCGCAACGGGTTGTCACAGCTCGCGAGCATGCAGCGGCAGCTCTACCAAGGGCTGGAACGGCTGGCCGAACTGCCGCAACAGCTCTCGCAGCTGGTGTCGGCGCTGGATAGGCTGCGCTCGGGCGCCGACCGGCTCGCCACGGGCACGCGCGAATCCGAAGAAGGCGCGAAGGCGCTCAGCGTGGCGCTGCACCAGCTGGCGGGCGGCGGGCATGCGCTGAGCGGCGGCCTGAATCGGCTGAGCGGCGGGGCGAGCCAGCTCGCGGGCGGCCTCGGGAGGCTCGCGAACGGCAACCGCCGGCTCGCGCACGGGCTCATCCGGATCGAACAGGGCGACAGACGGCTCGCGGGCGGGCTCGGCTCACTCCAGCACGGCGGCCAGCGTCTCGCGGGCGGGCTGGGCCGGCTCCAGCAGGGCGACCGGCGGCTGACTGGCGGGCTGGGCACGCTGGCGGCGGGTGGCGGCACGCTGGCGAGCGGCCTGGAATCCGGCAACCGGCATGCGGGCGCGCTCTCCGCCGGGCTGCAATCGGCGCAGGGACCGCTCGGGCGCTACGCGACGATGCTCGACGGCTACGAGCGCGACTACCGGCTGCTGCACCGGCAAGCGCCCGACGCGCTCGACTCCGGCTACCTGGTGCTCACCGGGCTCGACGGGACGGTGGCGCCGGTGCGCGAACAGGTGGCCCAGCTCGTGAACGTGGACGAGGGCGGGCAGGCGGTGCGCATGATGGTGGTGGCGGCGAGCGGGCCGAGCACCGCCGCGACGACCGCCCTGTCGGCACGGCTGCGCCGCAGCCTGCCGGCGCTCGCCAGGGCGACGGGCGGCGAGGTGCAGATCGGGCAGGGCGCGCAGTACCTGCTGGATTACAAGAACGCGAACACCGCGCGGGTGCCCTGGCTGGTGCTCGCGCTGGCGGCGGTGGCGACGCTGACGCTGATCGTCGTGCTGCGCGCTCTGCTGCTGCCCCTGCTGGCGGTCGCGCTCAACCTGGCGACGATCGCCGTGGCGCTCGGCGTGCTCGAGCTGCTCACCGAAGCGCACGTGCTGGGCGGGCCGGGCTACATCGACGCCACCTCGGGGGCGGGCATCCTGTCGATCATGTTCGTGCTGTCGATCGACTACGAGGTGTTCCTGCTGACGCGCATGCGCGAGCACTGGCACAAGCACGGCGACGCGAACGAGGCGATCCGCTACGGCCTGCGCAACACCGCGGGCGTCATCACGGGCTCGGCGGCGATCATGACCGCCGTGTTCGTCGCGTTCGCCGGGGCGAGCGTGATACCGCTGCGCCAGTTCGGGGTGGGCCTGACGATCGCCGTGCTGCTCGACGCGACGATCGTGCGGCTCGTGCTGCTGCCGGCGGTGATGCGCATGGCCGGGTCGCGCGTGTGGTGGCTTCCCGCCTGGCTCGAGCGCAGGCTGCCAGTCGTGGAGGGCTGATCGGCCCGCATCGAGCCATACCGGCGAAGTCGCGTGCCGAGGCCCGGCCTTGGCTCGCGAGCCGATACTGTCCGGCGCGCTCCATAAGTTCCAAACGCTCCAGAACGAGAGGTTGCGCATGCCGCCGCTGATAACCCGCGAGGAAGCACTCGAGCTCGGCGAGATCGAGGATCGCGCCGCGATCGAAGCGCTCGTCGAGCGTGCATGGCAGGCGCGGATGGAGCGCTTCGGCGACTCGACCGACATGTGCTCGCTGGTGAACGCCAAGTCGGGCGGCTGCGCCGAGGACTGCGGCTTCTGCGCCCAGTCGCGCTTCGCCGAGGCGGAGACGCCGATGCACGCGATGATGGAGCCCGAGCAGATCCTCGAACACGCGCGCGCAGCAGAAGCCGCGGGCGCGCACCGCTTCTGCATGGTGACCCAGGGGCAGGGCCTGTCCAAACGCGACTTCGAGAAGATCCTCGAGGGCGCGCGCCTGGTGGCAGAGCACACCAACCTCAAGCGCTGCGCGTCGATCGGCCACATGTCGGCAGAGCGCGCCAAGGCGCTGAAGCAGGCCGGCATCCAGCGCGTGCACCACAACGTGGAGACCGCCTCCAGCTACTACGAGGAGGTGACGAGCACCGTCCGCTACGAGGGGCGCCTGCGCACCATAAAAGCGGTGCGCGAGGCAGGTCTGGAGACATGCGTCGGCGGCATCCTGAACCTCGGCGAGAGTCGCGAGCAGCGCGTCGAGATGGCGTTCGAGCTGGCGCAGATCAACCCGACGAGCGTCCCCATCAACCTGCTCAACCCGCGCCCCGGGACGAAGTTCGGCGACCGCGACTACATGGACCCATGGGAGGCGGTCAAGTGGATCGCGATCTTTCGCCTGATCCTGCCCGAAGCGCTGTTCCGGTTGTGCGGCGGTCGCGTGGAGAACCTCGGCGAGCTGCAGCCGCTGGCGGTCAAGGCCGGGTTGAACGGCGTGATGATGGGCAACTTCCTGACGACGCTCGGCTCCGAACCGGAGGACGACCGCGGCATGTTCGAGGAGCTGGGCCTCAACGTGGCTCGGCAGGCCGACAACGGCTCAAACCCCCGCCCCGACAACCGCTCCGGTTGGCTGGAGGGCGAGACGCCCGACCTCGTCGAGCTGCTCGAGCAGGTGGAGTCCCGGGACGAATACGAGGGCTTGAAGATACGTATGTGGGATCCATCCACTCAGCTGCGCTACAGGGCCAAGCGACACGTCCCGCCGCGTCCGGACGGTGCCCGCAACGCCGTGCCAGCCGGCTGGGGAGACTGACCCAGCGGGCGAGGCGGCGCAAACTGCGATGAACGACATCGAGCAGCGCCTGGCGGAGATCGAGCAGCTTGGGCTGGGGCGCCGCCTGCGCATGGTGTCCGGGCCGCAAGGCCCGCGCGTGCTGATCGACGGGCGCCCCGTGCTGCTGCTCTGCTCGAACAACTACCTCGGTCTGGCCGATCACCCGCGCGTGCGCGAGGCGGCAGCCGACGCCGCGATGCGCTGGGGCGTGGGCGCCGGGGCATCGCGCCTGGTGTCGGGCACGATGACGATCCACCGCCGCCTGGAGGAGCGGTTGGCGTCCTTCGAGGGGACCGAGGGATGTGTCCTGTTCGGGTCCGGCTACCTCGCCAACCTGGGTGTCGTCGGAGCGTTCGCCGGCCCCGGCGACGTGGTTTTCTCGGACGAGCTCAACCACGCTTCGATCGTCGACGGGTGCAAGGCGTCGCGTGCGCAGATCGTCGTCTACCGCCACCTCGACCACGAGCACCTGCGCCGCTGCCTGCAGCGCCACGGCGGCGACGAGGGACGGCGCCTGATCGTGACCGACTCCGTCTTCTCGATGGACGGCGACGTGGCGCCCCTGGAGCAGATCGTCGAGCTGGCCCGCGAACACGACGCGCGGCTGGTTGTGGACGAGGCGCACGCCACGGGCGCGCTCGGGCCGGACGGCCGCGGGGCGGTGGCGCAAGCGGGACTGGAGGGCGAGGTGGATGTGATCGTCGGCACTCTCGGCAAGGCGCTGGGCTCCTACGGCGCCTATGTCTGCGCGGACGCCAGGACGATCCGCTATCTGGTGAACGCCGCCCGCCCGCTGATCTTCTCGACGGCGCCTGCGCCACCGGCGGTGGCAGGAGCGCTGGCGGCGCTCGAGTTGCTCGAGCAGCGCCCTCACCGCGTGGCGCGCCTGCACGCCGCCGCCCGCGGCCTGCGCCGGTCGCTCGCCGCGGAGGGATTTGCCGTGCAGGAGAGCGACATGCACATCGTTCCGCTCGTCGTCGGCGATGAGCGCAAGGCGCTTGAGCTCTCGCAGGCAGCGCTCGAGCGAGGGGTGTTCGCCCAGGCGATTCGCCCGCCGACTGTGCCCGCCGACTCCTCACGGCTGCGCCTTGCGGCAATGGCGTCGCACACGGCAACCGAGCTGCAGGACGCCGCCCGCAAGCTCGCGCTCGCGGCAAGAGAGGTGGGCCTCGACCCGCACAGGCTCGGGCAGCCGAAGACCAAGCCGCTCACGATCGCACGCGCCGCCTGAGGGCGCCCGTGCGCGGGTTGTTCGTCACGGGCACCGGAACGGGCGTCGGCAAGACGATCGTCAGCGCCGCACTGCTGGCGGCGATGCGGGCGGCGGGTGAGTCTGTATGGGCGCACAAGCCGGTAGTGACCGGGCTGGAAGAGCAAATCCACGGCTGGCCGCCCGATCACGAGCTGCTGGCGCTCGCCGCCGGGATGAGCCCTGAGGAGGTTTCGCCGCTTCGCTACCCGCAGCCGGTGTCACCCCATCTCGCGACGACGCTCGCCGGAGACAGCGTCACGCCGGCCGACATCCTGGCGCACGCACGCGCCGCCGCAAACAAGCGTCACGCGTTGGTCGTGGAGGGAGTGGGTGGCCTGCTCGTGCCACTCACCGACAGCTTCACGGTGCGCGATCTCGCTGTCGAGCTGGCGCTGCCCGTGGTGATCGCGGCACAGCCGGGCCTTGGGACGATCAACCACACGCTGCTGACCTTGCACGGTGCGCGCGGGGCCGGCTTGGATGTGCGCGCGGTGGTGCTGACGCCCTGGCCCGAGCACCCGACCGCGATCGAGCACTCCAACCGCGAGACGATCAGCCGGCTGGGCGCCGTGGAAACGCGTGGCCTGCCGACTCTCGACGGCCCGGACGTGGGAGCGCTCAGCGCCGCCGGAGGCCGGCTGCCGTGGAGAGACTGGCTGTGAGGGTCAACCGCGTGAGCGGCTGCCCGAGCGGGCTGAGGCGCTGACCGCAGCCGCGACGGCGGCACAGATGCGCGCGACGTCCTCCTCACCGGCGACATAGGGCGGCATGGTGTAGATCAAGTCGCGGAAGGGACGCACCCAAACGCCGCACTCGACGGCGGCGGCGGTTGCGGTGGCGACATCCACCTCGCGATCGAGCTGCACCACCCCGATCGCGCCCAGCACGCGCACGTCTGCGACGCCTGGCAGCTCACGCGTCGGCGCCAAGCCCTCGCGCAAGCGACGCTCTATTCGCGCGACCTGCTCAACCCACTCTCCGCCGACCAGCAAATCGAGCGAGGCGAGCGCCACGGCACACGCAAGCGGGTTGGCCATGTAGGTGGGACCGTGCATCAGCGCTCCCCCCTCACCCGTCGAGACCGCGCTTGCGACGGCTGGCGTGCAGAGCGTGGCGGCGAGCGTCATGTATCCGCCGGTGAGCGCCTTGCCGACGCACATCACATCCGGGGCGACATCGGCATGCTCGCAGGCGAACAACGCTCCGGTGCGACCGAATCCGGTGGCGATCTCGTCGAGGATCAACAGCAGCCCCAGCTCGTCGCACAGCTCGCGCAGCAGGCGCACGCAGGACGGAGAGTGAAAGCGCATGCCGCCGGCCCCCTGCACGACCGGCTCGACGATCACCGCCGCCAGCTCCTCGGCGTGGCGTTCGGCCAGCTCCCGCACGTGCTCGGCCCAGCGCCCCTCGAGCGGCTGCTCGAAGCCGTCGGGCGGGCGCTCGGCAAACACATGCTCGGCGAGCACGCCCTCGAACAGCGTGTGCATGCCGCCGACCGGATCGCACACCGCCATCGCGCCGAACGTGTCTCCGTGGTAGCCGCCGCGCACGGTCAGCAGCCGCGTGCGCCGCGGGCTCCCGACGGCGCGCTGGTACTGCACGCTCAGCTTGATCGCCACCTCGACCGCGACCGAGCCGGAGTCGGCGAGGAACACGCGCTCGAGCCCGTCGGGGACTAGCGCCAGCAGCCGCTCGGCGAGCGTGACGGCGGGCTCGTGTGTGAGGCCGCCGAACATCACGTGGGCCATCCGGCCAAGCTGCTCGTGCGCGGCGGCGTCCAGATGCGGGTGGCGGTAACCGTGGATCGCGCACCACCACGAGGACATCCCGTCGATCAGCTCGCGGCCGTCGGCGAGGGTGAGCCGCACGCCCTGGGCCGAGGCCACTGGCAGCGGCGGCAGCGCGGGGGGCAGCGCT
>JBQCGU010000018.1:0-21949 GCA_051955355.1 Solirubrobacteraceae bacterium | reverse complement strand
CAGCACGCCGGCGAGCGCCAAGCCCACCAGACCCGTGCGCTTGGCGGCGATCACGATCGCGAGCAGCACCGTGACAGGCGCCATCGCCGCCACGAGGTTGCGTGGGGCGAGGTAGTCGATCCCGACGAGAGCGAGCGCAATCGGGACGAGAACGCCGCAGCCGGCGATCAGCAGCGCCATCCACGCACCCTGGCGCTCGCGGTCGTCCAAGCCGCGCACCAGCCCGAACGCGATCCCCGCGAGCGCGGGCAGCGCGACGAGCAGCTCGATCGCATGGCCGAGCGGAGCGCCTGAGTAGCCGACGAGGTAGTACTGCGGGATCGTCTGCAGGCGGCTGGCGAGCGACCAGTGGCCGATCCACTGCGTGGTGCCCGTGTGGCTTGCCTGGACGAGCACGAGCGGCACCAGGGCGATACCCACGAGCACGGGTGTGGCTATCAACGCAAAGGGCAGCCACGCGCGCGTACGCGCGCGCGCGCGTGTGCGCCCTTCGAGCGACACGTCGCGCGTCCCCCCGCGAGCGCTCTGCCACATCTCCCACGCCAGCCAGAGCACCATCGGGGCAAGCAGGAAGACGGCGAAGTAGTGGCTGAGCAGCGCGAGCGAGCCACTCAGCGCAAACAGCCCCAGCCGACCTGCTGTCGGTCGCTCCAGCGCGCGCAGGAAGCAGAGCATGGCAAGCGAGGCGGTGAGCACGAACAGGCCGTACGCGCGCGCCTCCTGGGAGTACCAGACGAACAGCGGGTTGACCGCGACGAGCAGCGCCGCCACGAGCGCCGCCCGCGCCCCGCCCAGACGCCGGGCGATCGCCCACACGACGGGAACCGTCGCGATGCCGGCAAGCGCCGAGAGCAGCCGCAGCGCCACCGCGCCGTCACCGAGCACGCGCGAGACGCCCCAGTCGAGCACGTACCACAGGGGCGGCGTGTTCTCGGTTTGCGTGATCGAATGCAGCGTGGCGCCGAGCGAATCGTGAATGACGTGCACGGGCGTGAACGCCTCGTCGAACCACAGGCTCTGGCGTCCGAGCGTCGCCAGTCGCAGGAGGGCGGCGAGCAGGACGATCGCGACAGGCAGCAGGCGGTTGGTGAGCACGCTCGCGCTCGACCGCGATCCCCCCTGCTCCTGTCGGAGCGCCTCGGTCGAGGCGACGCTCATGGCCGTCCGAGCTTGACCGGCGGGGACGGCGGCACGCCGGCTGGCGGTGAGGTCAGGCCGCAGATGCGTTCGCGCGCCGCTTCGCCGAAGCAGGAGTAGCGGTTGGCGGTTTCGTCGAGCACCACCGGCGGCAGGTAGTACCCCCCGGTGACGTAGCGATGACCGCCGATCACCCGACCGGTCATCGTCAGGCACACCTGGGCGCGTTCGTCGGGGGGTCCGGTGGCGACGTTGCCGCAGATCGTGTCCTTGGAGGTGAAGCGCGCCACGTCGCGCTCGATGCCGAGGTTTTTCCAGTGCAGGCCGGTGGCAGCCCGCCACGTCGCCAGGTCCTTGACCAGACGGTGGTTGGTGTGCGCCTGTAACACGAGGTCGTTTATCGTCGCGGCGGGAAGCACCGCGCCGATAAGCGCCAGGGCCGCGTTCTCAAATCGGCGCCTGGGCATGACACCGGGGCGATGTTCGGGGTCAACTGGTGCAGGACGTAGAGCGCCTGGACAGCAAGCGCGGCTATGAGCAGCCTGCGGTCGCTCTTGGCGCTCACGACGGCGAACGGCAGGCTCCACATCAGATACCAGGGCAACAGCCACGCGTTGGTGACGGCGATCGCGAGCAGCGCCCAACCGGATGCCGCCACCCAGTCGTATCCGCGCCATGTGAGCCACAGCAGATACACGACGATCAGCGCGAGCGCAGCCTTGAGGAACTGGTGGTCCACCGGGTACACCCCGGGCTTGCCCAGCAGATGGGCGAACTGCGTGGGAAAGCCGTCGGTGGAGACGAAGCCGGCGTCGCGGCGCAGCGGCGAGAGGATGTTGGCGCCGTGGATGCCGAACGCGAAGTACGCCAGGAGCAGACCGAGCACAGCCGCTCCGACAGCCGCAAAGACAGGTGCGGCGCGCCGGCGCGAGAGGATCAGGAAGGGCAGCGGCGCGATGCCCGTCGCCTTCGTCAGGCCGGCAGCCACCAGAGAGACGCTTGCCCAGCCCTCGCGGCGCGGCTTGCCCTCGCCGCCGAGCGCCACCGCGACCCCGAGCATCATCAGGAAGATCATGATCAGGTCGTTGTGCGAGCCGCCCAGGCAGTAGACGAGATACAACGGGTTGGCGCCCACGGCGAGCAGCGCGAAGCGCTCGTCGATCCCCCGCAGGCGCGCACAGCGCCAACTCAGCGCGAGGATGCCGCCGGAGGCGAGCATCGCCTGCAGCTTGGCGCCCCACAGCGCGCCGGGAACGCCGAGCCAGGCGAGCGGGTAGGAGATCAGCGTGTAGATCGGCCCGTATGCGGTGGACGCCTTCGTCCAATCGGGGCCGACGTACGGGAAGATCGGATCTGTCTTGATCCAGATCGGCCCGTGGACGTACGGGTTGACGCCGTGCAGCACGCCCATGCGGGCATAGGCGATGTAGCTGAACACGTCCGTGGAGATCAGGTTGGGGCCGATCAGCACGATCGCGTGCAATGCCGCCACGAGCGCGATTGCCCAGCGCGTGGAGACGATGCGCGAAAGCCACATGATGCCGGCGTAGGACCCGCAGAAGACGAGGATCGCGATCAAGAAGACGCGGAAGCCGAGCGGCTCGCCGATGCCCGCCATCCATTTCGAGATCGACGGGGTCTTGGGAATCAGCGGCGAGCTTCCGACGGCTGAGTCGAGCACGATCTCGCCGGTGGCGAGCAGCAGCAGCGCCGTGAACAGACCGGCAAGCGCGGGCGCCCAGCGTCCCAGGCGTCCCTCGCCGAACGCGGGGCGCGCCGGTGCGGCGACGGCATGCTGGGCGACAGCGGCGCTCAAGACTCGAATCGAAGCACGTCGAGTGCCCCTGTGACCTCGAAAACGCGCTGCACCGGCGGCTTGCCCGGGCGCAGGACGAGGTCATAGCCGCGCTCACGGGCGCGGGCGTCGGCCTGCAAGAGCAGCCGCAGGCCGGTGGAGTCGATGAAGGCGAGCCCGCTCAGATCGACGATCACGCGAGTGGGTCCGCTCCCGTCGATCTCGGCGAGGCTGTCTTCCATCTGCTGGGAACCGGCGAGATCGAGTTCCCCGCGCAGCGAGACGAGCACCGTCCCACCGTCAAAATCGCTCGAAATCTCAAGTCCCCCGGGCTTGGGCAGGTCCGAGCTCATAGGCGGGACTCTAATGCACGCGGCGCCGGAGGAGCCAAACAGGCGGAAGGCTCAGCCCAGGGCGGTCCAGACGGTCTTGGTCTCCAGGTAGGCGTCCAGGCCGTCGTGACCGTGCTCGCGGCCCACGCCGGATGCCTTGAACCCGCCGAACGGCGCCGAGGGATCGGAGCCGCCCCAGTGGTTGATGTAGACCGAGCCTGCACGCAGCATCGCCGCCAGCCGGTGCGCGTTGCCCACGTCGCGCGTCCACACGCCCGCCGCCAGCCCGTAGTCCCCGGCGTTGGCGCGCTCGGCAACCTCCTCCAGCGAGGAGTAGGGCGAGGCGACGAGCACCGGGCCGAAGATCTCCTCGCGAGCGATGCGCAGATCGTCGGAGGTGGTGGAGAACAGCGTCGGAGCCACGAACCATCCCCCGCTCTCGTCGAGCGCGGTCTCACCGCCGGCGAGCAGCTCGGCGCCCTGCTCGCGCCCGGACTCGACGTAGCCCATCACGCGCGGGAGCTGCTCGGCGGAGATCAGCGGCCCGAGCTGGGTCTGCGGGTCAAGGCCCGCCCCGAGGCGCGTGGCGGACGCGCGCTCGGCGAGCGCGGAGAGCACCTCGTCGTAGCGCTCGGCGGGAGCGAACAGGCGCGAGCCGGCGTTGCAGGACTGTCCCGAGTTGAAGTAGATCGCCTGGTAGGCGCCCTTCACGGCGGCGTCGATATCGGCGTCGGGCAGGATGATGTTCGGCGACTTGCCGCCCAGCTCGAGCGTCACGCGCTTGAGCGCACGCCCGGCGCTGGCGCCGATCTCGCGGCCGACGGCGGTGGAGCCGGTGAAGGCGATCTTGTCGACGTCGGGATGGGCGACGAGCGCGGCGCCGGTGGAGCCGTCGCCGGTGAGGACGTTCAGCACGCCCTCGGGAAAGCCCACCTTGAGCGCCAGCTCGCCGAGGCGCAGCGCGCTCAGCGGCGTCTGCTCTGCCGGCTTGAGCACGATCGTGCAGCCTGCGGCGAGCGCCGGGCAGATCTTCCAGGCGGCCATCAGCAGCGGGAAGTTCCACGGGACGATCTGCGCCGCCACGCCGACGGGTTCGCGGCGGGTGTAGCAGAGCATGTCGGGCGCGGTCACCGGCAGCACGCTGCCCTCGATCTTCGTCGGCCACCCGGAGAAGTAGCGCAGGTGGGCGACGGTCCCGCGCACGTCGACGTACTGGGCGAGCTTGACCGGCTTGCCGTTGTCCAGCGACTCGATCTCGGCAAGCTCTTCGGCGTGCGCCTCGACGGCGTCGGCGAGTGCGCCGATCAGACGTCCGCGCTCGGACGGCGCCATCGTCGCCCACGGCCCGCGCTCGAACGCCTCGCGAGCGGTGCGCACGGCGCGGTCGACGTCCTGCTCTCCGGCGTGCGCGACCTCGGCGATCTCGCGGCCGCTGGAGGGGTCGAGCGTGGCGAACGTGCGCCCGTCGGCTGCCTCGACGCGCTCCGAGCCGATCAGCAGCAGCTGGCGCTTGGCGAGGAAGTTCCGCGCGGCCTGGCCGAGCGCGTCTGGAAGGGAGGGTGCGGCGGTTGACATCGAGACAGCTCCTCGCTACGGGGTGAGCACGATCTTCAGCGCTTCGCGGCGGTCATACAGAGCGTACGCCTCCGGCGCTTGGTCGAGCGGCATGTGGTGCGTTACGAGCGCGCTCGGGTCGAGCAGGCCGGCGGACATCATCGCGAGCACCCGGTCGACGTGGCCGATCACGTTGGCGTGCCCGCAGCGCACACCCAGCGACTTGATCCAGACGAGGCCCATGTGCAGCTCGATGCGCTCGGCGTACACGCCCACCGCCTGCACCGTGCCGCACTTGCGCGTAAGGCGCACGGCGAGGTCGAGCGCGGCGGGATTGCCGACCGCGTCGATGCACACGTCCACCCCACGCCCTTCGCTGGCGTCGCGCACCGCGGCGCGGGGGTCCTGCTCTGTCAGGTGCACCGCCTGTGCGCCGAAGGACTCGGCCATCTTCAGGCGCTCCGCAACCGAGTCGATCGCGATCACGCGCGGGGCCCCGCACGCGCGTGCCGCCTGCACCGCGCACAGCCCGACCGGCCCGAGCCCGAGCACCGCGACGCAGTCGCCCGCCTGCATGCCGCTGTCGGCCACCGCGTGGTAGCCGGTGCCCATCACGTCGCCCGCGAACAGCGCCACCTCGTCGCTCATGCCGACCGGCACCTTGCGCAGCACCAGGTCGGCGCTGGGAACGAGCGCCTGCTCGGCTTGCGTGCCCTGCAAGGAGCCGAGCGCCGCCCCGTGCCCGAACGTGCGCGACTGCTCACACTTGTGAAACCAGCCATGTCGGCAGAAGAAGCAGCGCCCGCACGCCGTCTGAAAGCAGCCCAGCACGCGGTCGCCGACAGCCACGCCGTGGACATCCTCGCCGACCGCGAGCACCGTGCCGACGTACTCGTGGCCGATGACGAAACCCGGGTCGATCTTCACGCGCCCGTGGTAGATGTGCAGATCCGAGCCGCACACTCCCGTGGCGTCGATCCGCACGATCGCATCGCCTGGATGCGACAGCTCCGGCTCGGGAACGTCCTCGACGCGAACTTCGTTTGGACCTTGGAAGGTGACCGCGCGCATCGGCACGGCAGCCTACAGCGCCGGGGCGAACGCCTCCACGCAGCTGACGGGCGGGCCGAGGCCGAAGCCCTGGGCGTAGTCGACGCCGTAGTCGCACAGCAGCGCGAGCGTCGAGTCGTCGGCGACGTACTCGGCGACCGTTTGCTTGCCCAAGCCGCGCGCGACGCCCACGAGCGCCTGCACGAGCAGCTGGTCCTCGCGCGAGACGGGCAGGGTGCGGATGAACTCGCCGTCGATCTTCAGGTAGTCGAACGGAAGCTGCTTGAGGTATTGCAGCGAGCCGAAGCCCGAGCCGAAGTCGTCGAGCGCGATCGCGCCGCCGAGCGCTTGGAGCCCCTCGCAGAAGGCGCGCGCGAGGCGCATGTCGGAGATGGCGCAGGTCTCGGTGATCTCGACGATCAGCCGCTCCGCCTCGACGTCCCAGCGGGCGAGCTGGCGCTCGATGTAGGCGAGCATGCCGGGGTCGGTGACCGACACCGCCGACAGGGTCACCGCGATGCGGCTGTCGTAGATCCCCGGAAGCTCCTCGCCGAGCAGCCTGACCACCTTGGCGATCACCATGCGGTCGATCTCGCGGATCAAGCCATGGCGCTCTGCCGCCGGCAGGAACCGGGCGGGCGCGACGAGCCGCCCGTCGGGCTCGTCCGCCAGGCGGATCAGCGCCTCGTAATGGGTGGCGCGCAGGCCGGAGAGGCGCCTTGGCCGCAGCGAGACGATCGGCTGGTAGTGCAGCACGAACTTCTCCTCGTGCAAAGCCCGGCGCAGACGGTCGAGCCATGGCCGGCGCGGCACCCCCGCCGCCGAAGAGAAGCTCGCGTCGCTCGCCGGGTAGCGCGCGGGCGCAGGGCCGAACCCCCGCAGGTCGCGCGCGCGGATGACGAAGCTCGAGGTGGTTCGGTTTGCCGCCATTCGGTGGTGTTCGAGACGAACCTCCTACAGACCTCCTCAAAGCTACGCAAGGGGGCAGACGCAAAAGAGCTCGCAACGACCGCCCACCTGCGGGAAACCCGCGATCGCCTCATGAAGGCCGTCGCCCCGCTGCCGCCAGGCCGCCCCCGGCGACTCGATGCGCTCAGCGAGACGAGGAGTACGGCCGGCGAGCGCGATCTGACACGACGAGCAGGAGCGCCAGCAGGACGAAGTTCATCACCACCGAGGAGCCGCCGTAGGCGACGAACGGCAGGGTCACGCCGGTGAGCGGGATCACGCGCGTCACCCCACCGACGATCACGAACACCTGCATCGCCACCACGAACGACAGGCCCGTGGCGAGCAGCTTGGAGAACGAGTCGCGCGCGAGCATCGCGGTCTTCAGCCCGCGCACGACGAACAGCAGGTAGGTGAGCAGCAGCGCCAGCCCGCCGACGAGGCCGAGCTCGTTGACGATCACCGCGTAGATCATGTCGCTTTCGGGCACCGGCAGGATCGGCGTGCCGTGGTGGGGGAGCACGAGCAGCGAGCGGTCAAAGCCCGTCCCGAGCAAGCCGCCGTCGGCTTGCGCGAACAGCGACTGCGCCAGCTGGTAGCTGCCTCCAGCCGTGTTGTAGAGCTTTTCGTTGAGCGGGTGTTCCCAGGCGAGCACGCGCGCGTGCACGTGGCCGACGTGCGTCGCCACAAACCAGGCGCCGAGCGCGAACAGCACCAGGCCGATCAGCGGGAACGAGAAGCGACCGGTGGCGACGTAGAGCAGGGCGAGGAACGCGCCGTAGAACATCAGCGACGTCCCGAGCTCGCGCGTCAAGAGCAGCGTCGCCATCGCCGCCCCCCACACGACCAGCATCGGCCCGAACTGCTTCATCGGCGGAATGGTCACGCCGAGCACGCGCCGCCCGGCGGTGACGAGGATCTGGCGGTTGTCGCGCAGGTAGGACGCCAGGAAGACGACGATCGCCACCTTCGCAAGCTCCGCCGGCTGGAAGGACACCGGACCGACGTGGATGTCCAGGTAGGCGCCGTTGACCTGCCCCCCGATCCCGGGCAGGCGCGGAAGCACGGTCATCGCGATGCCGACGGCGGCGATCGTGTAGCGGTAGCGCTCGAGCACCCCGACCCCGGACCTGCGCAGCCACACGATCGTGAGCACGAACAGGATCAGGCCGAGCACCATCCACTGCGCCTGCTGGCGCGCGAGCGAGGGTTCGATGCGGTACACCATCACGATCCCGATGCTCGCGAGCACCGCGCCGAGCGGGAACAGGTAGGGGTCGGCGTGGGGCAGCGCGAAGCGGATCACCACGTGCGCCGCCAGGCACAAGCCCAGGAAGATCGCGCCATAGGTGAGCGACAGGCTCGAAGCATGGTTGAGCGTGACGTTGGTCGAGGCGTTCGGCGAGCTGCCCTGCTCCTGAATGAAGATCGCCGTGAAGCCGGCGATGACGAGCAGCGCCGAGGGCAGCAGGCCGAGCAGCTCGCGATTGCGTGGAGCCAGCACGCGCCGAGCCTAGCGCGTGCCTGCCGCTCCGGGCGCTAGCCTGCGCACTGGGAATGGGCACATTCGAGGACCACGAGCGCCCGCCCCACCTGGCGTGGGGCATGTGGAAGCGCTTCCTGATCGCGATCGTGGCGATCGTCGCCCTGAGCGGGGCGGCGACGGCGACGTTCACGCTGACCACGCTCAGCACGATCGCGGGCGACGTGTTCCCGCGCGCAAACCAGATCCACGCGCGCAAGGGCGTCGTGCTGGGCATTTACAGCGGCGGCCCGAAGACGTTCTTGATCATCGGCTCGGACAAGCGCGCGCGCTCCAAAGACGCGTTCGACCGCAACAACCCGCCACACAGCGACACGCTCCTGCTCGTCCATCTCGATCCCGAAGCGGGACAGACGTCGATCATGTCGGTCCCCCGCGACCTGCTCACGAAGATCACCCTGCGAAGCGGGCAGAGCTACTACCCCGAGAAGATCAACGCCGCGTACACGCTCGGCAGCATGCAGCGCGGGACCGACGGCGGAGCGGAACTCGAGGCGGAAACGCTCGAGCGACTGCTGCACATCAAGCTCAACGGCGTGATCGACGTCACGTTCAAGGGGTTCATCGACGTGGTCGACACGCTCGGCTGCGTGTACGTGAACGTCGACCACCGCTACCTGCACCACAGCGAAGCAACCGAATCGGAGAACTACTCCTCGATCACCCTCCAACCCGGCTACCAGAAGCTCTGCTACGAAGACGCCCTCAGCTACGTTCGCTATCGCCACGGCGACTCGGACTTCGTGCGCGTGGCGCGCCAGCAGGACTTCCTGCGCGACCTGCGCGAGCAGGTTCCGGTCGGAAACCTGATCGGCGAAATGGAACGCGTCTCCAAGGCGGTAGGCAAGGCGATCGTCAGCACGTTCAAATCGTCGAGCTCCGAACTGCTCCAGCTGGCGAAGCTGATCGTGTTCTCCCAGCAGCGCCCGATGCGCCAGGTCAAGTTCGCCGTCGACAGCGTCGATCAGATGGTCGGCGGCCTCAGCTACGTGACCGCCTCGCCCGCCCAGATCTCCAAGGACGTGCACGAATTCCTGCACGGCCATGAACAGCTGCAGCTGCCATCCGCCCCGCGCGCCCGCAGCCATGCCCACGGGCGTGGGGCATCCACCGCGACGGCGCCCGACATGTACCCGGTGTCCGCCACCGGCAGGGCGCAGGCGCTCAACGAAGCGCCGAACCTCCCCTTCCCGCTCGAGTATCCGACCTTGCAAACGGGTCCGGCGATCCCCCAGGAAGTCAGGGTGTACAAGCTGCGCGACCAGCACCGTCACCGCCACCACGCCTACGTGGCGGTGTGGCAGCAGACCGGTCTCGGCGGCTACTACGACGTCGAGGGGACCGATTGGACGGACATCCCGCTGTTCACCAACGCGCGCACACAGCAGATCGGCGCCCGCCAATACATGATCGTCGACGACAGCTCGCACATCCACGACATCGGTTGGCGCGACGGCAAAGACCTCTACTTCGTGAGCAACACACTGCTCGAGGATCTGAGCAACGCGCAGATGATTGCGATCGCGCGCTCCACTCACCCGCTGAGCTAGCCCCAGCCTCGCCCCACCCGGACCGGGCGCTGCGAAACCGCTCAGCCGGTCGCGGACGCTGCGCTGTCGAGCGCGGCGTTGACGAGCGCATCGGCGTGCGAGTTCTGCGCGCGCGGCACCGAGCGGATCGACCAGCGATCGAACGATCGCAGAGCTGTCATGGCGTCCGCGTACAGCGGGCGCATAGCCGGATGCTTGACCTTGTAGGCGCCCTGCAGCTGCTTGGCGACGAGCTCTGAGTCGTTGACCACTTCGACCTCCGTCGCGCCGACGAAGCGGGCGCGCGCCAGCCCCAGCAGCAGGGCGCGGTACTCGGCGACGTTGTTCGTCGCCACGCCGAGCAGCTCGGAGGCCTCGTCGAGGATCTCGCCCTCTGGCGAGGAGACGACGCTCGCGGCAGCCGCCGGGCCGGGGTTGCCACGGGCGCCTCCGTCGACGTGCACAACCGCCTTCATCGCAACCGCCCAGCCTTCATGTGAAGCCAGCCCGCCGACTTACGCAGCCGGCGGCTGCTCACCGGCAAGCGGGAGCAGCTCCCCTGGAATGCGAGCGCGGCGGCGGTCGCGGATCACACGGCGGTCGAGGTCGGCCTGCGAGGGACGCTTGCTGCGTGCACGGCGGTCGCCCTGGCGACGATCGACGATGACGGTCACGTTGTCGTCGCTCTCGTAATGCTCGACGAGCTTCGGATAGAGCTCGTCAGCCATCTCCTTGGGAACCACGCAGTAGATCATCGATTGAGGATTCTACCCCTGGCCCCGATGGCCTTCCAGACGCCTACGCCGCGATCGCCAGCTCGCCGCGCTCATCCGCGGCGGCGTTCGCCGCCCGATCCTCGGCGGGCAGCTCGGCGAGCTCCATCCCTTTCTCCACCAGCTGCGCACCCGCGGGCTCGTTCTCGACGTCCACCTCGTAGCGATACCAGCACAGCTCCCACGCCACGACGATCGTGAACCTGCCCGGCGATCCCTCCACCGGACGGACCGTGACGGCGGGCGCACCGAGCGACCTGGCGACCCCGCCCACCCGGCGCGGGTGCTCGCCGTCGTTGAATATCTCCAGCGCACGCTGCATGTCCGATCCTCCGCTGTCGAGCAGAGCTCCGGACGGCGCGTCGACCCACCCTTCCAGCGCCTCGTCGGACAGGTCGGGCTCGTGCGGGTCGGGCTCGTGCACCACGTCGCGCTCGCGCGGCAGGTCGTGCTCGTGCAGCTCCTCGCGCTCGCGCGAGGGGGAGTCGTGTCCCCGACCGGCTGGCCGCTGCCCCGGCTCGCGCAGTTGGCGCAGGCGCCCGAGCAGCGATTCAGTGCGCCGGCGACGCGAGGGGCGCAACGTGAGCGATGCGTCGAAGTCCGACTCGCGCATCCAGCCCTCGAAGGCGGCGCGGGGCGCGCACAGCTCGCACACGATGCGCGGGTCGCCCCCAGCGCGGAACGTCTCAGGACGCTCGCCACGCAGCAGACGTCGCCCGCACATGTCGCAGGCGAGAACCGGCTGCGATGTGACGATCGCTCGAGTTGCCATCCACCCAGGGTACCGGGCTCCACGTCCGCCCGCCAGCCTGAGCGCCGCTTTGAGCAGCTCTGAGCGGCCAGCCGGCGCTATGCGTGGGCGGTTGCCTGCTGCTCGGCGCCCGCCTGCTCGACCACCTTGCGAGCCAGCTGGGCGGGCACTTCCTCGTAGCGAAGCAGCTCGAGGGTGTAGTCGCCCTGCCCCTGGGTGATCGAGCGCAGCTCGGGGGCGTACCCCAGCAGCTCCGCCATCGGCACCTCCGCCTTGATCTCGGTGGTGGCGCCCGTGGGCTGCATGCCCTGCGGGCGGCCGCGTCGGCTGTTCAAATCGCCGATCACCTCGCCCACATGCTCCTCCGGGACCACCACCGTGAGCAGCATGATCGGCTCGAGCAGCACCGGGTCGGCGTCCACAAGCGCCTGCTTCATTGCCTGCACGCCCGCCAGCTTGAATGCGAGCTCGGAGGAGTCCACCGAGTGAAAGGAGCCGTCGACGAGCCGCACGAGCACGTCCTTGACCGGATACCCGCCCGCCGGACCGGCGCTCATCGCCTCGAGCACGCCCTTCTCGACCGCCGGTATGAACTGCGACGGGATCGCCCCACCCTTGATCCGATCGACGAAGCGAAAGCCCTCTCCAGGCGGCAGCGGCTCTATCTCGATGTGACAGTCTCCGAACTGGCCGCGCCCTCCGGTTTGCTTCTTGTGGCGTCCGTGCGCGGTCGCGGTGCGGCGGATCGTCTCCCGATAGGGGACGCGCGGAGGCTTGAGCGACACCTCCACCCCGAAACGCGCACGCAGGCGGTCGATGACGACTTCGACGTGGACCTGGGAGAGTCCCGCCACGATCTGCTCGCCGGTTTGCGCATCGCGGTGCAGGTCGATCGTCGGGTCTTCCTCCTGCAGGCGGCGAAGCGAGGTGAAGACCTTGTCCTCGTCTCCCCTGCTGCTCGCCTCGATCGCGAACGCCATCACCGGCGCTGGAAGCTTGGATGTCGGCATCTGGAGTTGACCGTCCTGCGCCAACCCGTCCAGCGGCCAATGCTCTGCCAGCCAATCGCCGGTATGGGTGTCCTTCAACTTGGCCACCGCGCCCATGTCGCCCGGCCCCAGCTCGGGAACGTGCTCGGTGGACTTGCCGGCGAACGTCATCAGCTGACCGACGCGCTCCTTGGCGTGCGAGCGCGTGTTCACGACGTGCGTGTCATGGCGCAGCACGCCTCGATACACCCGCAAGAGGCTCACCCGACCGGCGTAGGGGTCGGCGCGCGTCTTGAACACGTATGCGAGCGCCTCGCCCTGCTCGGTGGGCTCGAGCTCGATCTCCCCCACCTCGAGCGCCCCGTGCTGGACCGGCGAAGGCAGATCCTCGACGATCGCGTCGAGCAGCCTTGTCGTGCCGAGGTTGCGGGTCGCCACGCCACAGACAACCGGGAAGATCGCACCGTGGTTGGTGCCCCGCTCGAGCGCGTCGACGATCTCCTCGTGTGAGATCTCCTCGCCCTCCAGATAGCGCTCCATCAGCACGTCTGACACTTCGCTGACCTCGTCCATCAACCGTTCGCGATATTCGCGTGCCACCCCCAGCTGATCCTCGGGGATCGCCATCTGGACGGCGCCGCCGCGCTCGGCGGAGTGTTGGCGGCAGGCGATCATGTCGACGAGGTCGATCACGCCTGCGATCGCTCCGTCGTGCATGAGCGGGATCTCGGTGGCAACCACGTGCTGGCCGAACGCCTGCTTGAGCTGTTCGAGCGTCGCGAAGAAGTCGGCGCGCTCGCGGTCGAGCATGTTGACGTACACCAGGCGTGCGATGTCCAGCTCCTGCGCGCGCGCCCACAGGCGGCTGGCTCCCACCTCGACGCCGGCGACAGCGTTGACGACGAACACCGCCGACTCGCACACCCGCAACGCGCCGAGCGCGTCGGCGACGAAGCTCGGCTCGCCCGGGGTGTCCAGCAGGTTGACCTTGCGATCGCGCCAGGAGAGCGAGCTGAGGGTGGCGGCGATCGACATCTGCCGCGCCTGCTCGTCAGGGTCGGCGTCTGAGACGGTGCTGCCGTCGGCGACCGTCCCCATGCGCGTGGTGACGCCCGCCTCGAACAGAAGCGCCTCGTGCAAGGAGGTCTTCCCCGAGCCGCGATGGCCGACGAGGGCGACGTTGCGAATCCGATCGGGTGCCACGCCCATGCGCTTCCTCCTTTTTCAAGAGATGAAACGCAAGATACAGGCGCGACGAGCGCTCGCCAAGGTCAGTCGACGAAAGACTCCTCCGCCTCCTGCATGCGCGAGCGCAGACGCAGCACAGCCTTCGTGTGAAGCTGCGAGATGCGCGACTCGGTCACCCCCAGCACCTCCCCGATCTCGCGGAGCGTGAGGTTCTCGTAGTAGTAGAGCGCGATCACGAGCTTCTCCCGCTCGGGCAGCGAGGCGATGGCGTCGGCGATGCGGTCCTTCAGATCGCCCACGTCGAGAGCGTGCGAGGGGTCGGGCGCGTTCGGATCCTCGATCGTGTCCATCAGCGACACCTGGTCGCCGCTGGAGTCGGAGACGCTCCACAGCTCGTCGAGCGCCGCCACGGAGGAGTGCGAGATGGCGAGCAGCGACTCGTGCAGCTCGGGCACCGTCAGCCCGAGCTCCTGCGCCATCTCCTCGTCGGTGGGCGCACGCTGGAGGCGATGCTCGAGCTTGGCGTTCGCCCGCTCGATTTCGCGCGCGCGGGAGCGCACGCTGCGCGGCACCCAATCGATCGAACGCAGCTCGTCGATGATGGCGCCCTTGATGCGCGTGATGGCGTACGTCTCGAACTTGATCTCCCGAGAAGGGTCGAAGCGCTCGATCGCCGAGATGAGCCCCACCAGGCCATAGGAGATGAGATCGGCCTCGTCGACGTGCGGAGGCAGGCCCGCGGCGGTGCGGCCGGCCACGTACTTCACCAACGGCGAATAGGCCACCACGAGCCGCTCACGCGCACGGTCGTCGCCCTCGGACTTGTAGCGACGCCACAATTCACGCAGCTCGATCGCTTTGACGTTCGTCTCCAGGGTCTTCTCCCGTCGATCAGGCCCGAGGGTGACTGCGCGCGTACGCGCTTCTGAGCCTCGCTGACTCTACCCGAGTGTAGACTTGCGTCGTCGAGATGCTCGAATGACCGAGCAGCTCCTGAATCGAGCGCAGGTCCGCTCCGCCGTCGAGCAGATGGGTGGCGAAGCTGTGACGCAGGGCATGCGGCGAGAACTCCCCGGCTATGCCAGCGCGCGTGCTCCAGCAGCGCAGACGCCGACGCACGTCGCTCGTGTGCAGCCGCCGTCCCGACTTGCTCAAGAACAGTGCTTCGTGCGGCTCGCCCGCAAGCGCGGAACGACCACGGTCCATGTAGGCGCGCAGCGCGTTCATCGCGGGCTCCCCCACCGGGACGAATCGGGTCTTGGATCCCTTGCCCTCGACGCGCAGCTGCTCGGAGTCGTAGTCGACATCCGAGATGCGCAATGTGACGATCTCCTCGGCGCGCAAGCCGCAGGCGTACGCCAGCTCGAACAGCGCGCGATCGCGGAGCTCGAGCGGCGAGGCGGCAGGAATGCGATCGAGCAGCGACGCCACCTCGGAGGTCTTGAGCACCTTCGGCAGATACGAGCCGCGCCGAGGAGTGCTCAGCAGGTCGGCGGGGTTCTGGGCCATGCGCCCGCGCTCGCGCTGCCCACGGAAGAGCGCGCGGAGCGCGGCGAGCTTGCGCGCGCTCGTGCTCGGCGCGCACCCTTGGCTGGACACGTGCGCCAAGTAGCGACGCAGCTCACGCGGGTGCACGGCGCTGGGGTGGATCGCTCGCTCGCTGGCCCACTGCGCGAACTGAAGGGCGTCGACCCCGTAGGCGCGACGGGTCCGCTCGGCGGCAGCTGTGCGCCTCAGGTCCTCCTGCAGCTCCTCGAGCGCTGCAAGCCACGGCCCGGGAAGGGACGCCGGCGGGCATGAGGGAGCGCTCGTCATGGCTGGGAGATTCGCCGTGCAGCGCAAACGCCCTTGTCGAGCCGCCGCTCAACCGGCGGCAAGCTGGCGGGCGCCCCGCTGAGCGAGCAGCGGATCGAGCAGGCGTGAGAGCTCGTGCCAGTCGGCTGCAACCACCACATCCTCGATTTCGCAGATGTCGCGGTTCCACGGATGCGAGATCGTGGCAGCGGCGATGCCGCGCTCGATCGCCGCGACGATGTTGTCCGGACTGTCGTCGATCAGCAGATCGATGCCGATCTCCACACAGCGCGACACCTTGTCGTAGGAGCAGTGCAGCTCGTCGTAGGGCACCCCGCAGTTGCGCAGCCACTGCGCCGTGGCGCGCTCGCACGCCGTGTCACGGTGGCTGTTCACCTGGATGAAGTGCCCCTCGGCGCTCCAGCGACGCACCGCCTCGACCGCTCCCGGATAGGGCCGTCCGGCCAAGATGAGCTCGTCGGTGTGGCTCTCGCCGATGCACAGCTCCAGCTGATCGGGTCGCAGTCGGGTGATGCCCCAGGTGAACTGCTCGTCGTACGGAAGCTCGATCCCGAATCGCCTCATCGAGATCTCCGAGAGCACGTCCCAGTAGTGGTGAAGCGTGGAGTCGATGTCGATTGCGATGCGCATGGCTAGATTATGGAGCGATGGACGGCGTCAAAGCAAGCTCGTCGAGCACTCCCTCAGCGGCTGGAGCCGGCGCTGACCCGACGGCCAACGGCCACCGGCGTGAAGCATACGGACCGGTTGGACGCTCGGCGTGGATGGACGTCGACTGGCGCGCGCACCAACGCTGGGTGAGCGTGGGCGGGCAACCGGTGAACGTGATCGAGATGGGCGAGGGACATCCGATCGTGTTCATCCACGGGCTGTCCGGCTCTTGGCAGAACTGGCTGGAGCAGCTGCCCGTGTTCGCTCGCAGCCATCGCGTCATAGCGCTCGACCTGCCGGGGTTCGGCCATTCGCCGATGCCGCACGAGCAGATCACGATCGCCGGCTACGCGCGCACGCTGGACGGCCTGCTCGAAGCACTCGGCGTCGACGCAGCCACGCTCGTGGGCAACTCGATGGGCGGGTTCATCTCGGCGGAGCTGGCGATCTCCTACCCGCAGCGCGTCGAGCGCACGGTGCTCGTGTCGGCGGCTGGCATCAGCACCTACCAGCGCCCGGAGGTGATGCGTGCCGTCCCCTGGCTGACGCGCGCCGAGCGCATCGTCGCCGCCTACACCGCTTGGTTTGCCTCCAAGTCCGACATGGTTGCCCGCCGGCGCGGCCTGCGCAACGCCACGCTCGGGTTGGTGGTGCGCCATCCCAGCCGACTCCCTGGACCGCTGGCGGCAGAGCAGTTGCGCGGTGCGGGCAAGCCGGGCTTCCTGCAGGCGCTCAACGCCCTGCTCGACTACCCGCTCCGCGAGCGCCTGCCCGAGATGGCGTGCCCGACCTTGATCGTGTGGGGCGACGAAGACCGGCTCATCTCGGTTCGCGACGCCGACGTGTTCGAGCAGCTGATCCCGAACTCGCGCAAGGTGCTCTTCCACGGGACGGGTCACATGTCGATGCTCGAGCGCCCGGCTGCCTTCAACGAGCTGCTCGAGAGCTTCTTGAACGACTAGATCGTGACTGCGCCTTCGGAGGCGGAGCCCACGAGCTTGGCGTACTTGCGGATGGCGACATCCACGTGCTCGTCGGCGCGCGGCGCCGGCGTGTAGGCGGCAAGGCGCTCGCGCATCTGCTGCTCGTCGAGCGCCACGTCGATGCGCCGCGAGTCGCCGTCGACAGTGATCTGGTCGCCGTCGCGCAGCGCGCCGATCGGCCCGCCGCGCAGAGCCTCGGGCGCGATGTGGGCTGCCATGAAGCCATGGGTGGCGCCCGAGAAGCGCCCGTCGGTGATCAGCGCCACGCTCTCGCCCAGACCCTCGCCCACGATGGCGGCGGTGACGGCGAGCATCTCGCGCATCCCCGGCCCGCCCGCGGGTCCCTCGCCGCGGATGACCACCACGTCGCCCTCCTCTATCTCGTGGGCGAGCACGGCAGCCATGGCGGCCTCCTCCCCGTCGAACACGCGCGCCGGCCCGACGTGACGGCGACGCTCGTGACCGGCGAGCTTCACGACGCAGCCGTCGGGAGCGACGTTGCCATGCAGGATGGCGAAGCCGCCCGTGGGCTTGAGCGGATCGGACAGCGGACGGACGACGTCCTGCCCGGGCGTCTCCCGAGCCTCGGCGGCGTGCTCGCCGATAGTGCGACCGGTGACGGTGAGCGCGTCCTCGCGCAGCACGCCCGCCTCGCGCAGGCGCTCGAGCACGAGCGGCACGCCGCCCGCCTCGTACAGATCGGTGGCGGCGTAGCGTCCCCCTGGTTGCAGGTCGCAGAGCAGCGGGGTGCGCTCGGAGATGGCGTCGAACTCGTCGATCGACAGCGGCACACCCATTTCGCGCGCGACTGCGAGCAGGTGCAGCACGGCGTTGGTCGAGCCTCCGCTCATCGCCGCCGAGGCGATCGCGTTTTCGAGCGCCGGCTTGGTGATCACGTCGCTGGGGCGCCGACCGGCGCGCAACACGTCCATGACCAGCCTGCCGCACTCGACCGCCACCTCGAGCTTGCGTCCGTCCTCGGCGGGCACCATCGCCGAGCCGGCGGGCGAGATGCCGAGCGCCTCGAACGCCATCGCCATCGTGTTCGCCGTGAACTGACCCCCGCAGGCGCCCGCTCCCGGGGAGGCGGCCTCCTCGAGCTCGTGCAGCTCCTGCTCGGTGATCTTGCCGGCGGCGAACTGGCCCACGGCCTCGAACACCTGTTGGATCGTGACCTCCACACCCTTGTAGCGACCCGGCCGGATCGAACCGCCGTAGAGCATCAGCGACGGGATGTTCAGGCGGGCGAGCGCCATGACGGTGCCCGGGATCGTCTTGTCGCACCCTGAGATGGCGACGATCGCATCGAAGTGGTGGGCGGAGGCGACCAGCTCGATCGAGTCGGCGATCAGCTCGCGCGACACCAGCGACGCGCGCATCCCGGAGGTGCCCATCGTGATCCCGTCGGAGATGGCGATCGTGTTGAGCTCCATCGGCGTCCCACCGGCGGCACGGATGCCCTCCTTGACCTTGGCGGCGAGCACGCGGTTGTTGAAGTTGCAGGGCATCGTCTCGATCCACGAGTGCGCGACGCCGACGATCGGCTTTGCAAGGTCTTCGGCGGTGTAGCCGATGCCGTGCAGGTATGCCCGTGCGGCGGCGCGCTCAGGGCCGTCGGTGAGCGCGCGCGAGCGGTGCTTTACGTCGAAGCTCATCGCGCGCGAACACTACCGGCCAACATCGCCATCCGAGGTCTCGCGCCGCCTCGTGTCGGCCAGGCCGATCACGTCCACCGGGCCGGCGCCCTCGCCCACGTCGCGCAAGCCGTTGCGCACCGCCTCACCCGCCAGCGCGCGAGCGGCGAACGCCGCCTGTGCAAGCGGACGGCCGAGCGCGAGCTGGGCGGCGAGCACGGAGGAGTGCGTGCAGCCGGAGCCGTGAGCCGCGCCGTCGGGGTGGCGCATGCCCGGGATGCTCATCGCCCGATCGGGAGCGGACGCCTCCACCAGGACGTCGACCGCCTGGGCGCGATGGCCTCCCGTGAGCACCACCGCGTCGGCGCCCAGCGACAACACCGCACGGGCGAGGGCGTATGCGCCGTCCGGCGTCTCGGGCTCCTCGGCATCCGGGAGGACGGCATCCGGGGGGGCACCAGCCGGAGTGGCGTGCCGCCCGAGCGCGAGCGCCACCGGCCCGTTGGGGGTGAGCACGCTCGCGCGCGGCACGATCTCCTGAACGAGTGCCAGCTGGGCGTCGGGCTCGAGCAGTTGAGCACCCGACTCGGCCACCATCACCGGGTCCACCACGACCGGCGTGCCGCCCGGCAGCTCGTCGAGAGCGCGGGCGACGGCGTGGACGATCTCGCGCGTGGCGAGCATTCCCACCTTCACAGCATCCACGCCGATGTCGCTCACCACCGCCCGCACCTGGGCGAGCACGTCGTGGACGGGCACCAGATGGACCGCTGTCACCCCGAGCGTGTTCTGTGCGGTGACAGCGGTTATCGCCGCGCACCCGTGCACGCCGCAGCGGGCGAACGCCTTCAAGTCCGCCTGGATGCCTGCCCCACCGCCGGAGTCCGAGCCGGCGATCGTCAATGCGCGGGGCGTGCGGGTCGAAGCAGAGACGTCCGAGAAACCCTCGTCAGGCCGGTGGGCGGTCGCAGGGGGGGTCATGCGCGCACGATAAGCGACATGCTCATCGATGGACGACTCCTCCACCCCACGCCGTCGCGATTCCCGTCGAGCGCTGGGGCTCCTCGGAGAGGATCTTGCCGCCGAGCACCTGCGGCGCCTGGGCTTCGTGATCGTCGCCCGCAACGTCAGAACCCGGCACGGCGAGATCGACCTGATTGCGTTCGATGGACGCGTACTCGCCTTCGTCGAGGTGAAGACCCGCCGTGCCACCAGCCACAGACGCGGCCTCTGCCCCGACGAACAGCCTCTCGCATGGTTGCGCACGCGCCAGCGTGAGCGCCTCAGGCGACTGGCGTGCGCGTGGCTCTACGACAACACCCACGCCCGCCCCAAGGCTCACACGATCCGCTTCGACGCGATCGGCGTGGTGGTCGATGGCGCCGGAAAGCTGCTGCGTCTCGACCACATGGAGGGGGCGTGGTGACTCAGATGCCGGCCAGCGCCAGCTGCTGATAGGCGAGCGACTGAAACGACATGCGGTGCAGCGGTGAGACGCCGATGCGCATGATCGCGTCGCGGTGGACCGGCGTCGAGTAGCCGACGTGCTCCGCAAAGCCCCAGCCCGGGTGCAGCTCGTCGGCGTGCTGCATGTAGCGGTCGCGCGTCACCTTCGCGACGATCGAGGCGGCGGCGATCGCCGCGCTCGTGGCGTCACCGCCCACAACGGGACGCTGATCGCGTTCCAGGCCGGGCACGGCGAAGCCGTCGATCAGGCAGGCGACGTCCTCGTTCACGTCGCTGACGACGGCTGCCATCGCGTCGCGCAGAGCGGCAAGGTTGGTGTTGTGCAATCCGCGCGAGTCGATCCCGGCGACGCAGCGCGAGACAACCGTCACCCGGGTGGCGTTCTGGAGCACGAGCGGATAGAGCTCCTCGCGAGCCTCGACCGTGTGCTGCTTTGAGTCGTTGAGCGCCGAGAGGGCGCGCGTTTGGCGCGCAGTCAGCGACTCGTAGTCGAACAGGACGGCGGCAGCCACGAGCGGCCCCGCCAGGCATCCCCGCCCAGCCTCGTCGGCGCCTGCGACGTAACGCACGCCGAGCCCACGGTCGAACGCGAACAGCCTGCGCCCGCTCGGTCCCCGCCGGCGCTTGGCGCGCTTGGCGCGCCTGCTAGAGGAAGCCGATTCTGTCTGGGGGCCAGTAGGTGGCAAAGGCCCCTCCGATGATCCATTTCGTGGGGACGGGTCCCCAGAAGCGACTGTCGTCAGATTCGCCACGGTTGTCGCCCATCATGAACCAGTGGCCGGCTGGAATCCTGATCGGCTTGGGGAAGTTGCACTCCGTCACACCCCCGCATTCGCGGATGTAGGAGTCGCTCTCGCGCTTGCCGTTGCGATAGACGTGGCCTTCCTTGATGTAGATGACGTCGCCCGGCCCCGCCACCACTCGCTTGATGAAGTTGGTGCTCGACTCGTTTGGTTCGGGTTGCGAGCACGCCGCGCCGCCCGGGTTGACCATGTGCGGAGACGGCCCGCACACCTCGTTGTCGGCGTTCTTCGGCGGGTGGAACACGACGATCTCGCCCACATGCGGCCCGTTCAGGCGCATGCCGATGCGATTGACGAGCACCCGCTGGCCTTCGGTGAGCGTCGGCTTCATGGAGCCGCTCGGGATGCGATACGGCTTGACCAAGAACGCCTGGATGCCCAGCGCCAATCCAACCGCGACGAGCACGATCACGACGAGCTCTATGAGCGAGTTGGTCCTCGACTTGGGGTCTTGCTTGGCTTGAGCGGTCTTCGCGCTCACGCCGCTGCGTCGCCGGCGGGAACGTCGCCGGCATCGGAGGACTCGGCGGACGCATCCTGGGCGCTCGCCTGATCTGATCCCCCCTCGTCAGCCGCTGCGTGCGGCTCCTGCGGCGGAGCCTCCGCGGCTGCCTCCTGGGCCGCGGCCACCGCCTCGTCCACCATCTCCTCCGAGGTGTGACCCTCGGCGTCGGTGGCCTCGGGCGCGTGCAGCAGGCCGCCCTCGACGATTTCCTCAGGTCCGGTGTAGCGGCGCTCGCGCACACGCGCGCGCTTGCCCACGCGGTCGCGCAGGTAGTAGAGCTTGGCGCGGCGCACGTCGCCGCGGGCAGCCACTTCGATGCGCTCGATCTTCGGCGAGTGCAGGGGGAACATGCGCTCGACGCCCACCCCGAACGACTGCTTGCGCACGGTGAACGTCTCGCGTGCCCCATGGCCTTGGCGCTTGATGACGACGCCCTCGAAAACCTGGATGCGCCGGCGCGTGCCCTCGATGACCTGGAAGTGCACCTTGACGCGATCGCCGG
>JBQCGU010000017.1:0-9544 GCA_051955355.1 Solirubrobacteraceae bacterium | reverse complement strand
ACGCTCGCGGGCCTCAGAGAGCGCATCCTGCAACGCCTGCTCACCCTCGCCGCCGCCATCAGCCTCAACCACCAACTCGGCCGCCCCAGCCGCGCGCTCGTCAACTACAGCGCCTGAGAGCGTGGAATCAATCATCTAGGCTGTGGGCGTGTCGCCCACGTGGATCTGGATGCAGGTTGCGATCGTCGTGTTCGTGCTGATAGGCATGGTGATCGCGGTCACCAAGCTCGCCTGAGGTTCCGTATGATCGTGCCCGGTCGGCCGCGAAGCGATGCGGCGTCACCTTCGGGCAAGGAGGATCATGTTCAGATCGATCGTGGTGGGCACCGACGGGTCTGAGACCGCCGAAGAGGCGGTGCGACAGGCGACGGATCTGGCCAAGACCGTGGGGGCGACGTTGGAGCTGGTGAGCGCCTATGAGCCGGTGCCGGCTCAACGCCTGCGCGAGGAGCGTCGCGACGCTCCCGAGGACCTGCAGTGGGCGGTCAACCCGCGTGAGGATGTCGACGTCACGCTCCAAGCCGCCGCCGCGCCCGCGCGCGACGCCGGCGTGAGCGTCAACACCTACGCGCGCCAAGGCGATCCCGCCGACGCCATCCTCGACGTGGCCGAGGAGCGCGAGGCGGATTTTATCGTGATCGGCAACAAGGGCATCCGCGGCGCCAAGCGCTTCCTGCTCGGCTCGGTGCCCAACAAGGTGTCCCACCACGCTCCCTGCTCGGTGTTGATCATCCGCACCACCTGACCCTCATGCGCCCGCTGCGCACAGTCGCCGCCGCGCTGCTCGTCTGCGTCGGGCTGGTCGGATGCGGATCGGCGGCAAGCCCGGGCGCTCCCCTGCATCTTCCGCGTTCGCCTGCGCAGCTCACCCGCTCCAAGCAGTCGCGCTTCGTATTGATCGTGCTCGAGAACCGCGAGCTCGGCGAAGCGATCGGCCAGCGGGCGGCGCCCTATCTCGACTCGCTCGCCGCGCGCGGAGCGTTGGCGCTCGACTATCACGCCATCCGCCACCCCTCGCTGCCCAACTACATCTCGCTGCTCGCCGGCAACCCGCTCGGGATCGAATCGGACTGCACCGAATGCCAGGCGCACGGCACCACGCTCGTCGATCAGCTCGAAGCCGCGCACGTCAGCTGGGGCGCCTACATGGAGGACATGCCCCACCCGTGTTTCGCGGGGGCAAGCAGCGGTGGGTATGCCAAGAAGCACAACCCGTTCATGTACTTCCCGCAGATCGCCACCGATCCGACCCGCTGCCGCAAGGTGGTGCCGTTCGGCGCGCTCGCCGGCGACCTTCGTGGCAGGCGTCTGCCGAGGTTCGTGTGGATCACCCCGAACCTGTGCGACGATGGCCACGACTGCCCGATCTCGAGCGTCAACCGCTTCCTTGCGCGTCTCACTCCGTATCTGCTCAGGACCCTGGGGCCGCACGGAGTGCTCACCCTCGTGTGGGACGAGGGCAGCGGCGAAAGCGGCTGTTGCGGGGGCGTCGACGGCGGCCGCGTCGCCCTCGTCCTCACCGGTCCTTCGGTGCGTCCGGCCTGCCGTCTCAGCACGCCAGCCGACCACTACTCGCTGCTGGCTCTGATCGAGGACTCCTTCGGTCTCGCACGGCTGCGCGGCGCTGCGTGTCCGTGCACGCCCTCGCTCGACGCCGCCTTCCTCGGCGGCATGCCGCCGAGGATCTAGATGACGTGCCCGGGGACGTTGCGGACAGCGTGAGGTAGGTCAAGGTGGCCGGTCAAACGGTCAGACCGGCCACCCTACATACGGTCTGCTGGACAGGGACTAAACGATATCTGTACGTCGTGCTTCAGTTTTCGGCGGTCAGCCTGTCTGTTGCCGGTTCAAGCGTAAATACCGATTCGACACTGGAACTTAACACTAACTGAGAGCCCAGTTCGGTGCATTTTTCGGATTTCGAGCCTAAGACTTTTGCGGAGACGCCTAGTTTGGGGGCGCCTTCGTTTACAAGTTCGTCCGTGCGAAATTTGCCTTCACACGTGTCTTTGACACCATTGCATGAGACCGTAAAGCCGGGTTCGGCGCCGAGTTTTTCGCCGGTGAACGAGTCCGTAGGCATCGCCCCGCCCATGATCAGCGTGGACACCCAGGGCAGGTTAATCGGTTCCACAATCGCTACTTCGCCTTTGTTGCAGGCTCCGTTTTTCGCCCCGACGGTGCATTCGAGTTTGGTTCCGTTGCCGCCTCTGTGACTTTTGGTGTCTTCGATTTCGATTGCCTTGCCACCGCCCAGCTTGACGGATTCCAGTAACGTACCCGTGCAATTGATTTCCGTTTCGATGAATCCACCAAAGCTCTTCATTGCCAGTGTCCAAGTACCTTTGGTCGTAGTCCCCGTAGACACGTTTATTGCTGCATTGTTTCCTAACCATTGAAGGGCGTTAGCCGCGACGGCGCTGACGGCGCCAAACGCAAGCACCGTAAGAAACGCGGCGCATAGTATCTTCACATTTCGCATTTTTCCTTCCTTCTCCGCTGAGGGCATCGTTGGGTAGCCTCTTGTCGAGACTGCGGATACGGTCGGGCTGCGTACTCGTGCGAGGTCAGAGAGAGTTACAGTCCGGCCCATGAACTTGTAAGGGTCCGACTGTCGGACTCGTGCCGGAGCGTAGCGGTAGCTGGTACGCCTGTCAAGCCGCTGGCGTATATGTGACTAAATGTTTCTAGCCAGCCAGCACGCGATTGTTTGACTGGTGGGCCGCCAGGATCTAGCGCCGCCACCAGCGCGCGCGCCGGCGACGGATCGGCGGCAGCCCGGTGCGTGCCGGTCGGGGCGGAATCTGAGTGCCGGCAAGGATCGCCTCGGGGACGGCGTGTGTGAGCCACTCGGCCAGGTCGCCCAGGTGCGCGTTTGCCAACTCGCTCGCCATGCCCGGTGGGCGGCCATGCGCGTCGTGCGCGTCTGAGGCGATGTTGTGCACCCAGCCGCGTTCGATCAGGCTCGTGGTGAAGCGGCGCACCTGGCCGCCGAAACGCCCGACGAGCGAGCCTGCCGTGATAGAGGTGAGCACGCCTGCGTTCACGAGCGCTTCAAGTGCCTGTGGATCGCGATGGAACGCCGGACAGCGCTCCGGGTGGGCGAGCAGGATTCGGTGGCCCTTGCCCTGAAGTTCGCCGACTATTGCTGCAAAGCCGGTGATCGCCGGCGAGAACGGAGGCTCGAGCAGAAGCCAAGGCCCTCCACCGAGCCGCAGCTTGGTCAACTCGTCGTCGTCGAGCTCTGAGGCGCGCGTCATCGCGATCTCCGCTCCTGCGCGCACCTCGATCGGTATGCCCGCCTTCGCCAGCTGCTCGTTGACCTCGGCGGTCAGGCTCGCGATCGTGGCGCTCTCGTTCGGATAGCGCCAGCTGACGTGTGGCGTCGCGACGATCGTTCGCGTGCCTGCCGCTGCTGCCGCCTTGGCGAGCGCGATCGAGTCCGAGATCGCGCTCGGGCCGTCGTCGATGCCCGGCAGGATGTGGCAGTGCAGATCGATCACCGCAGCTCCCAACGATAGGGAAACGGCTCAGTGCAGCGTCAGGCTGTGCGTAACCGTGCGGCGCTCGCCGCTCGCGTCGGTTGCGCTGAACGCGATCTTCAGGCCACCCCGTTGCAGCCCGCTCAGCGCGCTGCGGCCTACGCGCAGGCTCACCCAGCTGGTCGGTTGCGCTATCTGGCTCTCAGTCTCCAGGTAGCGAGCGATCGTCAGCATGCCCTGACGCGTGTGCGCGCGGATCGCGATCTTCACGTCGCATGCGCGCGAGCACTGCACGAGCACCCGCACGCCTCGCCTGGCGAGGCCGCGCATGCTCGTCCGCGGGACCTTCGCCGAGAATGCCAGAGGTCTCGTCTTGGCTTTGGCTGTAGGCGACAGCAGCATCGCCTCTCGTACCGCACGAGCGATCGGCGCGAGGACGCCGGCGAGGGTTCCGGTGAAGATCGACGCTGACACGGTCGAGGTGGGTGCCGCCGAAGTGGTGGAGGTGCTCGACGAGGAGTGACACGCGGTCGATCCACTGTCGACGGTCGTTCCGTTCGTGGCGCGAAACACCCATTCGTAGCTGCCTTTGTGCAGCGTCAGGAAGAGCACCCCGAAGTGGTGGTTGTCCACCGCCTGCATGTTCGGCTGGACGGTTCCCATCGTGAACAGCGTCTCGCCGCCTGTGCCCGCCACGAACTCGCGTATGCCCTGGGCGGTGGCGTTCTGCGAGGGGTCCTGCTGGGCGAAGCGCTCGTACATGTGGTCGTGCCCGTTCAGCACCACGTCGGCGTGTGCCGCATAGAGCGCGTTCCACAGTGGCTTGACGCCGGGGCTGTCGCCAACCCAACCGGAGCTGAACGCCGGGTGGTGCCAGTAAGCCAGGATGCACTGGTTGGGGTGAGTGGCGAGATCGGTTTGAAGCCAGCTCACCTCGGCGCTCGAAACCGTGCCCGCGAGGGCGTCCCGGCATCCCGAGTCCGAGCAGTTGGAGTTCAACGCGACGATGTGCCAGGCGCCGAGGTCGTAGGAGTAGTACCCAGCCGGCGCCGCCGAGCCGAAGTAGCTGAAGTAGCCGCTCGCCGTTGAGCTGACCGCGTATTCGTGGTTGCCGGTCGTGGGATGAACCGTCGGGTTGAACTGGCCCCAGGTGGCGTTGTAGGCGCCCGGGCTGTCGAACTCGCTCAGCAGCCCGCTTTCGTACTGGTTGTCTCCGAGCACCGCCACCGCGCTCGGATGCCTTTCGGCGGCCAGTTTGGCTGTGGCGGCCTGCTGGCACTCGTCTTTGGTGTCGCCCGGCGCGCACGCGATGTCTCCGACGGCAGCGAGCACGGGGTCTTTAACCTTGGCTTGCGCCGCCTTGTAGTGCTGTTCGATTTGGGTGGGGGTGAGTGGTGTGTTGTAGAGGGCGAGCTCATCCACCGACCCCTTGAGGTAGCCGGTGCCTGTGCTTTGGCCGATCGAGAGGGGTTCGTTGTTGTTGGTCGTCGTCTGGTTTGCAACCGTGCCGGTGACGTCCACGCCGTCGATGTAGAGGTGGACGGAGCTGCCGCTCTTGGTGGCTGCCACGTAGTGCCAGGAGGTGGTGTCGGTGGTTGGGATCGTGGCGGCGGCTATGTTGCCGTAGGTGGAGCGGCGCAGAGTCAGGCGGTCGGATTCGCCGAACATGAGCACCCAGGAGCCTTCCTGCTTTGAGGCGATCACTTCGTTGGAATAGGTTTTCGATGCTCCGCGCTTCACCCACGCCTCGATCGTGAAGTTGTCGCCTACGTTGAGACTGGCGGACGCTGGGACGCTCACCTGGCTGGTGCTGCCGTTCAGCGTGATGGCGGTGTCGGGGTCTTCGGCTATTGCGCCCGGCACGCCGAGCGTGGTTGCCCCGAGATATGTGCCGTTGTCATTTCCCAAGTAGTCGCACGCGGTGGCGCCCGATGACTCACCCAGCCGCCAATAGCCCACCAGGCCAGCGGTGGCGGCAATCGTCCCCGAATACGCCGACTGACGCACAGCGCACAGCGTTTCTCCGGCGGAGGCTGGGGCGCCTGCTCTAAGTCCGATCGCAGCCGTCAGCAGCGCGACGGCGCCGAGAATCGCGCTTCGCCAGAGCTTCCCTCCCGTGAGGGCGGCGAGCATTGGCCTGATCGTAGTGCTCTGTCGGGTCGGCGCATCCGTATTTCGCCCGAGACAACCTGTACGTTTCGGACGTGGGGTGCCTACCTCCCGACGCGGAGCGCCGCCGACACGTCGGGCATTCGTGGCGTGTATGGGCACTGGCGGCGTTGGCGGTCATCGCCGCATGGGACCTGACGGCCGGCGAGGCGCGCGCCGATCCGATTCTCGCGGCGGCGGGCGACATCTCCTGTCCTGCGCATCAGGCGGTCACCGCCTCGACGTGCGATCAGGCCGCGACGGCCCAGCTGATAAGCAGGTTCCGCCCGAGCGCCGTGGCGGTGCTCGGCGACATCCAGTACCCCTCCGGCACGTTCGCTGAGTTCACCGGGAGCGGAGCCTTCGGCGCCACCTGGGGGCGGTTCAAGCCGCTGCTCCATCCGGCGCCCGGCAATCACGAATACGACGCCAGCCCTCACGCCCACGGCTACTTCGAATACTTCGGAGGCGCCGCCGGTCCGGCGCCGCGCGGCTACTACTCATACGACATCGGCAATTGGCATCTGGTTGCTCTGAACTCCAACTGCTCGGATGCCGGCTGCGGAAACTACGAGGCTGGAAGGGTTACGACAGCAGAGGCCGCCTGGCTGAAGAGCGATCTCGCCGTGCACAGCGGACAGTGCCTGCTCGCCTACTGGCATCACCCGCGCTTCAGCTCAGGCGAACATGGCAACGAGCCCGGGGTGGCTCCGCTCTGGGATGCGCTCTACGCTGCCAAAGCAGATGTCGTGCTGAGTGGGCACGATCATGACTACGAGCGGTTTGCCAAGCAGAACCCGGAGGGCGTCCGCGACGCGGGCGGCATAAGGGAGTTCGTGGTGGGCACCGGCGGGCGCGACCATTACACGTTCAAGGCGATCGATCCGAACAGCGAATTCCGCGACGACACCCACTACGGGGTGCTGCTGTTCACCCTTCATTCAGAAAGCTATGACTGGCAGTTCCGCGACGTTCGGGGTGCCGTGCTGGACAGCGGCTCGGACATATGCAATTTCGATCCGCCCTCCACAGGCGACTCCTGGGTGCTGCCCGCGGCTCTGGCTGGTGGGGCTTTGCTGCTTGGGATCGCGCTCGTAATGTGGCGCCGGAGGATGACCGGCAGGTAACGATGGCGCCTGAGCCTGCGATCAGCCGCTCCAACTGCTCAAGACTCGCAGGCGGTTCCAGGGGATGTGCGGCATGTCGTAGTAATCCCAGTTGAAGCCGAGGTTGGGATAGGGGTCCGGCTTGCCTGCTGGGTTCTCGAAGCCAAACGCCAGCTTGGCGCCACCGGTGTCCTTGCAGTAGGCGCCATAGGTCTGAAGCGCGCGCGCGACGATCTTCTCGCCCGGCGTGATGCCGGGTATCGCATCGACGTCGATGCTCGGGTCGAGCTGGATGCGAGCGCCCTCGGGGATGCAGTTCGCTTGCGTCGATTTCCCGTCTGTCTTGCTCGCCGGGTAGCGGTAGACGGCAGAGCACGTGTTGTTGCTTGCGAACGCCAGCGCGTGGTCGATCTGGCCCTCTGCCATTTCGGCGAGTCGGGGAAGACCGGCGAGCAGAGGGACGCCGGCGCCCGTCGCACCGCCGCCCGTGCCCGAACCTCCCAGTTCGAAGCGCGTGCCCCATCCGACGCTCCAGCTGGTGAGCGAGTTGCGCGATGCCCGCCAGAAGTCATAGCCCGTGTGCGTGCTCGAGTCGATCACAACCATCGAGCCGTCGCTGCCGCCCGAGGTTTCCGCGCCTGCGGGTATCGGGATCTGCTGCTCGCTGAGCTGGCAGGTTCCCCACCGTTCGGTGCAGGTCACCGTATTCAGAGGGTCGCTCGAGGTTGGTTCCCACACGGGAGTGCCGAATTCGTAGAGGTCGGCATACGCCTTCAGTTCGCTGCCCAGATACCCCGCTATCGAGGCGCTGTTGGGGTCGAGCGCGGGCGCTGCCGGGATCGGCACGTTCCATGGGCTGCCTGGCGAGAAGGCGACTTTGACGCCGGTCTGGGAAGAGGTCGTAGAGCCGGATGGAGAAGTGGTTGGCGAGCCGGTGCCCGTAGATGTGCTTTCGGTCGTAGAGGTGCTTTTCGACGTTTCCGTGCTGCTGGTTGTGGATTTGTGTCGATGCGCGGCGACCGCCTGATCGCGCAACCGCTTGTGTGCGATCCGCTTGGAGCGGTGAGCACGCTTGTGCCGTTTGGCGTGGTGTCGTCGATGGCGGCGATGGTGGGAGCGGGCGGAGTGGTGGGCGTGTGCGTGGGCACCCGCGCGCCGAGCCTTCGGGCCGAGGTCGGTTTGCGCCCCAGCGAAGCTCGCCGCAGTTGGCGACATCAGCAGCAAGAGGGCGGTTGCGGTGGCGATGATGCGTGATCTGGACATCCTTGTCCTCCGAGCGAGACGTGTGGCTGGTTCGCGTGTCCCGATCGCCATCGACCCCCCCTAAGGCGCCGTGAAGCGTAGTCGAGCGACCTAGACGGATGTCGTGCGGTTGCGGGTTTCCCGAAGCGCGATTGCGGATTTTCCGCAAGCTTTTCAGCAACATCGCACTTTGCGCGAACACGTTTGAGAGAACCTCGCGTACGGGTTTTTCTGAACCGGCGCACTTCACGGAGACGCTGTGCTGTCGTATTTCGAACCGTTCGAGTGGGCATCGCTACATGCCCGCAACAACCAAGTGGGGAGATGAGGGAGATGCAGCGCCGTGGTTTGACCGCTTGTCGCGGTTGGGAGCAGTTCGTTGTCTTAACGCTGGTTTGGGTGGGTCTCTTGGCTGTCACCCTGGGCCTTGGTCCGGCTTCGGGCTTGCTCGAAGCCGCAAACGCCGAAGCCGCCGAAGCGCCGCCAACGCTGGAATCGGGTGTAGCCGAAGTGGGGATGGCGCCGGCTGAATCGTTGTCCCCGTCGGCTGCGGTTGTGGGCGTGTGTGGCAATGTCACGCCTAACTTTTCGTTCGAGTCGCCAAGCATCGCCGGCTGGAGCAGCTGGCAGGGAAGCGTCTCGCGTGTGCCGCTGAGCGAGGCACCGGACGGCGGCAACGTAGCCCGTGTGGCGCCGGGCGGTGAAAGCGAATACTCGCTGGAGCTCGATCCGGCAGTCGCATCCACAACCGCCGGGGTCGCCTGGTATGCCGCGGCGTACGTTCAGGCGGCCTCTCCGTCGGCTGTCGGCAAGCACGTGTGGTTTACGGTGCGTGAGCGCGACAGCAGCGGCGCCACCGTGAAGCGCACCGGCGCTGGTGCGACGCTGACCGGCTCCTTCCAGCGGTTGAGCGTTCAGGCTCCGGCTGTGTCCAGCGGCGATCGTCTGGACATCTACATCCGCCAGGAAGGCGCCGTTTCCACCGATGCCTTCTATGCCGACGCCGTCACGCTCACGACTACCCCGCCCGGCTCGTGCACATCGCCCGAACCCGAACCGACGCCGACACCGGAACCTGTGCCGGCGCCTGAACCAAGCCCAGAACCGGCGCCCGAACCGAGCCCTGAACCCGCTCCTGCGCCCGAACCGCAGCTGGCGACGTTCGGAAAGACGAGCGTGGGCGCGAGCTCCGACCACTTCACTGCCGACACGAAGCGAGCCAATCGCTTTGCGCTGGGGCAGGCGGCCAAGCTGAGCAAGCTGAGCGTCTATCTGCAGCCCACCTCGGCGAGCGGTCGGGAGACGATCGAGGGGTTCGTCTATCGCGACTCCGAAGGGTCGCCGGGATCGCTCGTCGCGACCACCAGCCCGCTCACCTTCTCCAGCGGCGAAAGCGCGGGTTGGTATGACCTGAGCTTCGCGTCGGCGCCGACACTCGCGCCGGGCAACTACTGGATGGGCACGATCACCGGCGGCACCAACTACGTGATTGGCTTCCGCTACGACAGTGTGGCGGGTGCCCGAGTGGGCAACGAAGACGCCTACTCGAACGGGCCGAGCAGCACG
>JBQCGU010000016.1:0-19217 GCA_051955355.1 Solirubrobacteraceae bacterium | reverse complement strand
AAGTTCGACCCCTACATCAACGTCGACCCGGGCACGATGTCCCCCTACCAGCACGGGGAGGTGTTCGTCACCGAGGACGGCGCCGAGACCGACCTGGACCTCGGCCACTACGAGCGCTTCACCGACTCCAACACCTCGCGCGCCTCCAACGTCACCGCGGGCGGCGTGTACGACACCGTGATCCGCCGCGAGCGACGCGGCGACTACCTCGGGGCAACCGTGCAGGTGGTGCCGCACATCACCGACGAGATCAAGCAGCGGATCGCGCTGATCGCCGAGTCAAGCGACGTCGACTACGTCATCACCGAGATCGGCGGCACCGTCGGCGACATCGAGTCGCTGCCCTTCCTCGAGGCCATCCGCCAGTTCCCGGTGGATGTGGGACGGCGGCGCTGCATGTTCATCCACCTCACGCTCGTCCCCTACATCGGCCACGCCGGCGAGCTGAAGACCAAGCCCACCCAGCACTCGGTCAACGAGCTGCGTCGCATCGGCATCGCGCCCGACATGCTCATGTGCCGCTCCGAGGAGCCGCTGTCTGTGGACATCCGCAAGAAGATTGCCCTGTTCGCCAGCCTTCCCGCCGACGCGATCGTGTCTGCGCGCGATGTCGACAACATCTACAAGGTGCCGCTCGTCTTCCGCGAGCAGGGAGTTGACGACTTCATCCTCGACCACTTCGGCGCGCAGGCGCCCGAGCCCGAGCTGTCGAGCTGGATCGAGCCGATCGAGCGCGCCGAAGCGGCGCGGCGCGAGGTGAGGATCGCGCTCGTCGGCAAGTACGTGCAGTTGGAGGACGCCTACCTGTCGGTGTCTGAAGCGCTGCGCCACGCGGGTGCGCTGGGAGGCACGCGCGTGCGCATCGACTGGGTGGACTCAGAGCGTCTGGAGGACGGCAACCCGCAGGGAGCACAGGACCGTGAGGCGGCGCGCGCGCTGCTCGAAGACGCCGACGGCATCCTGATCCCGGGCGGCTTCGGAGGGCGTGGGGTGGAGGGCAAGATCGCCGCCGCCCAGATCGCCCGCGAGCAGCTCATCCCGTATCTGGGCATCTGCCTGGGAATGCAACTGGCGGTAGCCGAGTTCGCCCGCAACGTCGCCGGGATGGATGGCGCCAACTCGACCGAGTTCGACATCGAGACGCCGCACCCGGTCATCGACCTGCTGCCCGAGCAGAAGGAAGTGGCGGACCTCGGCGGCACGATGCGCCTCGGCGCCGACCCGATCAAGCTGCACGACGGCACGCGCCTGCGCGAGGTGTACGGCGAAGCGGTGGTGTACGAGCGCCACCGCCACCGCTACGAGGTCAACAACCTGCTGCGCAAGCGCCTGCAGAGCGCCGGCCTCGTCATATGCGGCACCTCGCCCGACGAGCGCCTCGTCGAGGCGGTCGAGCTCGAAAACCATCCGTTCTTCCTCGCCTCACAGTTTCACCCCGAGCTGAAGTCGCGTCCGGAGCGTCCGGCGCCGATGTTCGCAAGCTTCGTCGCCGCCGCTGCCGAGCGCGCCGAGCGGCACGCCAAAGCGTCTGCCGCCGACGCCTCCCCGGAGGGGGACGCCTCCCCGGAGGGGGACGGGTCCGCGGAGGGCAGGCGGGCAGGCGCCGTGCCAGCCGAGAGCCGATGAGCGGCGAGCAGCGCGGCTCGCTGGTTGTCGAGGTGGTGTTTCACGTCGCCGACGAGCAGCACGGGCGCACGGTGGCGGAGCAGATGATCGACCGCGCCCACGAGATCGCCAACCTCCCGGAGTGCGAATGCGACCTCGACGTCAACATGCGCTGGTCGCCGTCGCCGTCGCCCCCGTCTTGCTGAAGCTTCGCCGCGCGAAGGTCATCCAGGCGAGCCCGTGCAGCGGGCCGGAGCAGGAGCTGACGGTCGAGCTGGACGACGGGGGGCGCCGCCCGGCGATCGCCGACGTCGCTTTGCTGGGTGTCAGCGAGGCAGGCGATGAGGTGATCGTCAACGTCCAGGCGCTCGATCTCGGGCTGGGGTCGGGCGGGTTCGACGTCGTGCACGTCAACCTGACGCGGGGTCTTCGCGGCGACGGAAGCGCGGGCGCTCACGTCATGAAGCTCAACTACACGAGCCTTCAGCACGCCGTCGTGCCGGTCGAGGAGGGGGGAGGGACGCAGGGCGCCGCCCCTGAGCTGGATGCGCCCGTGGCGGTGCTGGCCCTGCACGGCCAGCTCGCCCCGCTTGCGTGGGCGTTCGGCCAGGCGGCGCCCGGTCGGCGCCTGGGGTTCGTGCAAACCGCCGGAGGCGCGCTCAGCGGGGGGCATTCGCGCGTCGTGCGCACGTTGCGCGATCGCAACCTGCTTGCCGGACACACGACAGCCGGCGCCGCCTATGGCGGCGAGCGCGACGCCATCAGCGCCGCGGGTGCGCTTCACCACGGCGCGCGCGAGCTGGGCTGGGATGCGGCGGTGTGCGGCCCTGGGCCGGGCATCGTGGGCTCGGATTCTCTGCTCGGTCACGGTGGGATGCAGGCGCTGGATTCGGCTCACACGGCGCTCGCGCTGAAAGCTCCAACGCTGCTCGTCCCAAGGATGTCCAGCGCCGACGAGCGATTGCGCCACCGCGGCGTCTCCCATCACACGCGCACGGTGCTCTCGCTGCTGCTCGCGCCGCTCACGGTTGCGCTGCCGTCCGGCATCGACCCCGACGCCCATGCCGATGCGGATGCCTGCACCGACGTGGGTGGCGAGCCCGCGCCCGAGCTGTCCCGGCATTCCGTTCGCGAGGCGCACGCCGACCTGGCGGGCTACAGGGCGAGCGGCCTGCCGGCGGTGACGATGGGGCGCAGCATCGAGGAGGACCCGCTGTTCTTCGCGGCTGCGCTCGCCGGAGGAGCTGTGCTCGCCGGCATGCTGTCCTGAAGGCTGGGTTGCAGCTCAAGGAGGTGCGGGTGCGCTACCGAAGCCCTCAACATGGGCAGCGGCGAGCACGACAGCACCTCTTCGGTGGCGGTGGCGGTGGCGGTGGCGGCAGAGCACGAGCGGCTGACGCTCGACTTCCTCGCTTACCTTGAGCTCGAGCGCGGGCTTGCGCGCAACACCCTGGAGGCATACCGCAGCGATCTCACCCAATTCGGGCGCTATCTCGGCGAGAGGGGGCTGCGCGTGTGCGAAGCCCAGCGCGAAGCGCTCGCCGACTACTTGGCGGAGCTGTCGACGCCGAGCGAGGAGCGACCGGCGGTGAGCCCGGCGACGCTTCAGCGAAAGGCGGCGTGCCTGCGCTCGTTCTACCGGCATCTGCGCCGCGAAAGCCTGATCGAGCACGACCCCACCGCCGAGCTGCGCGGTCCTCCGCGCAGCCGCCGGCTGCCCAATGTGCTCTCGCGCGACGAGATCTCCAAGCTGCTTTCCCAGCCGAAGGGCACCGATCCGCTGGCGCTGCGCGACCGTGCGCTGCTCGAGCTCATGTACGCGTGCGGGTTGCGCATCTCCGAGACGGTGGGGTTGCTCGTCGCGGAGATCGACCTGGAGGAGGGCACGCTGATCGCGCGCGGAAAGGGCTCCAAGGAGCGCATCGTGCCGATCGGCCGCCAGGCGGTGGCGGCGGTGGATGTCTACCGCCGTCGAGGCCGCCCCGCGCTCGTCGGTTTGTCGAGCGAGAGCCACCTGTTCGTCAACCACCGCGGGAGCGGGCTCACCAGACAGGGGCTTCACCGCATCATCGCCCAGCATGCGCGCAGCGCGGGGTTGCAGGCGCGGATGACGCCGCACACCCTGCGCCACACGTTCGCCACCCACCTGCTCTCGGGCGGGTGCGATCTGCGCTCGCTGCAGGAGATGCTCGGACACGCCGACCTCACCACCACGCAGATCTACACGCACCTCTCCTCCGACCGCCTGAAGGACGCCTACTTCGGCGCGCACCCGCGCGCACACGATCCGGGCGCACGCAACCCACGCGCGCAGGACCCACGCGCGCGGAACCCGCGCGCGCCCGTGGCGTAGATGCGACTTCATATGCTGGGCGCCTATGCCCGAGCTTCCGGAGGTGGAGACGATCAGGCGACAGCTCGCCCCCCTGGTGGAGGGTCGCAAGCTCGAGCGCGTGGAAATCCTCGACGAGCGCTGGTCGCAACCACTGGCGCCGGCTGAGCTGCAGGACGCTCTGAGCGGGCGCACGGTCGAGCGTCTGGGACGGCGCGGCAAGTATCTGGTGTGGCATCTCTCCGAGGAGGTGCACCTCGCCCAGCACCTGCGCATGACCGGCACGGTGCTGTGCGATCCCAAGCCCGAGCCCGCGCACGTGCGCGTGCGCATGCGGCTGAACGGCGTCCGCCTTGCGATCGTCGACCCACGTCGCTTCGGCACCGGCGAGCTGTTGCTCGGGTGGGATGCGATGGAGGAGTTCTTTGCACGCAGGCTCGGCATGGAGCCGCTCGACGAGCGCTTCACTGTGGAGCACATGCGCGCGCTGGTTCGCGGACGCACCACCCCCGTCAAGGCGTTCCTGCTCGACCAGCGCCGGATCGCGGGCGTCGGCAACATCTATGCGGATGAGGCGCTGCACCGCGCCGGCATCCATCCGCTGCTGCCCGCCGGCAAGCTCACGGGCGAGCAGGTTGCCCGCCTGCGCGAGGCGGTGGTGTGGGCGCTGGAGCAGGGCATCGAGGCGCGCGGGGCGACGATCGACGACTTCCGCCACGTCGACGGGGTGTGGGGCTCCTTCCAACACCGCTTCAAGGTGCACCGCCGCGAGGGCGAGCAGTGCGCGAGCTGCGGCTCCACCATCGTCAAGATGCGCGCCGCCGGGAGGGGGACGTACGTGTGCGAAACCTGCCAGCCCGCGCCACGGGCGTGCGGCGAGGGCGTCGCTGGGCGGCGAGCGCTGTCCAGCGGCAAACGCCGCTGAGCCACGAGCGCTCCTAAGCGGCGAGCAGCTCGTCCAGGCGACCGCTCTCAACCGCGGCGATCGTCTCTGCGAACCCGCCCACGAGCTTGCCGTCGACGAGCACCTGGGGGACGGTCATCAGGCCCGTCTTGTTCACCAGCTCGATCCGCCCCTGGGGGTCGCGTGAGAGGTTGATCTCGGAGAAGTCGAGGTTGCGAGCCTGGAGCAGACTCTTGACGCGGGTGCAATATCCGCAGAAGTCGGTCGTGTAAACGATTATCTCAGCCATTACTTCACAAAGTATAGCGTCCGGAGGCGATCCTAGACTCGCTCGCGGGATGCCAGGACCTGTGAAGACCGAGGCAGTTGTGCTCCGCTCGATGCGCTACGGCGAGGCCGATCGCATCCTGCATCTCTACACGCCCCATCGAGGACGGGTCGGGGCGATCGCCAAGGGCGTGCGGCGCGCTCGCAGCCGCTTCGGCGGGCGGCTGGAGCCCTTCTTCCGGTTGCAGGTGGAGCTGCACGAAGGGCGCGGGGAGCTGCTCACGGTGACGGGCGCGCAAACCGTCCACGGCCATCCGAAGCTGCGCGGCGACGCGCTCGCGCTCGACGCCGCCACGCGCGCGTGTGACGCGGTGGGGCGCCTGTTCGAGACCTCAGAGCCTCACCCGGGGGTGTTCAACCTGCTTTGCCGCAAGCTCGCGCTGCTCGACGAGCAGCCGGCGAGCGCCACGCGCGCGCATGCGCTCACCTTCCGCCTGAAGCTGCTCGCGGGCGCCGGCCTTGCCCCGCAGCTCGGCTCGTGCGTGAGCTGCGGCGATCACAACCATCTCGTCGGCTTCTCGCCGTCTGCGGGTGGCGTCGTGTGCAGCGCGTGCGAGCGCGGCGCGTTCGCGCTGGAGGAGGACGCGCACGAGTTCATGGTGGGTGCCCTCGGTCAGCCGCTGGCGCAGGCTCCGCAAGCGCCGGAGCGGATACTCGCCCAGGTGGAACGGGCGATTTCCCAAACGCTCGAGCACCACGCCAACCTGCGTCTGATGCCCGCCTTCGATCCGCGCCCGGGGCGGGCCGGCGGGCGTCGCCCGGAGGCGCTGGCACAATCGGCTGCGTGAGCGCGTTCGCGGACGCCAGGCAGCAATGGGAGCAGACGGCGCTCTCCCCGCTCGCCGCCCGCTCCTACCCCGCGCTGCGAGCGCGTGAGGAGGATGACTGCGGTCTGCGCACGCCCTTTCAGCGCGATCGCGACCGGATCGTGCACTGCAAGGCGTTCCGACGCCTGACGCACAAGACGCAGGTGTTCGTCGCGCCGCTCGGCGACCACTACCGCACACGGCTCACGCACACGCTCGAGGTCACCACGATCTCGCGCACGGTTGCGCGCGCCCTGTCGCTCAACGAGGACTTGGTGGAGGCGATCGGACTGGGGCACGATCTCGGCCATGCGCCGTTCGGGCACATCGGCGAGGAGGCGCTCGACGCCTGCTTGAAAGAGCGTTTCGGCAGGGAGTTCCGCCACTACGAGCACTCGCTGCGCGTGGTCGACCGCCTCGAGCGCGACGGCGCCGGGTTGAACCTGACCGAGCAGGTGCGCGACGGCATCCTCACGCACTCGAGCCGCGCCTCCCTCCCGGCGACGCTCGAGGGAAGGATCGTTCGGGTGATCGACCGGGTGGCGTACATCAACCACGACATCGACGACGCCATCCGAGCGGGCATCCTGCACGAGCGCGATCTGCCCGCCGAGCCGATCGCGGTGCTCGGTCGCAGCGGTTCGGAGCGCATCGACCGGCTGGTGCACGACATGGTGGAGCACTCCGCAAACGCGGGAGACGTCGTACAGGGGCGTGAGGCGGGACCCGCCATGGGCGAGCTGCGCGATTTCATGTTCGAGCGTGTCTACCTCGGCCCGGCGGTGCGCGACGAGCATGCGCGGATCGTCGGGGTGGTGCGCCGGCTGTTCGAGCACTACGTCGCGCACCCCGAGCTGCTTCCCGACTCTTCCGAGGATGAGGATCTGGCGCAGCGCGTCACCGACTACGTGGCGGGCATGACCGACCGCTACTGCATCAGGGCGTACACCGAGCTCGAAGTGCCGCGCGCGTTCGCCCGCTAGCGTTGGGCGATGGCTCGCTACACGACAGACTCGCGCGAGCGGGTTCGCGACGCGGTGGACTTCGTAGAGCTCGTATCGGCGCGCACCGAGCTGCGTCGCGCCGGCCCGCGCTCCTATCAGGGCTTGTGCCCGTTTCACGAGGAGCGCACGCCGTCGTTCGGGATAGACCCGATCCAGAAGGTGTACTACTGCTTCGGCTGCCAGGCGTCGGGCGACCTGTTCACGTTCGTGCAGGATACGGAGGGGGTGGACTTCAAAGGGGCGCTCGAGCTGCTCGCCGACCGCTTCGGGATCGAGCTTTCGCTCGAGCGTGAGGATCCAGGGGAAGCCGAGCAGCGCCGCCGGCGGGAGCGGTTGTATGAGCTGCTGTCGCGCACCTGCGCCTACTACGAGCGCTACCTGTGGGAGTCCAAGGAGGCGGCGTCCGCACGGGGCTACCTGCTTCAGGAGCGCGGGTTGAGCGAGCAGGCGCTGCGCGCGTTTCGCGTGGGTTACGCGCCGAGCGCTTGGGACAAGGTGCTGCTCGCCTCGCGGCGGGGAGGCTTCTCCGAGCGCGAGCTGTACGCCACGGGCCTCGCGCAGCGCTCACAGGAGAACGGGCGCCCCTACGACCGCTTCCGCGGGCGGATCATGTTCCCGCTCGCGGACATGCGCGGGCGGGTGCTCGGGTTCGGCGCACGCGCGATGCGCGCCGAGCAGAAGCCAAAGTATCTGAACACCTCCGACAACGAGATCTACCACAAGGGTCGTCACCTCTACGGCGCACACCTGGCGCGGGCGCACGCCACGAAGGCGGGCGAGGCGATCCTGTGCGAGGGCTACACCGACGTGATCGCGCTGCACCAAGCCGGCTTCTCCAACGTGGTGGGCTTGATGGGCACTGCGCTCACCGATCAACAGGTGGGAGAGCTCTCGCGGCTGGCGCAAACGGTGCTGCTCGCGCTCGACGCCGACAGCGCCGGACAGGAAGCGATGCTGAAGGCGTACAAGCTGGCCGCGCAACGCAAGCTCGAGCTGCGCGTGGTCGGGTTTCCCGAAGGCGCCGACCCGGCTGAGGTGGTGCGGTCGGGTGGCGCGCAGGCGGTGGAGGAGGCGGTGTCGCGCTCGTTGCCGTTCGTGCGCTTCCGCGTCGAGCGGGTGCTGGCGGGCGGCGATGACAGCACGCCGGAGGGACGCGACCGGATGATCGAGCAGTTGCGCCCGATCTTCCAGACGCTGCCCGAGAGCGCGATGCGCATGGAGCTCACCCGCCTGGTGTCTGGCCGGTTGGGTCTGCCGGAGGGACTTGCCGAGCGCCTGATCGCCGAAGGTTCGTCCGCCGCCGGCGGCACACCCGCGCGTCCCAACGCCTCGGCGGCGCCGCAGGCTCCGGCGCGCGTGCTGTCCGCTCGCGAGCGACCCGAGCGGGCGTTTCTGGCTCAGTGCATCGCTGCGCCCGAGGCGGGACGGGTGGCGTTGGGAGGACAGCAGACGGGTGAGTTGTTCACGAGCGCTTTGCTCGAGCGGGCGGCGATCCATCTGCGCGACGGAGACCTCGAGGAGCCGCTGCGAGGCATCGAGGAGGAGGAGCGAGAGCTGGTGGCGCTGCTCGCCGAGCTCGTCGTCGAGGCGGGTCGCTGGCAGGCGGAGGGTGCAGGCGCCCAGCCTGCGGCGCTCGAGGTGCAGCGACTTCAACTCGAGCTTGCGTCGATCGAACGGCGCATTCACTCCGCCAGAGCACAGGGCACCGGCGAGGTGAGCGAGCTTGCGCGCCGGCGCGCGGAGGTCAAGCAGCGCTTCGATCGCGCTCAGGAGCGTGCCCTGGCGGAGACGAGCGCCGAGGACTGAGCTCCATTTGCACCCACGTTCGCGGGTGGGTGTGTTTGCGGTTCGGCGGAGCGGACACGCCGCTAGTAAAGTAACCGGAGCGCACACGCGCTTGGTGCGCCGGCGGTCTGGGGTAGCTCAATTGGCAGAGCATTCGGCTGTTAACCGAAGGGTTGTGGGTTCGAGTCCCACCCCCAGAGCTTTCTGAGCCAGCAGCTCGACGAGCGAGGCGGCGTAGGCGCCAGCGTCGTGAGTGGCTGCCCATGCGCTCAGCTCGCTCGCACGCTGGCGAATCGACGGGGTGCCGAGCGCCCGCTCGACGGCAAGCTCGATCGCTCGCGGTGAGACGAACCGGCTGGGCAACCGCACGCCCGCTCCTGCCCAATCCAGGCGGGCGGCGTTCTCGTTCATGTCGCCGGCAATCGGACAGGCGACGACGGGCCGTCCGCAGGCAAGCGCGCGGACGAGCGTGCCATGGCCGGCGTGGCAGACGACGGCGTCGCAATGGGGGATGGTGCGGGCGTATGACACCCAGTCCACCACCCTCGCGTTGGGCGGGACCGGCAGAGGCCGGGAGGGAAGACGACGGTTCCAGGTGGCAAGCACACGCACAGGCGCATCGGCGAGCCCCCGCAGAGCGGCGTGCAGCAGGCGGTGATCGGGGTCTTGCGAGGTGGATGGAGCGACGAGCACGAGCGGGGCGTCTCCCTCGGGAAGCTCGACGTCGGCTGCCGGCGGCTCCCACAACAGCGGGCCGACGACGTGCATGTGCCCAGGCCACGCGCGCGGATACTCCAGCTGCGGAAAGGTGGCTATGAGAGCCAGTTCGCGGCTGGTGCCTCCGTGCGGGTAGTCAAGGGGCGCCAACCCCACGCGCTCGCGGGTGCGGTTGAGCGCCTGGCTGCCGCTCTCCAAGCCCCGTCTGAGCGGGAGGTGTGCGTGATGCCAGATCCGCCGCCACAGCGCGGTGCGCGGAAGGCGCGCGCCGAACGAGTAGATCGGAAACCCGTATTCGCCTTCGGGGTTGACGTGCGGGACGAGCGTGGCGCGCGGCACCCCGTGAAGCTCCGCTGCCAGCGATGGGCCGAGTGTGAGGATGTCCGACACAACCGCGTCGGGCGCCAGGTCGCGTACGAGCGCAAGCGTGTCGCGCGTGGCGTACACCACAGCCTCATAGAAGTCCAACGGCTCGGGCCGCCCGTCCTCGCCGAGGGTTGGGACCGGGAAGACGTGGTACTCGGGGGCAGCCGCGAACGTCATGCCCTCGGCTTCCACGGGCGCGCGCCAGCGCTCCCACGTCTGGAGTGTGACGTCGTGGCCGCGCTCCACCAGCGCACGGCCCAGCGCGATCATCGGGAAGGCGTGGCCGGGATCCCCGAACGCGCCGAGGAGGAGCCTGTGACTCACCCAGCCAGCTCGGCGACGATCCGCAGTTGCTCGAGCCGATCTTCCTTGGAGAAGGCGATCGGCGTGACGCCGAGCGTCCCGACGCCGGCGTCGCGGTAGATGGCGAGGCGCTCGCGCACAACCTCCCGCGGGCCGCACAACGACACAGCGTCGATCAGCGCATCGGGGATCGCGCTCATCGCCTCCTCGCGCTTGCCTTCCAGGTAGAGGTTTTGAATCTGCTTGGCGTCGGACTCGAACCCGTAGCGGCAGACGAGGTTGTTGTAGAAGTTCTGCTTGCGCGACCCCATGCCGCCGACGTACAGGGCGATGAACGGGCGCATCGCGTTGCGCGCTGTGTCGAGGTCGTCGGTGACGAACACGTTCACCGTCGGGGCGATGTCGAATCCCTCCAGCGTGCGCCCGGAGCGCTGGGCGCCCTCCTCCAGCAGCGGGCGCAGCTCGGAGACGTGCTCAGGAGAGAAGAGCGTAGGTATCCATCCGTCGGCGATCTCGCCGGCGAGCGCGGTGTTCTTGGGGCCGATCGCCGCCAGGTAGATCGGGATGCGCTCCTGCACCGGGCCGATGGTGAGCTTCAACGCCTTGCCCGGGCCGTCGGGGAGCGGCAGCTCGAGCGTCTCGCCATGGAACTCCACACGCTCGCGCGCGAGCGCCATGCGCACCACCGCCACGTACTCGCGCGTGCGCTGAAGCTGGTGCGCGAAGCGCTGCCCGTGCCAACCCTCGGCAACCTGGGGTCCGGAGGAGCCGATCCCAAGGATCATCCGCCCGTCGCTCAGCTGGTCGATGGTGGCGGCGGTCATCGCGGTCATCGCAGCGCTGCGACCGGGCATCTGAAAGATTCCCGAGCCCAGACGGATGCGCGAGGTTTGCCCGGCGAGCCAGCCGAGCACGGTGGCGGAGTCCGAGCCGTACGCCTCGGCTGTCCACACCGAGTCATAGCCGAGCCGCTCCGCCTCCTGAACGATGTCGAGCTGGTCTTGTGAGGTGAGGCCAAGGCCCCAATAGCCGATGTGAACTCCGAGCTTCATGTTTTTCCGTCCTTTCTCGTTCTGGTTAGAGAGCGTCTCCGGGGCGGACGAACATCATCTCGGGAACGACGCAGTGGGGCGACACGCGCAGCAGGTAGCGCACAGCCTCGGCGATGTCCTCGGGGCGAATCATCTCCTCGGCTTTGACGTGCTCCTTGACGAAGTCGGTCATCGGCGTGTCGACGAACGCGGGGCACAGCGCGGTCGACTTGATCCCCTGGGGGCCGATTTCCTTGTTCATCGCTTCGGTCCAACCCACCACCGCGTGCTTGGTGGCGGAGTACACCGACAACCACGCCTCGGCGCGCTTGCCCGAGATCGAGGAGGTGTTGACGACGAGCGCATTGCGATGCTCGGCGCCCGCCTGCTGGAGCATCGGCAGGCATTCGCGGTAGAAGAGCACGATGGAGCGCACGTTCACGGCAAGCTGCATGTCGAGGAACTTCGTCTGGATGTCGCCCACGGTCGCACCGATCCCGACGCCGGCGTTGTTGACGAGCACATCGAGCCGTCCGTAGCGCTCGCGGTGCGCATCCACCACCTTGCGCACCTCGCTCTCCTCGGAGAGCGCTGCCGGGATCGCGTGCACCTCATACCCCTCGTCGGCGAGGCTCTTGGCGGCTCCCGCGAGCTTCTCGGGCCGGCGAGCAGCCATCGTGATGGCAAAGCCCTCTTCGCCGAGCACCCTGGCTATCGCAAGCCCTATCCCGCTCGATGCTCCTGTAACGATCGCCGCACGCTCCGCCATCTCAAAGCTCCTCTGGTGGTTGGACCGAGGAATCAAACCACCCGGAGCCCGGGCGCGCGTTTGGGCTGGCCCACCGGCCAAGGCTCGTCTGCCGTTGCCGGCTGTGTCCCCCCGCTGGTAGCGTCTGTCGCGCGTGCACGCACGCGGAGGGCCAGTAGCTCAGTTGGTTAGAGCCGCCGACTCATAATCGGTTGGTCGCAGGTTCGAGTCCTGCCTGGCCCACTGTCAAAACGCCTGCAAGCGCAACGAAAGCAAGCTATCACGCGCTTGGGACGGCAGGTCATCATTCCCCGCACCATTCCCCAGCGGTCGTCTCGCCGTCGCCGGCATCTTGAACGACTCGCCCGCCTGGCTTGCGCGTGGCGCGTGATGGACTGTGGGGTGGGCGACTTTAGGGTCCACCGGTTACGCGTGGCGCCGGGCGGTGGCACTGCGTTGAGCGCGTTGCACGATCCGCGCATCAGCGGGACGCGTGAGGCCGAGATGTCGGCGAACATCGCTGTCTTGGGGCTGTGATCGAGCGCCGGATGATGTGGGAGGCTTGGAAGGTCCCGGCGTGGAGCTCTGCTTCGGCTTGTTCCCGACCTCGAAGACGCCTGCTCGCCTGGCTTATCGTCGTTCGTCCGACTTTGCCGTCGAAAGCCCCTATTCGAGCGGGCCGGACTTCGTGCCGCTGTGATGGCCCGCTCGGTTATCGTTCCGCTGGACTCAATAATCTCGACCTCGGGAACCAAGGAGCGGTGTGTCGGGGGGCGGTGCGCAGAAGAACTGGATGAGGGGCTCGCCGCTGAAAGGCGCGCTGCTCGCATTGCTGTTGGAGTTGGGCGAGCCAACGCATGCGTATCTTCTTGCCACGTTGCTGGGCCGGCGTCTAGGGCCTGCGGCTCGCGTGGATCACGACGCGGTCTACAAGATGCTTGCGCCGCTCGTAAAGGCTGGGCTCGTAGACGTTGAGGTGCGCGAGAACCCGACCGGCAACTGGCAGCGCCAGCGGGTCTACCGGGCAACCGAGCTGACCGACGACGCTAGGCGTGCTTGGATGTCCGCTCCGCTGTCGTATGAGGTCGCCCGCGAAGACCTGCGCGTGAGGATCGCGTTCTCGCGCGCGTCAGACGCGCCGGTCTTGCTGGGGGCGCTCGATGTCTTCGAGATGCAGTGCATGGAGCAGTTGGAGGAGTGCGAGCTGCACGATGTGCCGATGGGCACGTGGTCCGGTGTGGTGCTGAACGCGGCGTGCGACTGGGCCGATGAGCATGTCCGTGCGGACTTGAGCTGGGTCATGAAAACGCGCGAGGCCATCCGCGACCACGCGGGGCGTCTGGGAGCGACCTGATGGCGCTGTTCTCGTTCGAGCACGTCACCAAGCGGGTTGCGGACGGGCGACGCGAGCTCGCGGTGCTGGAGGATGTCTCTTTCGAGGTGGACGCGGGCGATTTCGTGGGTTTGTGGGGCACACGGCGATCGGGCAAGTCGACGCTCTTGCGGATCGCTGCGTGCGTCGAGGCCCCGGATGAGGGGCGGGTCTTGTTCGACGGCCACGACCTGACTGCGCTCTCGGGGGATGAGCGCGCCGAGCTGATGTGCGCCGGTGGCATCGCGCATGTCTGTTTTGAATGGCGCCCGACGTTCGGCCAGGAGGTCATCGAGTACGTGGCGGTGCCGCTGCTTGCTGACTCGATGAGCCTCCGTCAGGCACGCCGTGTGGCGCGAGAGCAACTGGAGCGCATGGGTGTCTTGAACTGCGCGCACCTTCCGACCGAGAGGCTGTCGATCGGCGAGATGATCCGGGTCGGGTTGGCTCAAGCGCTGGCGCGCGAGCCACGTCTGCTGCTCGTCGACGAGCCAGCTGTCTTGCCTAGCCCGAGCGAGCGCCAAGAGCTCTACAGCCTGCTCGCGTCGCTCGGTCGTGACTCGCCCATGGCGTTGCTTGTCGCCTCCGAGGACATCGCGATCATCCGCCGCGCCAAACGCAAGATGACTGTCGGGGCTGGGAGCGTGCACTCGATGGACAAGGAGGGCAAGGTGGTCTCCTTCCCGCTTGACCGAGTCGCTGACAGACGGTCCTCTGGCCGATGAGCGCGCTGGAGCTGCGCGAGGTCGTCAAGCACTACACCGCTGGCGGAGAGACGGTGCGGGCGGTGGATGGAGTATCGCTGCGGGTCTGCCCGGGAGAGCTAGTCGGGTTGTACGGCCCGAGCGGCTCGGGCAAGACGACTCTGCTCTTGCTTGCCGCCGCACTGAGCGCACCCGATCACGGGACCGTCCGGTTCGGCGAGCACGACCTGTGGCATATGACCGGAGCGCAGCGCGACGCCTATCGCCTGCGGAGCGTCGGGTTCGTCTTCCAGACCTTCCACCTGGTGGCGGGCGCCTCGGCCTTGAGCAACGCGGCACTGAAGCTGTTGGCAGCGGGCCTGACGTTGAGGCAAGCCAAGCGCGAGGCGCTGCCCTGGCTCGAGCGAGTCGGGCTCGGCGCGCGGGTGGAGCACACACCTGAGCAGTTGTCGATGGGCGAGCAGCAGCGCGTCGCCATCGCGCGCGCGCTCGTCGGCGAACCGCGACTGCTCTTGGCGGACGAGCCGACCGGCAGCCTGGACTCCAAGCGCAGCGCCGAGATACTCAGCCTGCTCCGGGACATCTGTCATGAGCGCCAGATCCCCGGGTTGATCGTCACCCACGATCCGCAAGCGCAGGGTTTCCTCGACCGTGTCCATACACTGTGTGACGGACGGCTGGAAGAAGGCCTCGACGCTGAGCTTGCCGGCACATGGGCGATGAGATGAGCCGTCGTGAGGGACTTGCACCGAACCCTGCGGTGCTCCGCCTGAGACTGAGCTCACTGTTGGGGTTCTACCGGTGGCATCTACGCCGCAATGCGGTGCAAGAGCTGCTTGCAGGCGCAGGGATAGCGACGGGCGTCGCGTTGTTCTTCGGTGTGCTGGTCGCCAACACGAGTGTCACAAGCTCGGAGTCCCAGCTCATCCACGCCGTCATCGGGTCGGCTCGCCTGCAGCTCTCCGCGCACTCACAGGCTGGTTTCAGCGAAACGCTCGCAGCCCGTGCGCAAGCATTGTCGGATGTTCAGGCAGCGGCGCCGGTGCTGAGGCTCGACGCCACGGTCATCGGTCCAACCGGACGCCGCCAGGCCGTCCAGCTCATTGGCGTGACGGCGTCACTCGCCACGCTCGAGGCCTCGGCGACGAGGAACATAAGAGTCACCCAAATGCTGTTGTCGGGCGGAGTCGGTCTTCCTTCAGGACTCGCTGAGGGGATGGGGGTGCACGCGAACGACAGGGTCAAGGTCATCGCAACCGGCACCGTCCACGAAGCGACCGTCGGCGGGATTCTCGGCAAAGAACTCGTCGGGCCTGTCGCCTCCAGTCCTGTGGCCGTCGCGCCGCTGGGACTGGTCCAGCGGCTTGCGGGGCTTCCCAGACGGGTCACGGAAGTGTTCGTCAGGCCGCAGCCTGGAGCTGAACGCCATGTCGCAGGTGAGCTTCGCGCGCTCGGGGCGGGGCGCGTCGACGTGCGTCCGGCAGATGACGAACTCAAGCTGTTGAACCAGGCCGCCGCACCGAGCGGTGACTCGACGACGCTGTTCGCCGCGATCAGCGCGATCGTCGGGTTTCTGCTCGCGTTGAACGCAATGCTGCTCACGGTGCCTGAGCGTCGCCGGTTTGTGGCCATGTTGCGCACGCAGGGCTTCGGGCCACGCCAGGTCCTGCTCGTACTTGCCTTCCAGGCGCTCGTGCTGGGCATCGCCGCTTCGCTGACAGGCATCGTTGCAGGTGCGGTTCTGGCTCGGACCGTCTTCAACGAAATCCCCAGTTACCTGACGGTCGCCTTCCCGGTGGCTGAACACTCTGTGATCGAGGCGAGCACTGTCGTCCTGGCCCTCGCGTGCGGCATCGTGGCTGTACTGCTCGCCTCGCTGCCACCCGCGCTCGACCTCCGTCCGGGTAGGCCGTTGGATGCCGCTCTGCGCGAGTGCCATCAACCGGGCCACCGCATCGGCCACGTGACGCTGCTAGCACTTGGGGCAGGGGGCTGTGGATTGGTCGGGATAGTCGCTGTCGGCGTGTTGGCGGTTCCCAGCCTGACGATCATCGGCGGAGTCGGCCTTGCTCTTGCATCCGTCTGTTTGGCACCGGTGGCGCTGGTTCTCGCCATCCGCGTGCTGCGGCCTATGAGCGAACGTGTGCACGGCAGCATGCTCGCGCTCGCGCTCGTTGAACTGAAGGCGACGGCGACACGCAGCATCGTGTTGGCAGCCGTGGCCGCAGTGGCGGTGTATGGGAGCGTCGCCATCCAAGGTGCGCGAGCAGACCTTTCCCGTGGCCTGCACGCAGCGATCGTCCAGTTCCTGGGCACCGCAGACGTATGGGTGACAACCGGCGAGAGCGTGTTCACCACCGACAGCTTCCACGCCGGCCGGGCGCTCAGCGAGATCGCCCATGCTCCCGGCGTTGCATCCGTGCGGGTCTACCAAGGCGGGCTGCTCAACGCCTTAGACCACCGCTTGTGGATACGCGCCCGTCCGCCTACAGACAGCGTCGTGCTGCAGTCGAGCCAGCTGCTGGAAGGAGACTACGCACGCGCAAGCCGCCTGCTTCGCCAAGGCGGCTGGGCGGCGATCTCGGCTGCCTTCGCCCATGAACGTCACGTCCATGTCGGCGAGCAGTTCTCGCTGCCGACGCCGAGCGGGATCGCGCATCTACGCGTCGCCGCTGTGACCACGAACACCGGATGGCCGTCTGGCGCGATCACGCTCTCGACCATCGACTACAAACGCTACTGGCAGACGAGCGACCCGGCGGCGATCGAGGTAAACCTCAAGCCCGGTGTCACGCCAGGACAGGGACGCAGAGCGGTGCGAGCAGCGCTCGCTTCACAGCCGGGATTGACGGTGCAGACGCGGGCGCAGCGCGAAGTGCAGTTCGACGGGACCGTCCGCCAAGCCGTCCGGACGCTCGGAGAGATCTCCACAGTTCTGCTGGTCGCCGCCGCGCTCGCTGTCGCACTAGCTTTGAGCGCCGCAATCTGGCAGCGCCGACGGCGGCTTGCGGCTCTGAAGACACAAGGATTCAAGAGCCGCCAACTGTGGCGCTCACTGCTGCTCGAGGCGACAATCGTCCTCGGCGTCGGCTGTGCGGATGGTGCAGTGCTGGGTGTGTACGGTCACGCGCTGGCCGGACGCTGGCTGAAGATCACAACCGGCTTTCCCGCCCCGTTCGCATTGGGAGAGATCGGCTTGCTCCTCACAATCGCACTGCTCGCGGGAATCGCGTTGAGCGTCATCGCGGTGCCGGGCCTGTCGGCCGCGCGCGTCTCTCCGGCAGTCGGCTTTCAAGAGTGACCGCCTTGCCTGGCGCGGTTAGCGGACGGCGCCAGCTTGCAAGAAGGTATTGGGCATCGTCTGGCGCTCTCCTCCGCATTCGTATCAGCGGCACATTGCTACTGGCTGAGCGTCTTCCCGCAGGTACGACGCGAACTGCGCTACTGGTACGCGCGGGCTGAAGAGATCCCCGACCCGTCCCTGCGAGACCTCGCGCTTCGGACCTACCGCTACAAGTGGCTCAACGCCGAGGGGGCGGCTGCCTTCGCTGTCTTCGCACCCGCCAGGAGTAGACAGACAACGATCACCGCGCTCCTCGCATACCAGGCCGCCTACGACTACGCGGACACCGTCGCCGAGTTGCCGGCAACCGACTCGATCGCCAACGGGGTTTCGCTGCACCGGCCGCTTATCACGGCGCTGACGCCAGACCTCGAGCATCCCGACTACTACGCGCATAGCCGCCTGAAGAACGATGGGGGCTATCTCAAGGCGCTCACCGACGCGTGTCGTGCCGCCTTTCAAAGGCTTCCTCGCCATTGCCTGGTCAAAGAGGCCGTCATGCGTGCGTCGACGCGCATCGTCACCTACCAGAGCCTTCATCATGGGGATGCTCGCGCCAGGGAACAGCTAGCACGGTGGGCGAAACGCCAAACCGTCAAGGGCAGCGGGCTGAGATGGTGGGAGACGGCAGCAGCGTGTGCGTCCTCGCTCACCTCGCTCGCGCTCATCTCGGCGGCTGCCGACCCGAACCTCACGGGGGCGGATGTCAAGGCGCTAGAGAGCGCCTACCACCCGTGGATGGGGGCGTTGCACACCCTGCTCGACAGCCTCATCGACTGGAGCGAGGACGAACGATCAGGCCAACCCAGCCTGCTCGACAATTACGCGTCTGGCGATGAAATGGCTGAGCGGATGCACCTCCTCGCCGCTCGCTCGCGAGTCGCCACGGCCACGCTCGCCCAGCCTCGACTACACGTCGCGCTGCTTGCTGGCATGGTGAGTGTCTACCTCATCTCGCCAGAGGCGAGCACGGGTCGAACAGCTGCGGTTGCCGAGGCTGTACTGCAAGCGGCTGGGGCATTGACGGGTCCCAGTCTCTTCGTCTTGAGGCTGCGCCGTGCCCTCCGCCGCGGGCGGGCGGACTGACATTAGGGCCGCCGAGCGTCACGGCGAGTTATTGGAATTTCCAGTACTGGCGCGGGCAGTATTGGAGCCGCCGATTGTCGCGGTGCTGCCAAGCCAGCAGGCTATACGCCGACCATGGCAGTCGAGGCTTGTGCACATCGGAGATATCCAAACGCGTGGCTGCGAGCGTCGCTCTCAGCACACGAGAGATCACTGGATCGCCCAGGCGGAAGGCGCGTAGCTGTAGGTGATCCGGTTCCGCCGGTCCGGTTCGACGTGCCTGAGGGAAAGCTCGACCTAGCGGCGTACGGGAGCGGTTGGCTGCTCGTCTGGTGCTTTCCAGGTGACGACGAGCCCTTCAGTGTGGATGAGGTCATGGGCCGCTCGCTCGAGGAGCATCGTCTTGAGCTCGCAACACTCGACTGCGCTCTCGTGGGAGTGAGCTCCCAGCGCAATGACACGCTGGCTCAACTCGCATCCCGAGCCAAGACGACCTTCCCTTTGCTCAGCGATCCGCAGCTCGTCCTAGCGCGACGCATGGGCCTACCGACCGTCCCGTGTGGTGAGGAACAGCTCTACCAGCGATTGGTTTTCATTGCCCGTCCCGGTCATGTGGCGCGCGTCTTCTATCGGGTGCGTCCGCTGGCGTGTGCGGCGGATGCGGTCGGATGGTTGGCAGAACAGGTCCGAGGCAAAAACCGCTCATGAGCGCGGCAAAGCGTTCAGAGTCCAATACCGGAGCCAGCGGTCGTCGTTGCCGCCATGGGGATGTCGCACGCACACCAAAAGGAACGGGCGAACCGCC
>JBQCGU010000015.1:0-74350 GCA_051955355.1 Solirubrobacteraceae bacterium | reverse complement strand
TCAGGCAGATGTCCGCTCTGCGCGAGCTGCCGATCATCGCAGTCACCGCGAAGGCGATGGAGGGGGATCGCGAGCGCAGTCTCTCGGCTGGGGCTTCCGACTACATAACCAAGCCGGTCGAACCTGAGCGATTGCTCTCGCTGATCGGGACGTGGTTGCGCACCTCGTAGGCGTGGGAGCACCGGACGCGGAACCGAGCGTTCCGTCGCTTGCGGTGCAAGCGGCGGGGGAGTACGCGCCACGATCGCCACAGCGTCAGGCATCGTCCGACGCGAGCATCCTCTTGGTCGACGACGACCCAAACGGCTTGCTTTCTTTGCAAGCCGTGTTGAGCCCGCTTGGCCAGCACATGGTCGCCGTGAGATCCGGCGAGGCGGCGCTGCGGTGCCTGTTGCGGGAAGAGTTCGCCGTCGTCCTGCTCGATGTGCAGATGCCGGGCCTCGACGGGCTGGAAACCGCCCGCTACATCAACGCTCGTGCGCGCACGCGTCACATCCCAATCATCTTCCTCACGGCTCACGCCGCCGATGTCGAGCAGGTATTCCGTGCCTACGCCGCCGGTGCGGTTGATTTCGTGGTCAAGCCATGCGACCCCGACGTGCTGCGCAGCAAGGTCGCGGTGTTCGTCGAGTTGCAACACGAGCGTCGCGAGCGGGTGCGCGAGGCAAGAGCGCGTGCTGAAGCGGAGGCGATCGCAGGCCAGCTCCAGCGCCATCTGCTCCCTGACCGCCTGCCGCATGTCCCGTCTCTGGCGATGGCCGCCCGCTACTGCCCAGGCGAGCGTGCCGCGCAGGTCGGCGGAGATTGGTACGACGCGATCGTGCTGCCCGGGGGACAGGTTGGGTTCGCTATCGGCGATGTCGTCGGGCATGGGGTGCGCGCCGCAACTCTTATGGGCGAGCTGCGCTCCTCGCTGCGCGCGTACGCCATCGCGGAGCCTGACTCGCCGGCGGAGGTGCTGGCGCGCCTGAACTCGCTGGTCGAGCGTACGCACGGCGGACAGATGGTCGCTACGGCGCTCTACATGGTGATAGACGTCGACAGCCGTCATTTGCGCTTCGCCAGCGCCGGCCACTTGGCCCCTCTCCTGCTCGATGCGAACGGCGCCATCCGTTTTCTTGAGAATCCCCAGATGCCGCCGCTTGGCATCCCGTGGCCTACGAGCGTCGGCGGTGGGAGTGCCGATCTTGTGCCGGGCAGCACCGTGCTGCTCTACACCGATGGTCTTGTCGAGCGGCGCACGGAGAAGATCGATGTCGGCCTCGCGCGCTTGCAAGCCGCGATGAGCGAGGCGCCAATGGATCTGGAGCAGCTGAGCACGCACGTGCTGAGCAATGCGCTCGGCGAGGATGACCGGCACGATGACGTCGCGCTGCTGGCGGTGAAGCTGCTTCAAACGGATGGAGGGCGATTTGAAATCGATCTGCCAGCCGAGCCCGAGTCGGTCTCGACAGCCAGACACGAGGTGCGGCGCTGGCTGGGTGACACAGGGACAGGGCGCGACGACGTGTTCGCGATCGAGCTTGCGGTCAGCGAGGTGTGCGCCAACGCCGTCGAGCACGCTTATGGAGCCGAGTCAGGGCACACGTTTCATCTTGTGGCAGAACGCTGCTCCGGGGCGGTCGTTCTCAGCGTCTCAGACAGCGGGCGATGGCGTCCTCGCCGCGGCTCGCAGCGCGGCTTGGGACTGGTGTTGATCGACGAGCTGATGGACTCCGTGGAGATCGAGCGTACGCCAGCCGGGACGCTGGTGCGGATGCGCAAGGAGCAGGGCGAGGATGAGCAGCACTGAGCGATCTGCGCCAAACAGCATGACAACCGCCTTGGCGGAGATCGAGTTCTTCGATGACGACGGCGTGAGGGTGGTCGCGGTCGCCGGCGAGCTCGACATCTCCAACGTCGGCGCCCTGGAGCAGGTCGGCTTCGGTGTGTCCAACCAGAGCCTCGGCCTCGTCGTCGATCTCACCTCCACCGACTACATCGACAGCTCGACCGTGGGATTGCTCTTCAGTCTCCGTGAAGGGCTCAACCGACGCGGGCAGTTGCTCTGCCTTGTGTGTACCCCCGGCTCCAATGCATACCGCGTGCTCGATTTGGTCAGCTTCGCCCACGATCACACCTACGAGCAGCGCGAAGCCGCTGTCGCCGCGATCAGGCAGGCGGTGCCACTGCACGAGTGATAGAGCAGTCCAAGCATTGAACGTCACGCCAGCGGAAGGCGCTCGCTCTACCCTCCGTGCAGCAATTCCTCGAGCGTTCGCTCGCTGATCGCCGACGCAGGGCATTCCGACACCACGTCCGATCCAGGGCGGGCGTGCTCGTCGCGCCGCTTGACGAGCAGCCACGACGACTTGGGACCCGAGCGGGTGCGCTGCAGGGCAAAGCCGCCGCGAAGCTTCGCGCCATGCAGTGCGAACACCGCGTGACCCCGCTCCAGCGCCTCCGGCCAAGCCACGCGCCCGCCCTGCTCGTAGCTGCCGCGGTCCCACACGATCACCGCGCCGTCTTGGGTGCGTCCCTCGAAAGAGTTGTATTTCACCACGTGATCAGGCATCGAAACCGCCAGACGCTTGACAGCCGGGTCGAGCGAGGGACCCTTGGGAACCGCCCACGAGCGCATCGCGCCGGCGACCTCCAGCCGCAGCTCGAAGTGACGGGTGCTCGCCACATGCTCCCGAACTACAAATGCGCCTGCGCTGATCCCACGGATCGCAAACTGCTCGTGACCCTCCACTGCGGCGCGTGTCACCTGCACACGCTCGACACATGAGCCGCGTGGTCCCTTTTGAAGAAAAACCGCGAACTCTTCGATGCTCGCTCGTTGTCCCTCCGCATGAGCCACCACCGTGCCGTCCTCGGCGTTGCGCACCCAGCCGAACAAGCCAAGCTGGGTGGCGCGGTGTCGTGTGGTCTCGCGAAAACCGACGCCCTGCACCGTCCCGTAAACCACCGCTCGAATCGCGCACATATTGCTCGACTGAGTACGAGTGTCGGGCATGCCCACACGCTACCGTGCGGTTGTTGTCGATCGCATCCCTTTCGGGCGCAAATGGACTTCCGCCACATCCATCTCGCCGATCCTCCCGCCGCTGGAGTTAGCGGCGTTCGAGCTCACGACATGGCCGACCACGCCATCCGCCTAGCCGCTCCTGCCGACGCGCCGGCTGTCGGCAGGCTGCTGCACGACTTCAACACCGAGTACGGAGACCCGACGCCCGGTCCGGAGCGCCTTGCCGAACGTATCGCCGTGCTGCTCGCCGAGGGCGACAGCGCCGCGCTGCTCGCCGGAACCGGTCCGGACGGCGTTGCCGTGCTGCGCTTCCGTCGCTCTATTTGGACGCCCAATCTCGAGTGTTATCTGGCGGAGCTGTACGTGGTTCCGGGCGAGCGCCGGTGTGGGCTCGGTCGTGCTCTGATGCTGGCAGCGATCGAACATGCTCGCGAGCGGGGCGCCGACTACATGGATCTCAACACCGGCGAAAGCGATGTGGCGGCGCAGGCTCTGTACGAGAGTCTGGGGTTCAGCAACAGCGAAGGCAAGCCGGGCGGGCCGCGGAACTACTACTACGAGCGGCCGCTCTAGTCAGCTCAGGGGCGGCGGGCGGCCTTCGGCGGTCGCCGCGAGCGCCTCGTCCCAGTCGCACAGCACACACGCCTGCTTGTACACAGCGCGCGCGAAGCGGACTGCCGTCGTGTGAGGATCATCGCCCGAGCGGATCTCCTCCCAGTCGAGCAGGAACTCACCGATATCCGGCTCCCAGCGGCCCGGCGCCGGCGCGAGGGTCGCCTCCGCCAAACCGTCAGGGGCAGGGTGGGCGTAGGCATAGAACGCTGCCTTTTCGTAGCGGGCGTCGCCCGGCCACCAGCCAACCGCAATCTCCTGCGCGTCCATCGCGTTGCGCATGATGAAGCCCTCTGACGGCGGGTCCGCGGGGGATCCCGAGAACAGGTTGACCGCCAGGTCGAACGACCCCCACCATGCGTTCACCGGAGTCGAGCGCCCGCGAAATGGCGCCCGAAAGTCCGCCAGCACGAGCGCCGCCTGGGTTGCCGCCGCGAAGTACGAACTCACCTCCGCCGGCTCATAGCGTGCGTGCTCACGATCTTCGTCGAGCGGCACGCTCCACGACACCTCCTGTGGAGTGGGGTTGATCTCGACAGTCCCCACCAGCTTGCAGATTGCGTCGAGGAGCTCTGACACGACATCGCCAACCGCTCGATGGGGGGTCAGCGCCACACGTCGACAGCCGCCTGCGCTGCTCTCCACCACCGCTTCATGTCGCCTGAGATCCAGCGCCACGGCGAACGCCCCCGATCCGTCGGGTGCCGGCAGCGGCGCGGTCTCCCAGCCGCGTGCGGTGAGGTGCAGCGCCGCGTGCTGGAGCTCGGGCTCGGGAGGGGCGAGCGCCACCGCCAGCTTGCCCAGAAACTGCGTGTGGGCGTGGAGCGTGTCGCACGTCTCACGCCACAACGCGTAATCCACGGCAGGCCACGCTTGCATTGTCAACGGCTACCCGTCATCGCCGAACGTCACGCGCTCCCACCGCTCACCGCAGTCGCTCATATACCGGAACGGTCGCGGATGCCGGTCATGAAGCACCTGCCGTGCGACTGGGCGTTCATGAACCGCTCGTTGATGGCGCGTGCATCGCTTCGAGCTCAACCAGCAACGGCACGTGGTCGGAGAGCTGCACGCGACACCCGCTCGCCGACGCCCAACGTTCGAGCTTCTGCGCGGAGCGAACCGGCGCAAGCCCCCTCGCGAAGATGTGGTCGACGTCGCGCGACGCAACGTGGGCGATGCTCGGGTTGCGTATTTGCGGCGCTCGTGGGGAGCGCAGGTTCAGATCTCCCCCAAGGATCAGCGGCGCGCCGTCCGCGAACGCAAGTGCGCGATCCCAAAGGCGCTCCAGCTCATTTGCAGCCAGCGGAACGCGGGCGCTCGCGTGCACGTTCGCCAGGCACACCCCACCCGCAAGCCGAACGAGCTGACCGATGCGCCGCTCCGGCCACAGGCGCAGGCGCACCCTCTCGTCCTCGACGATCACACCCGCTCCGGCGCGACGCACGAGGATCGCGTTACAGCCCCCTGCGTTGGACTTGATCAGATCCGGCCAGCGCTCGCCGACCTCTCGGCGCAACCACAGTCCCGCATTGCGCGACGTCAGCGCCGCTCGGAAGTCTGCATCCGCGGCAACTGCGAGCTGCGCCGGCCACCAAGGCGGCGCCTCCTGAAGCATTGCCACATCCCACTCCCATCCACCCAGCAGCAGCGCGAAGCGGTCGAGCAGATCGCGTTTCGCCGGCGGCATCGAGCGGCCGTGAAACAGGTTCCAGGTCAAGACGTTCATCGAGCTGCTCTGCGCCGGGTAGATGCGCCTCATGACACCCAACACCAAGGAGGCTCACATGGCAACCGAGGAGACCGGCAATCTCACCGGCACCAAAGACAAGGACTACAACATCATCTGGTTCGTCGAGCAGTGTCTGAGCAACGTGCTGCGCTTGGAGGTCTACGTTCAGGACGCCGAGCGCGCGGGCGACTCGGAGCTGGCGGAGTTCTTCCGGCGCGCACAGGGCGAGAGCCGCAAGGGCGCCGAACAGGGCAAGGAGATGCTCCGAGCCCGGATCTAGCGCGAACGCCGGCGGTGGCGAGCGCGCGAGCGGCGCTTGCCTCCGATCCCGGTGCGCTTGTGCGCGCTTGCGTGAGCGGTGCCGCCCGCCGCGCGATAAGCCGCTGCGAGGTCGGCGAGCGCCTCGTGCGAAGTCTGGCCGAAGGAGGGCAGCACGAAGCCGTGACCCCCCACGGGGGAGATGCCGATCTCCAAGTGCGGCGCGCTCGAGATGCCCACGTCTCCGCAACCCACCTGGGCGATCGGCTGGCCGGCGATGACGTGCGCGCCGACCGGCACGAGCGCGGGCTTGGCGTGGCCGTAGTACACATAGCGCCCCGCGTCGACGCCGGTTTCGAGGCGCAGCACCGGCGCGTAGTCGCCGAAGCCGTCGATCCCCTCCTTGACGATCGTGCCACTGCCTACCGCCAGCTCGAGCAGGTGGCTGCCGCAGTCATCCCGCCCGCCCCCGAGATCCACTCCCTGGTCGAGCGACCAGGTGCTCGGCGACGCGACGTGCGTGAAGGGATACAGGGGAAACACCCACCCACCCCCTGGCGCCGGTCGGTAGGGGCCGACCGTTTGGGGCGGCGCGGTCGGCGCCGACCCACCTGTGGAGCCCGCCCCACGCGCCGGGTCAGGTGCGGGCGCAGGCGGTGCCTGATAGGCGCTGCCGCCCGTCGTCGCATGCTCGCCGGATGCGTTGGACCCGGCGTCCGGGGACGTCGCCGAGCCCGCCTCGGCCATCCCGGGCGGCATGCAAAGCAGCAGAGTTGTGATGAACGCCAGCAGTAGCGTCCGACGCAAAACATGCCCTTCTGTCGGCCTACGGGGTTAGCTGACGGGCTAGCGCCTGAATGGCGCCTCGGGCGGATTACCGTCCGACTCGCCCCAACAAGTGGGTCCCCCGCTCCCTGGCACACCCAGGGATTCGGCGTGCGCGGCAATCTAGCGCATCTATCGGTCGGATGTGCCCCGTCGGGTCGTCGTCTCGTGTGCGAGCACCGTGGTTGCGGAGTTTCGGCGAAGGTTGGCGCCGAGGGCTTTGCGGGTAAGGGGTTTTCCACAGGAGACACCCAAAGGGAGGGATGCTCGGTGCTCGAGCCCACACGTCGCTCGGTGGAAGCCGTCAGGAGCAATGGAGATCGGCCAGGAATGCGCGCGTCCGCACGCCGCAAGTCATCGCCCGATGCGCACCGGTGGCGCTACGGCGCGCTGCTCGACTTCGAGGCATCGTCGAGGCTGATGCGCGAGTCTCGCAACCCTCCGAAGCGCGTGTCTCGCACGCCTGCTGGGCGCACGCCGGCTGTCGCTTAGTCGGGTCGGCGCCGCCAGCGCGGCAGCCAGCGCGGACGCTGGTCTGCCATGCGGCGCCGTTCCCGCTCACGGCGCTCCTGCTCTTCGCGCGCCAGCTCGCGCTCTTCGCCGAGCCCGATTTCCAGAAAGACGAGCAGCAGCGCCCCGCCCAACCCGATCGACATCAGCACGAGCGCCAGCAGTTCCCCGGTGAGCCCCGCGACGAGCGCGGCGCACAGCGCCCCAGCCAAGACGAATACGCCTGCCGAGGAGAACGCGACGACGCGCGAGCGGGGGCTCACCCTGCAAACGTACAGACGCTCCCGCTAGCTCGGGAACATGCGGTCGAGGACCGACTCGTCGCCGAGCGTGTCGAACGAGATGCACTTGCCGTCGGCGTTGTACGTCAGCACGTCGGCGCTCTCGGTGCTCTCGCCGTCGATGTGCACCGTCGTGAGCACCACCACCTTGTCGCCGTCGCCGATGAAGTCGTGCGGCTCCGAGCGGAACCCCCTGCTGACGATCCGTCCCCACAGGTCACCCACCTGCTGCTTGCCCTTGTATTTGCCCGTCAGCGCGTTGTGCCCTCGTACGGTCCACTCGATCGAGTCGTCGAGGTCGCGCATCGCCGCCTCGGCGTCGCCTCGGCTGAACGCTTCATACCCAGCCTGGGCGGTGTGCTTGTTCTCTAGCGCTCCCATCAGCTGCCTCCTTACTGCCTCTTTGCCCCAAGCCGCCGACGCTAGCCCCAAGCCGCCGTGCCGACATCGGCGCAACTCCGCAGCGGTCTCCGTAGAGGTCACGGAGCGAGCCACCGGCGCTACGCTGGGCCGGTCCATGCTCGCACTCACCGCCGCCCCGGGAGCTTGCGGAAACGTCGCCTTCAGGGACGTGCGCGACCCTCAACCGCATCCCAGCCAGGCGCTCGTGCGGGTGGGCGCCTTCTCGCTCAACCGCGGCGAGATCAGGCGCCTGGCGGACATGCAAGACGGCGAGCTCACCGGCTGGGACCTTGCCGGCATCGTCGAGCGCCCGGCGGCTGACGGCTCGGGTCCGCCGGCGGGCGCGCGTGTCGTGGGCCTGGTGGCGCGCGGTGCCTGGGCGCAGCTGGCGGCGGTCGACACCCGCATGCTCGCCGAGCTCCCCAAGGGCGTCAGCGACATCCAGGCTGCAACCCTTCCGGTAGCCGGCCTGACGGCGCTTGCGGCGCTAGACGTCGCCGCGCCGGTGCTCGGGCGGCGTGTGCTCGTCACCGGGGCGAGTGGCGGCGTAGGGCGCTTCGCCGTGCAGCTCGCCAAGCTCGCGGGCGCTCATGTCACGGGTGTGTCGGCGAGCCCCCAACGGGCTCGCGGGTTGCTCGAGCTGGGGGCCGACGAGATCGTCCACGAGCTTCGCGCCGACGGCGTCGAGTTCGACGTGGTGGTTGAGGGCGTCGGCGGCGCCACGCTGTCTGCCGCTTTGCAGCGCGTGGCGGCGTTCGGCACGGTGGTTTCGTTTGCGTCGAGCGACACCACCCTGGTGCAGTTCCCTCCGCGCTCGTTCTTCGCCCGGGCGCCCGGAGCGCGGTTGTACGGGCTGTTCCTGTTCGCGCAGCTCGAGCGCGAGGGAGGCGCATCGAGCGGTTTGAGCCGTCTGGCGAAGCTGGTTGCGGAGGCACGTCTGGAGTGCTCGGTCGACTACGACGCCTCTTGGCGGCAGGCGCCCGAGGCGATTGCCGCGCTGCTCGAGCGACGCATCGCCGGCAAGGCCGTTCTGCGCGTCGACTGAGCTCGCACCGCCTCGGGGAGCGCTTCCAGCAAAGGTCTCAGGGAAACGCCGCGAGGAGGTTTGAGAAGCGTTTACTTATTACCGCGAAGGGTAAGCCAGCGCTGAAGCGGGATGGGCCGTGTTCGCGGCCCTCTCGACTCCGACTTGGACAGCCCCCCACGGCCCTCCACCGGTCGAGCCGCCGGGCGGTCCACTCGAGTCGGCGACTGCCGACGAGGAGGTCCGGCATTTGCGCATTCTCGGCGTCAACGGCGTCTTCCACGACCCCGCCGCTGCGCTGCTCCTAGACGGAGCGACGGTGGCTGCCGCCGAGGAGGAGCGTTTCTCGAGGCGCAAGCACGGAAAGGCGCCCGTCCCGTTCTCCACCTGGGAGCTGCCCGAGCAGGCTGCCGCCTGGTGCCTGCGCGCGGCAGGCTGCGCGGCGACGGAGCTCGACGCGGTCGCCTACTCGTACGACCCGACGCTCGCGCCGTCGCACGACGGCGAGATCTACGCCCACGAGTGGGAGCCGCTGCGCACGCTGTACGCCCAGCGAGCGCCTTTGTTTCTCGGGGCTGCGCTTCCCGGCTTGGATCCACGCCGGGTGCGTTTCGTGCCTCATCACGTCGCCCACGCGTTCTCCGCGTGCGCAGCCGCTCCGTGCGACTCCTGCGCGGTGCTCGTCGTCGATGGCCGCGGCGAGTCCACGTCGCACCTGGCCGGTCGCTGGCGCGACGGGCGCCTGGAGGTGCTCGCCACCCAGCGGCTGCCGCACTCGCTGGGGCTGATGTACGAGGAGCTCACCGAGCACCTGGGCTTCCGCCGCTCCCCGGACGAGTACAAGGTGATGGCGCTCGCCAGCTACGGTCAGCCGCGTCACTCCGAGCAACTGCGCCAGCTGGTGTACGCCGACGGCGAGGGCGGCTTTCGCACGCACCCGATCGACTGGGAGCGCTTCGCGCCTCGCGTCCCCGCCGGCGCCGAGCGGTGCGGCTGCGAGCAGTGGGGCTCACACCATGCAAACCTCGCGGCGAGCGTGCAGCGGCGCCTCGAGGAGGTGCTGCTCGAGCTGTGCGGATGGCTGCACGAGCGCACCGGAGAGCGCTGGCTGACAATGGCGGGCGGGGTGGCGCTCAACTGCGTCGCCAACTCGCGCATCTGGCGCGACTCGAAGTTCGAGCAGGTCTGGGTGCAACCTGCCGCCGGCGACTCCGGAACGGCGCTCGGGGCAGCCATGTGCGTGGCCAACGAGCTTGGCGAGCAGCCTGCGCCGATGAGCACCGCTGCGCTCGGGCGCGAGTGGGGTGAGGGTGAGCTGGCGGCATGGCTGGCGGCGGCGGGCGTCGCGTACGAGCGACCCGACGACCTCGCGCAAACCGTCGCCGAAGCGCTTGCCGGCAACCAGATCGTCGCGTGGTTTCAAGGTCGCAGCGAGTACGGCCCGCGCGCGCTTGGCCACCGCAGCCTGCTTGCCGATCCGCGAGCGGCGCGCAACCTCGAGCGGCTCAACGACGTCAAGGGCCGAGAGCAGTTCCGCCCGGTCGCTCCGATCGTCATCGCCGAGCGCGCAGCCGAGATCTTCGATGGGCCGCTGCCGAGCCCGTACATGTTGTTCACCCATACCGTGCACCCGGAGTGGAGGCGGCGCATCCCGGCGGTGGTGCACGTCGACGCGAGCGCACGCACCCAAACCGTCGATCGCTCTGCAGAGCCGCTGCTGGCACGCCTGCTCGACTGCTTCGAGCAGCGCACAGGCGTGCCGGTGCTCGTCAACACCAGCCTCAACACCGCCGGACGTCCGATGGCGGACGACCCGCGCGACGCGCTCGAGTGCCTCGGCTCGGCGCCGATCGACCTGCTCGCGATCGGCCCGTTCGTCGTCCGCCGGGCGCAGCGCCTGCCCGCGCCGCACGGCACGGCGGTCGAGCGCCGTCCCGTGGAGGCGCTCGTCTGATGGGATCGCAGCGCTCCACACCTCGCCACCGCTTCGACGTGGTTATCCCCACGATCGGTCGTCCCTCGCTCACGCGCCTCTTGGAGGCGCTCGCGGCGCAGAGGGACGGGCCGCCCGAGAGCGTGATCGTGGTGGACGACCGTCCGCTCGCGCTCGACCGCCGGTCGAGCACCGGCGCGCGGCGTGCGGGTGAGCTGAGACTCGACATCCCGTTCTCGCTGCGCCCGCGCCTGTGTGTGCTCCGCTGCGGCGGGCGTGGCCCGGCGGCGGCACGCAACGTCGGCTGGCGCGCGGGGAGCGCTCCATGGGTGGCGTTCCTCGACGACGACGTCCTGCCGGACGCCGGATGGAGCCAGGCGCTGGAACGCGACCTGCTCTCGCTCTCCCCGGCGGTCGCCGCCTCGCAGGGGCGTGTGCGTGTGCCGCTCGCCCGCTCGCGCCGTCCCACCGATTGGGAGCGCAACGTCGCCGGCCTGCAACAGGCGCGCTGGGCGAGCGCCGACATCGCCTACCGCCGCAGGGCGCTCGAGCTGACGGGCGGCTTCGACGAGCGCTTCGCGCGCGCCTACCGCGAGGACTCCGACCTGGCGTTGCGCGTTCAGGCGCTCGGCTACAGCCTGGAGCGAGGGGCGCGCAGCGTGGAGCACCCCGTCACACCGGCGCCGCTGTGGCAGAGCGTGCGGCTGCAGCGAGGCAACGTCGACGACGCGCTCATGCGCCGTCTGCACCGCCGCCGCTGGCGCGAGCGCGCCGGTGCTCCGCCGGGCAGGCTCTCATCCCATCTGCTCATCTGCTCGAGCGCGCTGCTCGCCGTCCTGGCGGCGATGGCGCGCAAACCTCGTATCGCCGCCCTGTCGGCGCTCGCCTCGGCGGGTGGTGTCTGCGAGCTGGCTTGGCGACGTATCGCTCCCGGCCCGCGCACGCCCGAGGAGGTCCTGCGAATGCTGCTCACCAGCCCGGCGATCCCGTTCGCGGCTGCTGCGCACCGGCTGAGCGGCGAGCTTCGCTGGCGGGGCGCACACCCGCAATCCTCGGCAACCCAGCCCGTGCGCACGCCGCCCGCAGCGGTGCTTTTCGACCGTGACGGGACGTTGATCGAGGACATCCCCTACAACGGCGACCCGAGCCGCGTGGTGCCGCGGGCAGGCGCGCGCGAGGCTCTGCGGGCACTGCGTGGGGCGGGCATCCCGGTCGCCGTGATCTCCAACCAGAGCGGTATCGCACGCGGGCTGATCGACGAGCGGGACGTGCGCGAGGTCAATCGCCGCGTCGAGGAGCTGCTCGGCCGCTTCGATCAGTGGCTGCACTGCCCGCACGCGCCCGATCAGGGATGTGACTGTCGCAAGCCCGCTCCGGGGATGGTGCTGCGCGCCGCCCGCTCGCTCGGCGTGCAGCCCGAGCGGTGCGCGGTCATCGGCGACATCGCAGCCGACATCCAAGCTGCTTCTGCGGCGGGAGCGAGAGGCGTGCTGGTGCCCAACGAGCGCACGCTCCCCGCCGAGGTGGCCACCGCGCCCGAGACCGCCCCGGACCTGCGCACCGCCGTGGAGATGCTGCTCGGATGAGCCGCCGGGTGCTGATCGCACGCCAGGACAGCCTTGGCGATGTGCTGCTCGCAGGCCCGGCGGTGCGCGCGGTGGCGGCAAGCAGAGCGGCGGTGACGCTCCTGTGCGGCCCACGTGGACGCGCCGCCGCCGAGCTGCTCCCCGGTGTGGCGGAGGTGCTCGAGTGGCGTGCGGACTGGATCGACGCCGATCCCCAAGCGTTGCACCCGGCGCACGTAAACCGTCTCGTGGAGCTGATTCGCGGACGTCGCTTCCACGAGGCGTTGATCCTCACCTCTCATCACCAGAGCCCGCTGCCGCTTGCCCTGCTGCTGCGCATGGCGGACGTATCGCACGTGGCGGCCATCAGCCCCGACTACCCTGGCACGCTGCTCGACGTGCGCCACCGCGTGGCGTCCGACATCCACGAGGTGGAGCGGGCGCTGTCGCTGATGGCGGCGTGCGGCTACGAGCCGCCAGACGGCGACGACCTGCGCCTGCGCCTGCGCGGAGTGGGTACGCCTCATCCCGCGGTGGAGGCGATGAAGCCGTACGTTGTGGTGCACCCCGGCGCATCGGTGAGCGCTCGCGCATGGCCGCAGGAGCGATACGTCGAGCTGCTCGAGCTGCTCGTCGAGCGTGGCGGCAACGTCGTCGTCACCGGTGCCCTCGCCGAGGCGGGCCTCACAGCGCGCATCTGCGGCAGGCCGGACCCGCGCATAGTCGACCTGGGCGGTCTCACCGATCTGCGCGGCCTGGCTGCCACGATCGCCGGTGCGCAGGCGATCGTCGTCGCCAACACAGGGCCTGCCCATCTCGCCGCCGCGGTCGGCACCCCGGTTGTCTCGATCTACGCACCCACCGTCCCATCGGTGCGTTGGCGTCCCTGGGGCGTGCCCACCCGCCTGCTCGAGCGCGATGTGGCGTGCGCTGGATGCCGTGCCCGCACATGCCCGGTGCCGGACCATCCCTGCATGCAGGAGATCTCCGCAGCCGAGGTGGTGCAGGCGCTCGGCGAACTGGCCTCACCGGCCTGGCGTCAACCGGTCGCAGGGGCGCCCCCGCACGCCTCGCACGCCCACGAGGCGGTCGTGCTGACGCTGCCGCGCCCGCCGCGTGAGGAGGAGGAGGCGGTGGGCGCATGAGGATTCTGCTGTGGCACGTGCACGGCTCTTGGACGACGGCGTTCGTGCAAGGAGCACACGACTACTTCGTTCCCGTCCTCCCAGATCGCGGCCTCGACGGCGTCGGACGGGCGCGCACGTGGCGATGGCCGCAGAACGTCTGCGAGCTGGCGCCCGAGCGGCTCCGCGATCTGGAGCTCGACGCCGTCGTGCTGCAGCGTCCGCATGAGCTCGAGCTGGCTGAGTGTTGGCTTGGACGTCGCCCGGGGGTCGATCTGCCGGCGATCTACGTCGAGCACAACGCCCCCCAGGGGCGGATCGCCGAGATGCGCCATCCGCTCGCAAACCGCCCGGAGCTGACGCTGGTGCACGTCACGCACTTCAACTCCCTGTTTTGGGACGCCGGCGGCACTCCCACCCGAGTGATCGAGCACGGCATCGTCGATCCGGGCTACCGCTACACAGGGGAGCTGCCGCGCTCGGCGGTGGTCATCAACGAAGCGCGCCGCCGCGCGCGCGTGACCGGCACAGACCTGCTCGAGCGCTTCGCCCAGGAGGCGCCGATCGACGTGTTCGGCATGGACGCCGCCGCGCTCGGCAACGGCTCGATCGACGCGGCAGGCGACGTGCCTCAGACGCAGCTGCACGAGCGCATGGCACGCCGGCGCCTCTACCTGCACCCGATTCGCTGGACCTCGCTGGGACTGTCGCTGATCGAGGCGATGCATCTCGGCATGCCTGTCGTCGCGCTCGCCACCACCGAGGCGCCTGAGGCGGTGCCTCCGCACGCTGGGGTGGTGTCCACGCGCGTGGATGTGCTCACGCGGGCGATCCGCGAGTTCCTCGCCGACGGAGAGCGTGCCGAGCAGGCCGGTCGGGCGGCGCGCCAAGCGGCGCTCGACCGCTACGGCTTGCAGCGCTTCCTCACCGACTGGGACGATTTGTTGGCGGAGGTGTGCGCATGAGCCGCAGGCGGGGTGTCTCAGAGCCGCTGCGCATCGCGATGGTCTCCGAGCACGCCAGCCCGCTGGCGGTGCTCGGCGGTGTGGACGCCGGTGGCCAGAATGTCCACGTCGCCGAGCTCGCCCGAGCGCTCGCACGGTTGGGCGCAGAGGTGACGGTGCACACCAGGCGCGACTGCGAGACGCTGCCCGCATGGGTGCAGTTCGCGCCCGGGGTGCGCGTCCACCACGTCGACGCGGGACCGCCCTGCTCGCTGCCCAAGGACGAGCTGCTGCCCTACATGCACGACTTCGCCACCTGCCTGGAGCGGATGTGGCGGCGCGACTGCCCGCATGTCGTGCACTCTCACTTTTGGATGTCCGCGGTGGCGGCGCTCGGGGCTGCCCCGGCGCTCGGGCTGCCGCTCGTTCACACATTCCACGCGCTCGGCGTGGTGAAGCGCCGCTATCAGGGCGAGAAGGACACGAGCCCACCCGAGCGGATCGGGATCGAGCGGAACATCGCCAAGCGAGTCGATCGAATCGTGGCCACGTGCACGGATGAGGTGTTCGAGCTGATGCGGATGGGAGCGCAGCGCGACGGGCTCGCCGTGATCCCATGTGGGGTGGACCTTGCGCTGTTCACCCCCGACGGACCGCGGGCCAGGCGGCGGGCCGGGATGCAGCGACTGGTGACGGTGGGACGCCTGGTGCAGCGCAAGGGCATCGGCAACGTCGTATCGGCGCTGGGCGCCCTGCCCGGTGTGGAGCTGGTGGTGGCGGGCGGACCCGATCGCTCCCAGCTGGAGAGAGACGCCCAGGCGCGGCGCCTGAGCGAGCTGGCGGCAAGCGAAGGTGTGGCCGATCGCGTCACGCTGCTCGGGCGGATCTCGCGCGGGGAGGTTCCCCGGCTGATGCGCTCAGCCGACGCGGTCGTGTCGGTGCCCTGGTATGAGCCGTTCGGGATAACCCCCGTCGAGGCGATGGCGTGCGGCGTGCCGATCGTCGCCTCGGCTGTGGGAGGGATGGTCGACACGGTGCTCGACGACGTCACCGGCGTTCAGGTGGCGCCACGCGATCCCGATCGGCTCGCGGAAGCGCTGCGCGCCCTGCTCGCCGATCCCCGGCGGCGCTCGGCATATGGGCGGGCGGGCGCCGAGCGCGCACGTCGCTTCTACGACTGGGGCCGGATCGGCGCCGCCACGCTGTCGCTGTACGAGCGACTGGTCCCGAGTCGCTCCTCTTCGCCGCGCCAACGCCGGGCCGCGCCGGCTGCGCGCCAGGCTCGCCATCCCGTCCGGCAAGCCGCGGTCGCTCCCGCCGCCGGCGAGCGCCTGCGCTCGCTGCGTTCGGCGCTCGATCGGCTGGAGGGCGAGCTGGGCCGGCTCGAGGAATGGGGTGTGCGGCTTGCCGAGGTCCTGCTCGACGGCGGTCGCCTGCTCACCGTGGGCAACGGCGGCAGCGCCGCTCAGGCACAGCACCTCACCGCCGAGCTCGTCGGTCGCTACGAGGCGGAGCGCAAGCCGGTGAGCGCGCTTTGCCTGCACGCCGACACCTCCAGCTACACGGCCATCTGCAACGACTACGGCCCCGAGGAGTCGTGTGCGCGCCAGGTACGCGCCCATGGCCGACCCGGCGACGTGCTGCGTGCGCTGAGCACCTCTGGCGAGAGCCCCAACGTGCTGGCCGCGGTGACGGCTGCGCGTGAGCTTGGGATGTGCACGTGGGGCTTGTGCGGCCGCGGCGCGAGTGCGCTCGATGAGGTTTGCGAGCAGACGCTGTGCGTTGAGCAGTGCTCGACGCCGACGATCCAAGAGGTGCACATGGTGGCGATCCACACGCTCTGTGAAGCGGTGGAGCACGAGATATTGCTGCGCGAGCGCACACCGGCGACGGAGGCCCCGGGCGCTGAACGGACCACGGGCGACCGACGGTCTCACGAGGAGCGGATGGTGCGCGCGTGAAGCCGCTGCTGGTGATCGGCGACTGCCTGCTCGACCGCGACGTGCTCGGAAGCGTGGAGCGCGTCTGCCCGGACGCCCCCGTCCCGGTATTGGACGAGCGTGCGATGAGCACCCGACCGGGCGGCGCGGCGCTGGCCGCGGTGCTCGCGGCTTCGGACGGGCGCGAGGTGACGCTCTTGAGCGCCTTGGCGGACGACCCTCCCGGTCGTGAGCTGGCTGCCTCGCTCGCTGCGCACGGCGTCGAGGTCGTGGATATCGGGCTGCACGGCGCCACGCCTGAGAAGGTGCGGCTGCGCAGCGCCGGCCAGTCGCTGCTGCGCCTGGACCGTGGGGGGCAGCCCGCCGAGATCGGCGAGCTGAGCGCTGCGAGCCGTGCGGCGATCGGCTGGGCGGAGGCGATCCTCGTGACCGACTATGGGCGCGGCATGGCCGCCCATCCGGCGATTCGCGCCGCGCTTCGCGCCGCCCGCGCGGAGAAGCCGATCGTGTGGGACCCGCACCCGCGCGGCGCCACTCCCCTGGAGGCGCTCGCCCTGGTGACGCCCAACGAGTCCGAAGCAGCCGTCTTTGCGGCTGGCGGGCACACGTCGGCAGAGCGCGGGACGCTGCTTGCGCAGTGCTGGCGAGCCGCTCACGTGTGCGTCACGCTGGGTCCTGCCGGGGCGCTGCTGTGTGACGCCTTCCAGGTGTGTGCGATTCTCGCCGAGCCGGTGAGCGGCGCAGACCCGTGCGGCGCCGGCGACCGTTTCTCCACGGGCGTGGCGGGAGCGCTCGCCGACGGGTGCCAGATCCGCGATGCGGTCGCCCGGGGCGTTGGACTGGCTTCGGCGTTCGTCAGCGCCGGCGGCGCCGCGGGTTGGCTTTCCCGCGCGGCTCGCCACCCCACACGCAGCGCCCTGGAGTCCTCCAGCGCCGCCGACGGAGCGGCGGCGTTGGCGCTCGCGCACCGCACACGTGCGCGGGGCGGATCGGTGGTGGCCACCGGTGGCTGCTTCGATCTGCTGCACGCCGGCCATGTGCAGACGCTGCAAGCGGCGCGCGCTCTGGGCGACTGTCTGATCGTGTGCCTGAACAGCGATGCGTCGGTCAAACGGCTGAAGGGGCCAGCGCGACCGGTGGTGGCGCAAGCCGACAGAGCGGCGGTTCTGGAAGCGCTCGCGTGTGTGGATGGGGTGATGCCCTTCGAGCAGGACACTCCCGTCCAGGCGCTGCAGCGGCTGCGCCCTCAGGTGTGGGCGAAGGGTGGCGACTACGTCGCCGAGGAGCTGCCCGAGCGGGTGGCGCTCGAAAGCTGGGGAGGGCAGGTTGTGACGCTGCCATACGTCGAAGGACATTCCACCACCGGGCTGTTGAAGGAGGTTGCTTTCCGTGTCGCAAGTTGAGACGGTGTCGATGGACAGCGCTGCTCCCACTGCCCCCACGTCGCTGGGCGAGGTGCTCGTCACAGGTGGGGCTTCGGGGCTTGGCGCGGCGGTCGCCGAGGCGGTTGCACAGGCGGGTGGCTCGCCGATCGTGCTCGATCGCAACGCGCCCCCCGATGGCGTGCGCTGGAGCGAGGTGGATCTTGCGGACTCGCGTGCTGCGGAAGCAGCCGTGCGCGAGGTGGCCGAGCAGCGAGGTGGCTTGGATGCGGTTGTAACCGCCGCCGGCGTCGATGCTTGCGGGCGGCTGGAGGACGTGGGCGCCGAGGATTGGGAGCGCGTGATCGCGGTGAACCTGCTCGGCACCGTCGCGGTGGTGCGAGCCGCTCTCCCATATCTGGGGGAGCGCCATGGCCGGGTGGTGACCGTCGGCTCGACGCTGGGGCTGCGCGTGCTGAGCGACGCCACCGCCTACTGCGCGAGCAAGTTCGGCGTCGTCGGCTTCACTCGCGCGCTGGCGATCGAGACCGCCGGCCGGATCGGCGTGACGCTGCTTGTTCCCGGAGGCATGCAAACGGCGTTCTTCGACGGGCGAGAGGAGCGTTACAAGCCGCCACCCGACGCCCAGCTCGCACCGCCACAAGAGGTGGCGGCGGCGGTGGTGTTCGCGTTGCAACGCCCGCCCGGCGTGGAGCTGCGCGAGCTCGTGGTGTGCCCTCCCACCGAGAGCTCGTGGCCGTAGATGGGCAGCTGATCCTGATTCTGCGCGCGCTCGGCCTGGGCGACCTGCTCACGGCTGTGCCCGCGCTGCGCGGGCTGGCGCGTGCGTTCCCCGAGCACCGCCGCGTGCTACTCGCCCCCCGCGCGCTCGAGCCGCTGTTGCCGCTGATTCGCGCCGGCGAGACGCGCGAGCCGGTCGTCCACGAGCTGCGCCACTCGGATCTGCTCAATCACGCTGCCCTCGCCCGTGCGTCGGTTTCGGTCGGAGGAGAGTGTCTCGACGTCGCGGTCAACCTGCACGGGCGCGGGCCGGAGAGCCACCGCGCCCTGCTGCGCGCCCGTCCTCGGCGGATGATCGCGTTCGCGAATCCGGGCGTGTCCGAGGCGGGCGACGGTCCGAGCTGGCGCGCCGACGAGCACGAGGTGGGGCGCTGGTGTCGTCTGCTCGACTGCGCCGGCGTGCCATGCGATTCCTCGGAGCTGTCGATCGAACCGCCGGGGCGGGGCATCGGCGAGGAGGCGCACGGTGTCACGGTGATCCACCCAGGCGCTTCCAGCGGCGCACGCCGCTGGCCGCCGGAGCGCTGGGCGGCGGTCGCCGCCGCCGAGCGGATGGTGGGACGCCGGGTGCTCATCACGGGCAGCCGCTCAGAGCTGGCGCTCGCCAGACGGGTGGCCGACGGCGCTGGCCTGTCCGCAAAGGCGGTGCTCGCCGGGCGCACGAGCGTCGATCAGCTGGCGAGCCTGGTGTCGGCAGCAGGGCGAGTCGCGTGCACTGACACCGGCGTCGGGCACCTGGCGACGGCGCTTGGCACCCCTTCGGTGCTGTTGTTCGGACCGGTGTCGCCCGCCGAGTGGGGTCCGCCGTCGGAGCTGCGCCGTCACGTCGTGTTGTGGGGAGGCTCGCGTGGGGATCCCCACGCCGAGCAGCCCGATCCGGGCCTGCTGCGGATAACCGTCGCCGACGTGCTCGACGCGCTCGAACGGCTGCCCGCTAGGGCTTCAGCAGGATCTTGATTGCGCCGTCCTGCTTGTGCTGGAAGATCTCATACGCGTGCGGCGCCTGGCTCAGCGGCATGCGATGCGTGGTCAGGTCTTCAACGCCGAGCGGATCGCTCTCGTCGGTGAGCAGCGGCATGATCTCCTCGATCCAACGCTTGACGTTGGCTTGGCCCATGCGCAGCTGGATCTGCTTGTCGAACATCTCCATCATCGGCATGGGATCCACGGCGCCGCCGTAGACGCCGCTCAGCGAGATCGTGCCTCCCCGCCGGACGGTGTCGATCGCCAGGTGCAGCACCTTCAGCCGGTCGACGCCGGCGTGCTCCTGCAGCTTGCGCGCCACCGGGTCGGGCAGCAACCCGGCGAGCTGCTGGGCGAGCTTGCCGATCGGCGCCCCATGCGCCTCCATTCCCACGGCGTCGATCACCGAGTCCGGGCCGCGCCCGTCGGTGAGCGAACGGATCTCTTCGAGCACGTCTCCGCCGCCGTCGACGGAGATCGTCTCGACGTGGTGGCGATGCGCCATGTCCAACCGCTCGGGCACGAGATCAACGCCGATCACCTTCTCAGCGCCGAGATGGCGAGCGATGCGCGCGCACATCTGCCCGATCGGCCCCAGCCCGTACACCACCACGCTGCCGCCCTGCGGGACGGCGGCGTACTGCACCGCCTGCCATGCGGTGGGGAGCACGTCTGACAGGAACACGAAGCGCTCGTCGGGCGGTCCCTCGGGAACCTTGATCGGCCCGAACTGCGCTTGGGGAACGCGCAGCAGCTCTGCTTGGCCGCCGGGCACCTCGCCGTAGAGTTCGGTGTAACCGAACAGCGCGGCGCCCTTGTCGTGCTCGCGCACCTGTGTGACCTCGCATTGCGAGTAGAGGCCCTGGTGGCACATGAAGCAGTGCCCGCAGGAGATGTTGAACGGGATGACCACGCGGTCGCCCTCTTTGATGTGCTCCACCGCGCCGCCCACCGCCTCCACGATGCCCATCGGCTCGTGACCGAGCACGTCGCCTTCGTGCATGTAGGCGCCCATCACCTCGTACAGGTGCAAATCCGATCCGCAGATCCCACTCGAGGTGACGCGCACGATCGCGTCGGTTGGCTCGCGGATGGTTGGGTCGGGGACCTCTTCTACGCGCACGTCGCGCTTGCCATGCCAGGTGACCGCCTTCATTTGCGAAGCTCCTTCCCAGTTCTCACAAGGAGCGCGCTCCCACCCCGGTGCGCAGCTCATGCCATCGAAAACGCCCGCTCGTAGCCGGATCGAGCGGTGGTGTGTGCATCCCGGCGCTCTCGCGCAAACCGGCGATCAGCTCGCTCACCGACTCCTCGGCGCTGAAGCGCGGCTGCCAGCCGAGCTCTGAGCGGGCGCGCGAGACATCCATGATCGGCAGCGCCATGCCCATGTCCAGCCAGCCGGGGGAGGTGGGCTGCAAGCGTGCTCGCCAGGTGAGCGCGGCGGCGCGGCGCAGCAAACGGGGCGACACGGGCACGACGCGGACGCCGAGCAGCCTGCCGACCGCGGGCGCGTCGAGCACTGGCTCGGCAGCGATGTTGAAGGCGCCGCGCGCCTGACTTTTGACCGCGAGCCGGTACGCCTCGCCGACGTCCAGCGAGTGGACCGCCTGCGTGCGCAAGCCGCGCGGGATCGGCAGGACGCGCAACCACTCGGGGTGCACGAGCGGACTCGGCAAAAACGGCCCGATGAACAGCCGGCGGATCTCGCTGGCGGCGGAGCGCTTGAAGATGAGCGCCGGTCGCAGCCGCACAACGCGCACGTCGGGATGTGCCTGCTCGAAGCCGTCCAGCAGGCGTTCGGTTTGCGCCTTGTGGCGGGAGTAGAACGAGGTCGGCACGCCGGTGGTCGGCCAGGACTCATCCACTGCGCGGTCTGACGGCCCGGGCGAGTAGGCGCCGATCGAGGAGGCGTAGACGAGTGCGGGCACCTCCGCTCGCGCCGCGGCATCGAACACCCGCTGGGTGCCCTCGACGTTGACGCGGTGCGTCACGCGCTCGTCGCGTGAGGGCTGGATCAGCCATGCGAGGTGAACCACCGCGTCGGCGCCGGCGAGCAGCGGTGCAAGATCGGTGACAGTGATGTCCGCGCGGCGCCAGCTCGTCTTGGGAAAGCTCATCGCCGGGATGCGTCGAGCGACCCCCACGATCTCCTCGACATCCTGGTCGCGGGCGAGCGCTTCGAGCACGCTCGTGCCCACGTTGCCGCTGGCTCCGACGACGACGACGCGCATTACGACTCGATCGCTTCCATGACCTCGTCGGGGCCGTCGAACCGCTCTTCCTCGGGAAGCCCTTCCAGAGCGTCCTCCACCTCCGGTGGGGCGTCCTCATCGCGCGCTGCGTCGAGCAGCTCCTCGCGCGTGGCCGGATACGAGACGCCTTTCAGGTGGCGCTGAACCTCGATCGGGTCGACGGTCATCGTCGTCTCCTTCCGCTGCTCGGTCGCCGGCCCCTCTTGCGCGTCGGCATGAGCAGGCCGGGACGTTCACCAGTCGGATACCCAACCCCCTGGGTCACAAACACGGGCAGCCCCGAGGCGTTTGGCTCGCGTCGCTCAGGACCCACGATGTGGCAGCCGGCTTTGATCGGGAGGTGTGAGCCGGCGCCTCGGGGCGCCTGAGCGATCGATGCTCGGGCGCCCCGCGAAGCCGTGCCTGGCGCTAAATGACGGGTTCGCCGATGAAGACGAGGTCGCCAGGAAGTTCCAGTGCGGCCAGCGGGTAGGACTTCTGCGCCGGCCATACGAAGGACCCAAGGCTGTTTTCAATCGAGGAGAGCAGGCTGGTGGGCAGGCTCACCGGGAATTTCAACTGGGTGATGATGATGGGAACAACGATTGCAAGGACCGCGGCTATGAATGCACCCAGTGTGCCGAAGCTCGCGATGATGGCTGCCGCAACGATGATCCAACCCAACACGCTGCACTTGATGGTGCCGCTGCCGGAGTTGGCTGACGTTGCAAAGGAGATCGCCTGTGTGGTTGTGTTGAGACTGGGAGTTACGAAGATGCTGCCGTTCACCAGCACGTAATACGTTTCTCCGGCATTGAACAGGGGGTGTGCGTGCACTTCGTAGTTTCCTTGCACTTGCCCAGAGCCATTGACTGAGAGATTCAAGTTTGTCAATTCCGGTTCGTATTCCCCTGCAAGTTTCAGATCGCCTGAGAACGTCGCCGAATAAAGCGATGTTGGGCTGCCGCTGAAGGAGAAGCTCGACGCTTGCAGTTTGAGGCTTTCCTCCAGCGCAGGCACGATGAGTCCTTCGATGAGCAGCCGGTTGGATATATAGAGCGCCGACTTCCGTCCGCTCGGCACAAGCGAGGGAACCTCGCTGAAGTCTGTCGCCCCGGGTTCGGGTGGGATTTTCCCGCTGGAGGTTGTCATCAACAGGAGCAGCACGTTTTCGCTTGGCTTGCTCGTGTTGACCTGAATGGCGAAGTCCGATTCACCTACCGGGGCAAAAGCCTCCGCCGACTTCGGGATTTCCACGTCGCCGAGGTAGATGGCGCCCGGCGCCAAGGACTGGAAGTAGTCCTTGAGGGCGATCTCGACGAACTCCGTGAAGTCTTGTTCCCACGTGGGCTCTTCGATGATGACGTTGTAGACGGCAAGCTTGTTGTTGAAGTCGAGGGATAGCCGCTCTGTCGTTCCGCCGCGTTCGGAGTCGAGGTGGACGTAGGAGATATTTGTCACCACCTCAATGCTTCCAGCGGGAATCGGTATTTCCTTTGTGAACTTGAGCATGCCCGACACGATGGGAAGCTTGATGCCGACAAACCCCGACTGCCCGGCTGCGGCGTTGGGATTGAGGTCGACTGTGGGAGCTTCTACGTTCACTGTCACGGTGCCTTCGCCCAGTGGCCCCAGCTTGATGGGCTGGGTGATGGTGTGCGGGATCTCGCCCTTGTTGAAAGCGGCGGCAACCGTTGTGTTCAATGCTTCCTGGGTCACGGACGCAATTAGATCCCAGCCCTTCGTCTTGAGTTCGGGCGCGCCGGTGGCAAGCTCGGCGAGCGCCGCCTGCGCGGGAGCTGCGACGGCCGGGGGCTGTTGTGCGTTGACGGCAGAGGCGGCAAGCGCCTCGGAGGCGGCGCGCAATGCTTGCATTGACTCGGCGCCGATTCCGAGCTGGGCCGATTCGACCGCCGATATGGGGTCTTCCATGAACTGCCGTTCGTTCCCCGCGGAGCTGCCAATCCACGCAAGCAGCGGCTCTTCATAGGGAGCAAGCTCCTCCAGCAACGCCGCCACATCGACGTTCGAGCTTGCGACGCGTGGGCCAACCGCTTGGGCAAACGCTTGCCGTTCGTCCGCCGAGTGCCGGACGAATGTTGCGTTTGCGACTGCCACCTCGTCTGTAGCCGCCATTAGTTCCCCCTTGTAGAAATGTCCCGCCCATCCGGCGGGCTGGAGGATGTATACAAGATCGGGGCTTGGAGGCTTTAAGTCACAATGCTGCGATCTGGTTCGCTCCGCGGAACCTCGTTACCGGACGCGCGACAGACGACGTTCGAGTGGTTCGAGGAGGGAGTGGGCTCAGGCGGCGTGGCGGATGATCCGCCCGCAGCGTCGGTCCAGATAGCCGACCGCGAGCCAGTAGTGGCGGAAGGCGGGGTTGCGCGTTTGGCGTAGGTGATAGCGCTGGTAGATCTGCTGAGCGATCGTCGCCAGGCGGAAGAGGCCGAACACTTCGTAGAACGTCCAGTTCTCTGCCGGGAGCCCCGCTTGGTTGCAGTAGCGCTCGACGATCTGCTTGCGTGTGAGCATGCCCGAGGCGTCGCTCGGCTGCCGGCGCAAGGCAGCGCGCATGAAGCGGTCGTCATCGGCTTGCACCCAGTAGGCGAGCGCTCCGCCGAGGTCCATCAGCGGGTCGCCGACGGTGGCCATCTCCCAGTCGAGCACCCCGACGATGCGCTGGGGATCTCCAGGGGCGAGCACGAGGTTGTCGAGGCGGAAGTCATTGTGGATCAGCACCTGCCCGACGTCCGCCGGCTGGCGCTCTGCCAGCCAACTCATCACGCGCTCAAAGCGCGGCACGTTCCAGGTGCGCGCCGCACGGTATCGCTGTGACCATCCCTCGACCTGGCGTGCCACGTACCCGGGTCCCTTGCCGATCGCCGCCAGGCCGGTCGCCTGCGTGTCGATTCGATGCAGCTGGACGAGCCGATCGATTGCCGTCATGCACAGCTGCCTGGTGGCAGGTGTGTCGAGGCCGAGCTCGGGCGGTATGCGCGAGCGCAGGATCGTGCCGGAGATGCGCTCCATCACATAGAAATCGCTGCCGATCACCGAGGGCTCCTGGCAGAGCCCCACCATCTTCGGCACGTACGGGTAGACAGGGGCGAGCGCTCGTTGGATGCGAAACTCGCGCGCCATGTCGTGGGCGGATGCCGCCTTTGTGCCCGCGGGCGGCCGGCGCAGGATCAGGTCTTGATTGTCGGGGTAGCGCAGCAGGTAGGTCAGGTTCGACGCGCCCCCTGAGAACTGGCGAACCTCGGGCAGCCCGCCAGGCGCCTGCAAGCCATCCTGCTCGCGCAGCCAGCGATCGACCGCCTCGACGTCGAACGCATCCTCCTCGCGTAGCGCGCGCGGTTCGTCTAGGACGACCACTTGCCCTTGCCGTAGCGCGCCAGCTCCAGGCGAGCCACGACGCCGCGGTGCACCTCGTCGGGGCCGTCGGCGAGGCGAAGGGCGCGGGCAGCCGTCCAGGCGCCGGCGAGCGGGAAGTCATTCGACAGGCCGCCGCCTCCGTGCAACTGGATCGCCAGGTCGACCACGCGCTGGGTCATGTTCGGCACCGCCACCTTGATCTGCGACACCGCGCCGAGCGCCTGCGGCGAGGACGTGTCGAGCAGCCAGGCGGCGTGCAGCACGTGCAGGCGCGCCTGGTCGATGGCGATGCGCGCGTCGGCGATCTTTTCGCGGTTGCCCCCCAGGTTGGCGAGCGGCTTGCCGAATGCCACGCGCTCGCTCGCCCGCTTGCACGCCATCTCGAGCGCCAGCTCCGCCAGCCCGATCAGGCGCATGCAGTGGTGGATGCGACCGGGACCGAGCCGTGCCTGGGCGATCGCAAACGCCTGGCCGGGTCCGCCGATGATCGCCGAGGCGGGCAGGCGCACGTCGGTGAACGACACTTCCCCGTGCCCGCCCGGGGCGTCGAGGAAGCCCATCGCCTCGAGCATGCGCTCGACCTTCACGCCGGGGGTGTCGAGCGGCACGAGCACCATCGAGTGCTGCGAGTAGCGGTGGGCGTCCGGGTCGGTGAGACCCATGAAGATCGCCACCTTGCAGTTGGGGTGCCCGACGCCCGTGCTCCACCACTTGCGCCCGTTCAGCACGACTTCATCGCCATCGAGCACCGCTGTTGCCTGCATGTTGGTGGCGTCCGAGGAAGCCACCTCGGGCTCGGTCATGCAGAACGCCGAGCGTATCTCTCCTGCGAGCAGGGGCATGAGCCAGCGCTGCTTCTGCTCCTCGGAGCCGAAATGCCAGAGCACCTCCATGTTGCCGGTGTCGGGCGCATTGCAGTTGCACACCTCGGCGGAGATCAGCGAGCGGCCCATGCGCTCGGCGAGCGGGGCGTACTCGACGTTGGAGAGGCCAGCCCCATGCTCGTCGTCGGGCAGGAACAGGTTCCAAAGCCCTTCCTGCTTGGCCTTCGCCTTCAGCTCCTCGATCGCCGGCAGCACCACCCACGGGTTCTGCTGGGCGAGCAGCTCGCGGTGATAGGGCTCCTCGCGCGGGGACACCTCCCGCTCTTGGAAGGCGGTCAGCCGCTGCAGCAGCTCCTGCGTGCGCTGTGAGTGCGCGAAGTCCATGCGGGCGTACAGTAACCGCCTGGCCACCGATCAAGGAGCGTCGCGATGGATCTCGTCAATCACCAGTTCCGGCTCGCCTCCCGCCCGCAGGGCATGGTGGGCGCCGAGCACTTCGACTACGTGCAGGAGCCGGTCGGGGAGCTCGCCGACGGCGAGGTGCTCGTGCAGGTGCTCTACGTGTCGCTCGATCCGGCGATGCGCGGCTGGATGAACGAGGGCCGCTCCTACGTGCCGCCGGTGGCGATCGGCGAGGTGATGCGCGCTGCGACGGTGGGCCGCGTGCTCGACAGCCGCAGCGACCGCTTTGCGGCAGGCGATCACGTGTCGAGCTGGCTTGGCGTGCAGCAGTACGCGGCGATCGGCGCCGACGCGCTGATGAAGGTGGACACAGAGCTTGCTCCGCTGCCCACCCATCTCGGCGCGCTGGGCATGCCGGGGATGACCGCCTACTTCGGTTTGCTCGACGTGGGCGAGCCCAAGGAGGGCGACACGGTGGTGGTGTCCGCTGCCGCCGGCGCCGTCGGCAGCGTCGTGGGGCAGATCGCCAAGCTCAAGGGCTCTCGTGCGGTGGGGATCGCGGGCGGGGAGCAGAAGTGCAACTGGATCGTCGAGGAGCTCGGCTTCGACGCGGCGATCGACTACAAGAGGGAGAGCGTCGCCGACGGTTTGAAGCGCCACTGTCCGGACGGCATCGACGTGTACTTCGACAACGTCGGCGGGGAGATCCTCGACGCGGCGCTCGCCCGCTTGGCGCGTGGCGCCCGCGTGGTGATTTGCGGGGCGATCTCGCAGTACAACAACATCGACTCGATGCGCGGACCCTCCAACTACATGTCGCTGCTCGTCAATCGCGCGCGCATGGAGGGGTTCGTGGTGATCGACTACATGGGTCGCTATCCGGAGGCGATGCGCGAGATGGGAGGCTGGATCGCCGAAGGCAAGCTCCACGCGCGCGAGGACGTGGTGGAGGGCTTCGAGCGCTTCCCGGAGGCGCTGCGCAAGCTGTTCGAGGGCGAGAACGTCGGCAAGCTCGTGCTGAAGGTGGCTGACTGAAGACCGCCGGGCCGGACGTTTCCGTACGGTTTGGTACGGTTGTTCTATGGCGACCCTGAAAGCTGAGGATGTGCGGCTTCCGCGCAGCGCACGGGAGGCGGTGGCTCAGCACGAGGATGTTGTCGTGGTCAACCGCGAACGTCCTGTTTTCGTCATCGTTCATCCCGACGAGCGCAGGCGGCATTCGCGGCGTGGGCGACGGCTGGCACAAGCGCTTGCCCAGCTGGGACACGGCAGTACGCCGGACCCGGCCTTTGCTGAGGACATGACGGCGGTGCTGGGCGCTGTCGGGCCAGTTCCGTCCGACCCATGGGCACAGTCCTAGATACAACTGTCTTCATCGACTTCGAGCGGGCGGTGCGTGGGCTACCCCCGAGCGGGGCGATGGCTGAGGTCTCCAGACGCTTGGAAACCCAGCTTGGGGAAGACGAGGAGGTGGCTCTCGCCGCCATAACGGCGTCTGAGCTCTTGCATGGCGTGCACAAGGCCACCGAGGAGCACCGCGTGCGACGAGAGGCGTTCGTGGAGTCGATACTGTCGGCGTTCCCTGTTATTCCGTTCGACCTGCTCGGCGCTCGGGTTCATGCACGCATATGGGCGGCTTTGTCTTCTTCAGGAGTAGACGTGGGCGCTCACGATCGCTTGGTAGCCGCGACCGCAATGGCGGCAGGGTGGTCTGTGGCTACGGCCAATACGCGCCACTTCGATCGCATCCCAGGACTCGATGTCACGTCTGTCCGGCTCGCGTGAGCCCGGTGATCGGGATTACAAGCCATGCCTTCGTGTAACTGCGCTTGACACCGATGGTAGTGTTGTAAACGGCCTGCTGAGCCGGGCGGATCTTCGGCGTTGCGGCGGGGACGAGTCGGTAGACGAGAACGCAAGGAGCGAGCATGGCTGCGAACGCAGGAGCCGCCGCGGCGGTCGATGGTGTGGGGCTGAACCCGGCGGGTTGGCGCGACGAGAAGCGCTACGCCTGGCTGATGGGGCTGATCGTCCCGCTGCTGCCGTTCATCTCCTGGGGCCTGGTGGAAGCAACCGGCTGGGGCGTCTTCTGGTTCTACGGGCCGGTGCTCATCTTTGGCTTCTTCCCGATCTTCGACCTGATCCGCGGCACCGACGCGGAGAACCCGCCAGACAGCGTGATCAAGTGGCTTGAACAGGACCGCTACTACCGCTGGTGTACCTACCTGTTCCTGCCACTGCAATACGCGGGCCTGCTGTTCGCCTGCTGGATGTGGTCGCACGGCGGCCTCTCGACCGTCGACTCGATCGGTTTGGCGCTCACCGTGGCGATGGTGTCGGGCATCGCGATCAACACCGCGCACGAGCTCGGCCACAAGCGCGCCAGCTCAGAGCGCTGGCTGAGCCGCGTAGCGCTCGCCCAGAGTGGCTACGGGCATTTCTACATCGAGCACAACCGCGGCCACCACGTGCGCGTCGCCACGCCTGAGGATCCGGCGTCGGCGCGCCTGGGCGAGAGCTTCTACGCCTTCTGGCCGCGCACCGTGTCGGGCAGCCTGCGCAGCGCGTGGGAGCTCGAGAGCGTGCGCCTCGGGCGCATGAACCGCAAACCCTGGACGTGGCGCAACGACATCCTGTCGGCGTGGGCGATGACGGTCGTGCTGTTCGCCGCCCTGGCGATCGGCTTCGGGGCGGTGGTGCTTCCCTACCTGTTGATCCAAGCGGTGATCGGCTTCTCACTGCTGGAGGTTGTCAACTACTTGGAGCACTACGGCCTGATGCGCCAGCACCGCGAGGACGGACGCTACGAGCGCACCCGTCCCGAGCACAGCTGGAACAGCAACAACGTGGCATCCAACATCCTGCTCTACCACCTGCAGCGCCACTCCGATCATCACGCCAACCCGATCCGCCGCTACCAGGCGCTGCGCCACATGGACGACGCGCCGCAGTTGCCGACGGGCTACGCGGGCATGATCCTGCTCGCGGTGATCCCGCCGTTGTGGCGGCGGGTGATGGATCGTCGGCTGCTCGATCACTATGGCGGCGACCTCACGCGCGCGAACATCCACCCGCCAGCGCGCAAGCGCCTGTTGAAGCGTTACGGGGCGGCGAGCGAGGGAGCGTGCGCATGAGCCGCTGGCGCTGTCCCGGTTGCGGCTACGTGTACGACGAGCACGCCGGCCATCCCCACGAGGGCTTTCCACCGGGCACTCCATTTGCGCAGATCCCCGACGACTGGGCGTGCCCGGACTGCGGCGTACGCGACAAGGTCGACTTCGAGCCGGTGCAGGACGGGGAGGACTGATGACGCGCTCGCGTCTGGGCAGCCGGGCGCCGTATGCGATCGCGGCGCGCGAGCTCTTGCGCGACACGCTGCTCGACGCAGTGGCGTCGCTGCTTCAGGAACGCTCGTGGCACGAGATCACGATGGGCAACGTGGCGCGCACAGCAGGCGTCAGCCGCCAGACGCTCTACAAAGCGTTCGGCTCGCGCGCGGATTTCGCCCAGGCGTACGTGATGCGCGAGGTGGACCGCTTTCTGGAAGCGGTGAAGCGCACAGTCGAGCAGCACCTGGACGACCCCGCCACGGCGCTCGCTGAGGCGTTTGACGTGTTCCTGCGCAGCGCCGCCGAAGACCCGTTCGTGCGCGCAATCCTCACCGACGACGGCTCGGAGGGCCTGCTGCCGCTGGTCACCACGCACGGGCGCCCGGTGATCGAGCGCGCTGTCGAGGGCCTCGCCGCGATCATCCGCGCGGGATGGCCGCAGGCGCCCACGCAAGACGCGAACCTGCTCTCGGAGATGCTCGTGCGCGTGGCGATCAGCTACGCCGGCCTGCCAACGAGCCCGGCGGGGATGACCCCGGTATCGCTGGCGCGCCTGTTCGGCCCCTACATCGAGCGGGTGCTCGCCGACGCGGATGAGCAGGCTGGCGGCAACGGCGTCCGGCTGCGGGCGGTCAGTGCCTGAGCGTGAGCGCCTGCCTCAGCGCCTGAGCCTGGCGGCGCTGGCTCCTGCACCGCTCAAGCCTTGGATCGTCTTGGAGGTGCCGAGCACGGTGCCGGAGCTGTCGAGCGCCTGCACCGCGATATAGGCGGGTTCGCCGGGCGCTTCGATCTTCGTCTCGAAGTTCGCTCGAGCGGCGCTCGCCACCGGCTTCAGTTCCTGGGGGCTCGGCCCGGCGAGCACCTGCCACGTCGCGACGGTGGTGGCGCCGTTCCAGCTTGCGAACACGGGTGTGTTGGCGCTTTCGCCCTGCTCGCCGATCGCCACGGCAGGCGGTTCGGCTGGCGTGGCAGTCCACTGGAAGCGGTAGGCGCGGTAGGTCTCGGTGGCGTGCGGCAGGCGCGCATCGAACACGACTTTGCCCGAGGAGGTGTATTCGGAGACGTAGGGGACCTGGCCCCATCCGACGAAGAAGTTGCCGTTTTCGAGCAGCTGCACATTGCCCTGGCTGCCTGACTTCAGCGGTTTGTTGTGGACGTATTGCGCCACGAGTTTGAGCGTGCGCGCTGTCGAGTCGAGCGAGACGACGATCGCTCGCGACTGGGAGTGCACCATCGGCACGCCGCCGTTGTCGAAGATCGATAGCAAGCCGTTGGGCAGTTCCTGGGCGTCGTGCTGGTAGGCGGTGGCGGCCCCTGCGCCGATCTTCACGTTGCCGTTCTTGCCGCCGATCTGCAGCGTCACCTGCTCGGTGGCGGGGTCGATGAAGTACACCGCTGAGGTGTTGCGCGAGGAGATCATGAAGCTGCCGTCCTTGCGTGTTTCGATGCCGTTGATGTGGAAGTAGTCAAACGGCCAAGCCATGCTCCCGCCGCTCGCCGCGGAGTAGGAGTGGGCGAGCGATACGTGGTCGATGCTGTGCCACTGGCGGCGCACCAGGCCGGTCTTCAGGTCGACTTCCTCGAATACGCCGTCAGTGACCGCGGCGTTGCTGCGGCCGTGCGCCGAGGACAGGTCGCAGGCGATGGGGTTGAACACGGTGAGCAGGGCGGTGCCGTTTTGGGCGTTGATGTGGAAGTCGTGCAGGTCCACCCAGTAGCCGTTGCCGGCGTGCACGTGCATCACTTTGCGGTATGAGGAGTCGACGACGATCTCTTCGCCCTCGCCGAATCCTTGGCGCGGGATGTAGCCCTGCCACCAGCTGAGCACTGGCTTGCCTTCGTAGCTCTCCACCTGCAGGTTGGTGGCCTCGACGTCGTAGGGCAGCGGCTTGAACCACACGAGCTTGCCGGAGCCGTCGAAGATCATCGGCCCGTTCTGCGCCGGTCCTGAGTAGGGGGCGGCGAAGATGTAGCCAGGGGCTTGCGGGGTGGATGAGGTCATCACCTTCACCGACGGCGCGATCATCCCGGGCACCGAGTGAAACACCTGCTCTTCGTTGGGCTTGGCTTTGTATTTCGCACCGGGCGGCGTGTGGGCGATCGGGTCGCGCTCGGCCACGGTGAAGCTGAAGGAGAACGGCTTGACGCCGGCTTCGGTGTGCAGGTTGCCGTGGACGGTCACTGCCTCGCCGGGGCGAAGCGGCTTTGCGAGCACGAAGCTCGCGCCGTCGCCTTGCGAGTAGGGGAGCAGGCTGCCGCTGTGGCTTCCGCTGCGGGAGCCGCGTACGGTGACCCCTTCGATCGCACTCGCCGGCGCCCCGAGCAGGCTGATCTGAGTCCACGGTGAGGCGTCGTAGGAGCCGGGCAGGGGCGCCACGGTCAGCGGTGTGCCGGGCAGCAGGGCGGAGGCGTTGAGCCTGCCGGGCACGCAGCGCGGGCTGCGCTGCGTCGTGGATGCGCCGTGCGCCGTCGGTAGCGCGCCGAGTCCCATGAGCGCCGCCAACGCAAGCGCGCCAAGGGCAATCCTGCGCAGTCCCACCGATCTCGACATCCACTCCCAGGCTCTCATTCATTCACTCCCTTCGACTTGACGATGCTCGAGCTGGCGAGCAGCTTGCCGTTTGCGCTCAAGGCTTGTGCCTGCACGTACGCCACCGACCCGGGGAGGGTGACGTTGGTCTCGAAGCCGCTGCGCTTCACGCCCGCCACCGGCTCCAGACGATCGCGACCGCTTCCCGCGAGCACCCGCCATGACGCTACTCCTGTGGCGCCGTTCCAGCTCATGTAGACGGTTGTTTCGGAGGTGAGCGTCATGATCGCCGGACACACTTCCCCTGAATGTTCGGTGTGGCACAGCGGCTCCGGCTGCCTCTGCACCACCGCAGCAACGGCTGGAGGCTGCGCGGGTCGCCCCACCCATCGATAGCGGTACACCCCGAAGCTCGTGTCGCCGTCGGGCATCCGGCCGGCGAGGACGGTTTCGCCCGAGCGGTCGGATTCGGTGAACGTCGGCAACCCTGCGCCGCTCAGCAGCCGGTTGCCGTTCGGCAGCAGCTGCACCGAGCGAGGGTTGGCGACGGGCACGCTGCCGAGGCTGTCGCTGTGCCACTCGCGCATGACGAGGCCGGTCTCGGGGTCGATCTCCTGGGTGACCCGGTCGAGGGTGAGGCCGTTCGTCGCGCTCGGGTCGTGGATCGGGCTGTATGCACTCAGCAGCGCCTGTCCTTGCGGGGTCAGACGGAAGTCGTGGTCGTCGGCGTGCAAACCGTTGCCGGCTCTCAGCACGGCGATCCTGCGGTAATGCCGGTCGGCGATCACGTCCACGCCTACCCCGTAGCCCAAGCGGAGGATGTCGCCCTCCCACCAGGTCAGGACGTCTTGACCGTGGTAGCGCTGCACCCTGAAGTCGGCTGCCTCCCGTCCGGCGCGCAGGGGATGGAACCAGACGAGGCCGCCTTCGTTGTCGAAGATCATCGGCCCATACTGCGCCGGGCCGCGGAAGGGCGCGGCGAACAGATAGCCGGGAGCGGTGGATGTGGCCTTGTCGATCGCCACCACCGGCGGGTGCAGGTTGGGGGCCGAGAGGAAGCTCTGTTCCTCGGCTGACCCTCCGACGGTGCGTTGGAGGGGGGCGCTGGACACCTTCGCCGGCTGAGCCACGGTGAAGCTCGTGGCAAGCGAATATGTGTTGCCGCCGGCGTGCAAGGTGGCGCTCACCGTCACGTGCTCGCCGGGTTTGAAGGGATGAGAGGGGATGAAGCTGGCTCCGGGCGCCGAGCCGTAGCCGCGTAGCCTGCCGCGGTGCCTGCCGGTGGCGGAGCCGACGACTGAGACGCCGCGCAGCTGGTTGGGCGGCGCGCCGAGGAAGCTGATCTGCGTGCCCGGCAACGCCGCCGCGGTGCCCGGCCCCGGTGAGATCGTCACCGGCGCAGCGTCAGCTGCCGGTGCGAAAGCCAAGGGCAGCAGGGCGAGCAGGCGTGCCTGGCGCATGCGGTTGTTCATCTGGCCTCCGGGTGCGGTCTCAGTCGAGCGGTCGCCGTGCCGGCGATCGCAAGCTCACGTCAACATGGATCAACTTGCTGGGGATTCGAGAGTTGCGCAGCGAGCCTACGTCAGAAGACGGGGGACTCGGTGTAGCTGCCGAAGACTGCTTGCAGAGCCTCGACGCTCTCGCCCTCGCTGGCGCGCGCACGGGCGCACTCGATCAGCGGCTCCATCAGGTTGCGCTGGGAGGCGGCGTCCTCGCGCAGCGCCCCCAACGCGCGCTCGACCGCCGCTGCGTCGCGCGTGGCGCGGGCGGCTTGCAGGCGATCGAGCTGCTTGCGCTCGAGCGCCGGGTCGATGCGCAGGATCGGCGTTTCGCGGTCATCGCCCTCGGTGAAGCGGTTGACCCCCACCACAACCCGCTCGCCGGAGTCGATGGCCTGCTGAAGCTCGAACGACGCGTCGGCGATCTCGCGCTGGGGGTAGTTCTGCTTGACCGCCTCCACCATGCCGCCCAGCTCGTCGATGCGTCGGAAGTAGTCGTAGCAGCGCTCCTCCATCTCGTCGGTGAGCGCCTCGACGAAGTAGGAGCCGCCGAGCGGGTCGACGGTGCTGGCGACCCCGCTCTCGTGCGCGACGATCTGCTGCGTGCGCAGGGCGATGCGCACCGCCTCCTCGGTGGGCAGCGCTAGCGCCTCGTCGTAGGAGTTCGTATGGAGCGACTGGGTGCCGCCGAGCACCCCGGCGAGCGCCTCGATGGTGGTGCGGATGATGTTGTTGAGCGGCTGCTGTGCGGTCAGCGACACGCCGGCTGTTTGAGTGTGGAAGCGCATCAGCCACGAGCGCGGGCTCTTCGCGCCGAACGTCTCGCGCAGCTCGCGCGCCCAGATGCGCCGCGCGGCGCGGTACTTGGCGATCTCCTCGAACATGTCGATCTGGGCGTTGAAGAAGAACGACAGGCGCGGCGCGAACTCGTCGACGTCGAGTCCCCGCTGCACCGCCTGCTCGACGTAGGTGAGCCCGTCCTTGAGCGTGAACGCCAGCTCCTGCTGGGCGGTGGAGCCCGCCTCGCGGATGTGGTAACCGGAGATGGAGATCGGATGCCAGCGCGGCATGTGGCGGGTGCACCACTCGATCATGTCCCCGCACAGCCGCATGGCGGGGTCGATCGGAAAGCACCACTCCTTCTGGGCGATGTACTCCTTGAGGATGTCCGCCTGGATCGTGCCCGACAGGCGATCGGCAGGCACCGCCCCGACGCGCTTGGCGCTCGTTCGCGCGCCGCCCGGCGCTGCCGGCGCCCCGTCCGCCGATCCGTCCGTGTCGCCCTGCTCGGCGGCGACGACGAAGAACGCGAGCATGATGGCGGCGGGAGCGTTGACGGTCATCGACACCGACACCTCGCCGAGGTCGATCCCGGCGAACAGCGTGCGCATGTCGGCGAGCGTGTCTACCGCCACGCCCTCGCGTCCCACCTCGCCGAACGAGCGGGGATGGTCGGAGTCATGGCCCATCAGGCTCGGCATGTCAAAGGCGGTGGAGAGGCCGGTTTGCCCGTGCTCGAGCAGATAGTGGAAGCGCTCGTTGGTCTCCTCGCTCGTGCCGAAGCCGGCGAACTGGCGCATCGTCCACAGGCGCCCGCGGTACATCGACGGGTACACCCCGCGCGTGAACGGGTAGCAACCCGGCTTGCCGATAGGGTCCTGCTCGGTGCCGACGCCGTCGGGCAGGTCTTCGTGGGTGTACAGCTCACGCACAGGCGCGCCTGAGAGCGTGCGGCGCTCCTCCGAATGCGTGCCGTGTCCCGGCGTGGCGCGGGAGGTGTCGTCCGACGTTGTTTGCTCAGCTGAGGAAGGGCTGCTCAAGTGATCTCAAGATACCGGCTGCTGGCCAGTCAGCCAATCGTCGTGCTCGTGCTGTTGTGCGCCCTGGCGCTCGGCGCGTGCGGATCGTCGTCTTCGGAGCCGAGCGGCGGGCATAGATCGGCGCCGGCGTCCGGACGCCTGGCGCCGACCTCCGACCGCTATACGCAGGCGGCGTTGACGCCGGCGCCGCTGTCGCACCGGACGCGCGCCACGCTGATCCTCGACTTCACCCCGAACGCCGTACACGCAGGCATCTATCGTGCGCTTGCCGCCGGCTACTACAAGCGGGAGAACATCGCGCTGCAAGTAGTCGAACCCACCTCCACCGAGGAAACGCTGAAGCTGATCGACGCCGGGCGCGCCCAGTTCGGATTGGCGGACGGCAGCGACGTGGCGGGGCTGATCGACCATGGTGGCGATGCGCAGGCGGTGATGGCGCTGGTGCAGCACCCCCTGGGAGGGTTGATCGCGCGCGCCGAAGAGCACCTGCGCTCACCGGCGGGTTTGCAGGGCAGGAGCGTGGGCATAACCGGCGTGCCGTCGGACACCGCGGTGCTCGACACCGAGGTGCGCCACGCGGGCGGCGATCCATCGAAGGTTCGCGTCGTGACGGTGGGCTTCGATGGGGCGCAGGCGCTCGCGGCGGGACGGATCGCCGCGTTCACGGGCTTCATCCCGGACGACGGGGTAGGGCTGCAGGTGTCGGGGCATCCGATCACGGCGTTTCCGCTGGACGCCAACGGGGGGCCACCGTATCCAGGCTTGGTGGCGTTCACCACGCGCCGTGTGATCGCTGCAGATCCGACGCTGGTGCGGGACTTCGTGGCGGCGACGGTACACGGCTATCAGGACACGCTGAGCGACCCTGAGCGCAGCCTGAGCGAGCTGCTGACTGCCAACCCGTCGCTTCCGCGCAAGCTCACACGAGCGTCGCTCCAGACCTACCTGCCGCTGTTTGCCGACTCGGGCAAGACGCCGTTCGGGTGGCTGGCGGGCGACCATGTGGCGGCGATGTCGCGCTGGATGCTCTCGAGCGGGTTGATCCATGCGCCGATCGATCCGAGCCGCTACGGGACGAACGCCTTCCTGCCGTAGGCGCGGCACACGCTTGCAGCGCTTCGTCTGTGGGTAGATGCCCGCTGGCGTGCGGGGAAACACTCCATATCTTTGCTTTTTTCAGGGGCATTGCTAGCGTGGACTGGCAAAGGAAATCGGGGCAGGAATGAAGGTTCTAGTAACCGGGATCAGCGGCTTGATCGGGTCCAACATCGCCGCTGCGGCTGTTCAGCAGAGCTGGGAGGTGCTGGGCGGCTGGCGCGAGGAGCCGGTGAGCATCGACGGGGTGCGGACAACCCAGCTGGACATGGCGGATCGCAAAGCGTGTGTGTCGACGGCGATGGAGTTCGACCCCGACGTGATCGTGCACGCCGCCGGCGGGGTGGCGCTCAGCCGCTTCGAGCGCGATCCCTACTTCGCCGAGCTCGACCTCGTCGGGGCAGAACACACGCTCGCGGCGGCTCGCGCCGTGCGCGCCCGCTACGTGCTCGTGTCGTGCGATTGGGTCCACAGCGGGTATCGCCCCCCCGGCTTGTCGTTCACAGAGAGCGACTCGCCCGAACCGGTGAACGCGTACGGGCGCTCGAAGCTCGCGTGCGAGCAGGCGGTGATGCGCTCGAACGTGAGCTGGTTGATCACCCGAGTGGGAGACGTGTACGGCGTGAACATGGCGACGCCGCTGCAAAGCAAGCTCGTGCGCCACGTATGGCGCCGTTCGGGCCTTGCGCTCAACCTCGTCCGTCGCCTGCGCAACAGCGCGCCGATGCCTGTCCCGACGGGCGTTTATCGCTCGCCGACGTATGCCTGGGACTACGCCCAGCGGCTGTGCGAGCTGATCGCGCAGGGCAGCGAGGGCATCTACAACACAGCCGGCCCCGAAGGGCTCGGCAGGCGCGAATGGTTGGAGCTGCTCGCACGCAGCTTCGGCTGCTCGGAGGAGCTGCTCACGTACAGCACGCGAGCGGCGTTCTTGCGGGCGTGCGGCGAGGACATTCGTCTGAAACTGCCTCCCAACACAGCCCTCTCGGATGAGAAGTCGCGGATCGCGATAGGGGCTCGCGCGGTGGGTCCTCAGGAGGGCATGCGACTGATGTACGAGCAGCTGCGCAAAACCCTGCACACTGCCGGGTTCCCGGCGCGCTAGTCTGCCGCTGCCAGTCACTCCGACTGCCAGTCCCACCTACCGAAAGGAAGCATCAATGAACAAGAGCCAGCTGGTCGAGGCGATCGCCGCCGACAGCGGTCTCTCCAAGGCAGACGCCGCGCGTGCGGTCGAGTCGTTCGTCGGCACTGTCGGCAAGACCTTGAAGAAAGGCGACGAGGTCGTGATCACCGGCTTCGGCAAGTTCTCGGTGGTCAAGCGCGCTGCTCGCCAGGGAGTCAACCCGCGTACGGGCGAAAAAGTGAAGATCAAAGCCTCCAAGGCCCCGAAGTTCACGCCCGGCGCGAGCCTCAAGCAGACGGTTAGCCCGAAGAAGTAGGTGTCTGGACATGGCGCTCGTCGGAGAGTTGGAGCTTGCGAGCTTCGACTACACCGACCCTGAGCTGAGGGGGGAGCGCTTTCACACGGCCATGCGAGAGCTGGCGGCGCAGGGCTGGCTGGCGGCGGGGCCGTACGGGTACATGGTGCTCGACCGCGAGGCGGGCGAGCACTTCCTCAGGACACGCTCGGCGATCGTCCCAGGGATGAAGATCGCCGAGCTGTTCGGAGTCACGGAGGGGCCGCTGTGGGAGGAGATGCGCCGCAACATCCTCCACATCAACGGCGCCGACCACACGCGTTTGCGGGGCTTGGTGAACCCGGCGCTCTCCCCGCGTGCGGTCGAGCGCTACCGCCCGCTGATGCGCGAGCTGCTCGAGGGGCTCTACGCGGATGTGACCGGCGCAGCTTTCGACTTCGTGGAGGCGTTCGCCAAGCCCTATCCGTCGCAGGTGATCGCGAGCGTGATGGGCGCCCCCCTGTCGGACGCACCCCGGTTGCATCACTGGTCGACCTGGATACAGCGCCAGTTCGACGCGAACAGCATGATGAACGAGCGCCCGGGCATCGAGGCGGCTGTGGAGGAGTTCTACGAGTACGCCCACGCACTGCTCGAGGCACGCCGCGACGATCGACGTGACGACCTCATCTCGGCGCTGCTCTCCGCGGAGCAGCAGGGCGAGCGGTTGAGCGAGCAGGAGTGCGTGAACCTCGTGTTGAACGTGCTGATCGGCGGAGTTGACACTACGCAGAGCCAGCTCGCCCACACGATCCGCCTGCTCGCCCAGCACCCCGAGCAGTGGCAGGCGCTCGTCGCCGACCCATCGCTCGCCGAGCGGGCGGTGGAGGAGGCGCTGCGCTACGAGCCGATCACTCCGTTCACAGCGCGGATCACCGTCGAGGAGGTGACCTATCGCGACGTCACGTTCCCCCCGGACACGGTGGTGATGGTGTGCGCGTTCACCGCCAACCGCGACCTCCCATCCGGGTCGGGCGACCCGGATGTGTTCGACATCAGAGCCGAGCGCCCGCGCGCTCGCCCGCTCACGTTCGGAGCAGGCGTCCACTACTGCCTGGGTGCCAACCTCGCCCGTCTGGAGCTGCGCGAGGCACTGTCCTACCTCGCCGAACGCTCGCCCCGACTGGAGCTGGCGGGCGAGCCGGTGTTCGAAGGGATCACGGGCATCTACGGCCTCTCCCAGCTGCCTGTGCGCTTCGGCGCATAGTCCCCCACACCCGACGCCGTACATCCGTTGATTCTGCTTGCCCGGCAGTATTCGGGTGTTTAGATTCCTGTTCTACATAGATGTAGGGAGCCGAATTGACAAGGGGGTCGGTGTTCGCCCGGCGGCGACAAGCCCGGGTGGCGCTCGCCACCCACGAGATTCGATCGGAAAGGAATCTGGGCGATGTCCATCCCAACCCGCGCGCGTGTCCGCACCCAGCTCGCGTCTGGGCTGTTCAGGTGCATACGAGCGCTCACCGCCTCGATCTTGGTCTACTGCGGCTTCGCGCTCGCTCCCTCGGGCGCTTCTGCGGGTGGTTACCACGTATACAGCTGTCGAATGCCGGACGGTCGCCCCGCTCCGACGGATGGTTGGACATCAAGCACCAGCCCTGCGAGCGCGACCGTTGTCGCGAGTGACACGTGCTCGAGTGGTGGAGCACTGGTCGCGGGCTTGGGCGACGGGGTGGAACATGGTGTGAACACGTCGTCTTTATGGGCTTTTGCTCCTCCAGGGGGTGAGACGGTGGAGGGGGCAACCTTGTGGCGGTCTGGCGATGCTGACGGAAGCTCGGTGGCTAACGCCTATTACGAGTTTTGGTTGGCGGGTCCAGAAGACCTTCATCAGGCGCCTTACGTTTTTGACGAATGCGTAGCTAGTTTTAGCTGTCCACTGGGAGGTGTTGGCAATCCCGCTGAAGCACAGTCAGCAAAGAACGCGGTGATCGTACCGACAGAAAATCTGGGTGAACGTATCTATGTAAACGCGTCTTGTGGAGGGCAGGCAGGGTTCAAGTGTCCAGAAGGGAAGAGGGATTCAGACGGTTATGCCGCTGACGTTTACGTTTACGCCGCGAACTTCATCATTGAACAAACCACACAGCCCACAATCTCCCCCGGAACCGTCGCCGGTGAACTGGCCACGGAACCCAAGGTAAGCGGCACCGCCAGCGTTACGTTCGAAGCAGCCGACCCTGGCTCGGGTGTGTACCAGGCGACCGTCGAAGTGGACGAACGGGTTGTGGGGTCGACGACGCTCGACAGCAACGGCGGACACTGTGCGGACGTTGGTCAGACGACCGACGGATTGCCGGCGTTCCTCTATCTGAAGCCGTGCGCCCCCGTCGTGAGCGCTGACGTCCCACTCGACACCACCTCGCTGTCGAACGGCGTGCATCACGTTGTGGTGAGCGTCACTGACGCGGCTGGGAATCGCACCGTGGTGTTGGACAGGAAAGTCGAAGTGGTGAACGCAGCGCCGGTTGTAACGTCGCCGACCGGTGCGGTCACGCAGGCAACGAGCGGGACGTCGGGCTCGGCGACGGCTGGCCTCTTGGCGGCTGTCGGGTCGCCCAATGGGTTGCCGTCCACGAATCAGGTGTCGCTCAGCGTTCGTTGGCGATCGAGTTCGAAGACCGCAATCGTCGGGCGATGGGGCCGCTCGCAAGTCATTCTCGGAAGGCTCACCTCGACGGCAGGCACTCCGATCTCGGGCGCGAGAGTGGAAGTCGCTGCCACGCCGTCAGCTCAAGGCGCTCGTGCAAGCGTCGTGGGGACTGCCCGCACAGCAGCAGATGGGACGTTCAATGTGCGCGTGTCGCCTCACGCGAGCTCCGAGCGGATAGTGGTTGCGTATCGCGCTCACAGCGGGGACACCGTGCCGGCGGCGACGGGCACGCTCGTGTTGCGGGTGCCAGCCAGTCTCACTCTGCATGTCGCTCCGCGCACGTCGCACGTCGGCGGAACGATCGTGTTCAGCGGAGCGCTCCGTGGCGGGCGCATCCCGTCGTCGGGCAAGCAGATCGTGTTGCAAGCGCGCGCCCCGGGCGCCGGATGGAGGACGTTTCAAGTCCTATCGACAAGCCGGCGCGGCGGTTACCGCGCCGGCTACCGCTTCCGCCTGCCCGGACCGGTCACGTATCGCTTTCGCGCACTGTCTCCGCAGGAGGCCGATTTTCCGTTCGCGAGCGGAAGCTCCAACGTCGTGACGGTGCTCGAGCGGTGAGCGCCCCGGCGTCAGGCTGCGAGCGCCTTGACCTTGATGCGGTCGAACTCCGCTTCGCTGATCGTTCCTTCGTCGAGCAGGGTCTTGGCTTTGGCGATCTGTGCGGCGGGATCTTCGTGCGAAGAGGCAACCGACCTCACGTACTCGTCCATTTCGGTTTGCATGGTCTGCTGGCGCGCGAGAGCGCGTTCGGTCATGCCCCTGTGTTGGGCGATCAGATAGACGAACACACCCAAATACGGCAGCAGGATGACCAGGACGATCCACCCAACCTTCACCCAGCCTGACGCGTCGTCTCGGCGGAACAGGTCGGCGATCACGGTGAACAGGATCCAGATCCACACGACGAATGCGAAGAAGATGAGCATCGTCCAGAAGACTTCAAGCAACGGATAAGAGGTGACGGCAAGCATTTCGCTCCTTTCTCTGCCGTGATTCTCACCAGCGCGGCAGGTGCTCGCGTCATCCGAAACGGATGACCCGACGCACTTCGGGAAACGCTGTAATCGCTTGGTGAGTGGTGCTGGCGTTCGCAGCTACAGCGCCCTGCTCGCCGCGATCCTGGCTGCGTTTGCGCTGCAGGGCATTGCGGAACCGGGGAGATGGGAGCTGGCGTTCATCACCGCCTTGCTGGGCTTCACGCTGCTGCTGTCGTTGCGGATCGCCGCCGTTCGCCCTGCGGTTCTGAGAGCCACCGAGATAATCGTGCTGGCGTTGATCGTGTTCAGCTTCGGCGAGGCGCTGGCGAACGATGTGAGCGAACAGGTGGCGCGGCTCGCCAACGCCCTGCTCGTCATCTTCGCCCCTCCCGCGATCCTCGTCGGCGTGATCCGCAAGCTTCGCGATACGCGAGCCGTGACTGTGGAAGCGGTGATCGGGGTTCTATGCGTGTATGTCCTGCTCGGGATGTTCTTCTCGTTCCTCTACGGGGTGGTGGATCGGTTCGGCCACACGCCGTTTTTCGCGGGAGGACAGGAAGCCACGGTGGCTCGCTGCCTGTACTACAGCTTCACGACGCTCGCCACGGTGGGCTACGGCGATCTCACCGCCGCCACCAACCTCGGCCATACGCTCTCCGTATCAGAGGCTCTGTTCGGCCAGGTGTACCTCGTCACGGTTGTGTCGCTGATCGTCGGCAACCTTGGGCGTCAGCGTAGGCGTGACGCGTGAGCGTCATTGCTCTCGGGGCGCATACACGACAACCGTGCGCGCTATCCGATCGTGCAAACAGCGTCTGCGCCTGTCCCAAAGCATGATCACGATGCCGGCACCGAGTGGGATCACCGCAAGGCACAAACCCAAGAACCGCACGAGCGCTCGGCGAGGCTTCAGCGCCCCACGTCCCCGGCGGTCGACGACCGCGATACACATCACTCGCGAGCCAGGTGTTTGACCGGTGGATGACCAGAAGAACACGAAATAAGCCACCGACCAGAGCAGCCCGAGAGCGCCCAGGAAGGCGGCAATCGCCGCATCGGCCTTGCTCGGGAGATGCAGCAGCGATACGCCCAACCCCACCGTGACCCCGACCGCCGCAGCGGTCCCCCATACGACGGCTGCATCCATTGCCAGGGCGATAGCGCGTGTCACGAGGCCGGCGTAGTCGCTGCTCTGCGCTCCGTCTTGTGACGGTCCCCCGCGCAAACGCTTGATGGCTTCCAGCTGAGCGTTCTCGGTCTGCGTGTGAGGCGGGTGAACGCTCATCTGCCCGCCAGTCGTCCGGGCGGTTCTATCGTTGGCGGCCCGTCGCGCCCTGGCTTGACGCCGCCCGGCGGAGCGAGTGGTCTCGGCGGGGCGGGCGCCGTCTCGCTGAGCGCCTGCTCGGAGGGCGCATGGCCCACTCGGTGGGCGAGCTCCTGCACGCGCGAATCAGCCCTGCGCGAGCGCTCGCGCAGGCGCGCCGCCACCTGGTCGAGGAAGCCGCTGCCCTGGTGGGCGATCGCCTCGGTGACAGACGGGCTGTGGGCGATCTCGTCGACGAGCACCCAAACGGCCTGGCTTTCGAGCAGTTGGGTCACCGCCTCCTCGACGAGCGGGCCTCGGAACGCCGCGGCGATCATCCGCTCGAGCTCTGGTCCGGCGAGCGCGCGCTCGGCTATCTGCTCGGCGATCCCGTCGGCGAGCATTCGATCGGCGATCCGCTGGGTGATGCCCGACTGCTCCACGCGCGCCAGCGCGCGGTCGACGATCTCGTCGGTGAGAAGCTGCGCGGAGAGGTTGTCGACGAGATCGGGCAGCGCCCGTTCAAACGCCGCGATCAGCTCTGCGCGGGTGCGCCGCTCGATCGCCCTGCCCGCTCCAAGCACGGCGACAGGCACTCGGACGGGTGCCAGCGCCGTCCGAGTGCCCGCCGCCGCGATGGAGGACAGCAGGCTCACCCCTGTTCGCCGTCAGGCTTCTTCGAGCCTGCCCCCGTGAGCGACGAGCGCGTAGATGACGAGCACGTCGAGCGTGAACACGGCGAGCGACAACCACGGGTAGGTGGGGATGTAGAGCAGCTGCGCGATAGCGCTCAGCGAGGCGATCACCACGCCTACCCACCGTGCCCACTGCGCCTGCATCCAGATGCCTGCTGCGACGCACATCTGGAACGCGCCGACGAACGTCAGCACCCATCCCCAGAATTTGAGGTCGCTGAAGACGAAGTGCGTGTTGGCGATGTAGAAGCTCGATTCGGCGATTGCGGCGATCCCGTAGATGAGGTTCACCGTTCCCGCCATCATGATGAGCACGCCCGCGAACACCACCCAGCCGAAGCCGGGCGGCTCTTCGTATTCGCTGTATCGCGGTTCGGCGCGCTGGCGGGGCGCTGTGCTCTGCGGACCCGGTGCGCCGGCGAATGTCTGTCCGTCGGTCATGAGGGATTACCTCCTGTCGTGTCGATCGCCCGCGAGAGAGGGGATCTCTTGACTCCAGCCTAAGTTCGGGCTTTCGATGTGCATCACCCGACTCGGGTGATGTCGAGCGCGGCGTGGCGGTGCAAGCTCGCGTGCATGAGCGTTGCGGCACACCACGCCACACGCCCCCATCACCGGCTCGTCGTGGCGGCGCTTGCCGCGGCGACCGTGATCGGCTTCTTCGCGTGCTTTGCCGTGTGGGTGAACCGTCAGGCGCTCAACACGAGCAACTGGACGAAAACGAGCAGCCAGGTGCTCGCCGACCCGCACGTGCAAGCTGCGTTGAGCGTGTATCTGGTGAACGAACTGTTTGCCTCGGCTGAAGTCCCGGCGCGGCTGCAAACGGCGCTTCCCGAACAGCTGAAGGGCCTGTCGGGGCCGTTGGCGGCGGGCTTGCGTCAAGTGGCAAATCAGTTCGTGCCCCGCTTGCTCGCGACGTCTGCGGCCCAGGAACTGTGGGCTCGCGCCAACCACGCCGCCCACGAACAGCTGTTGCGCATCCTCAATGGCGGGGGCAAGGCGGTGTCGACCGAAAAGGGCGTGGTTGCTCTGAACCTCCATGAACTGGTCACCGAACTCGGCAATCGCTTGGGTGTCGGCGGTCAGGTGGCGGCGGCGCGCGAAAAGCTCGCCGGCGGCACCGGTGCGCAAGTGCGAAGCGAAGCCCAAAAGAGGCTGGGGGTGACGCTGCCCGCGAACACCGGGCGGATCGTGATAATGCGCTCAAACCAGCTGAAGGCGGCACAGGACGTCGTCAAAGCGATCAAGGGCTTGGCGCTCGTGTTGCCGCTCGTCGCGCTCGCCCTGTTCGCGGCGGCGGTGTGGATCGCGCGCGGATGGCGCCGGCAAGCCATGCGCTCGGCGGGCTGGTGCTTCTTCGGCGTCGGCATCGCGCTGCTCGTGCTGCGGCGCGTGGGAGGCGAGGCGGTGGTGAAAAGCCTGGTGGCCAACCCCGCCAACAAAGAAGCTGCGCAGGCGGTGTGGTCGATCGGCACGTCGCTGCTGTACGACATCGCGATCGCGATGGTGCTCTACGGTTTGGTGCTCGTGCTGGCGGCATGGCTTGCCGGGCAGACGCGGTCTGCCACGTTCCTGCGCCGCGCGGGCGCCCCCTGGATGCGCGATCACGCGCTCGGGTCATATGTCCTCGCCGGCGTGCTGTTGCTGCTCGTGGTGCTGTGGGGACCGACGCCCGCCACGCGCCAGTTGCTGCCCGTGCTCGGCTTCTTCGCGTTGGCGGCGCTGGGGGTGACGGTGCTGCGACGACAAACCGCGCTGGAGTTCCCAAATGCAAGGCATGGAGAAGCGATGGCTGACTTGCGGCGAGCATGGCCGTTCGGGCGCTGGCGTGGCGAGCCGCGCTACGAAGCTCCTGCTCGCAGCCGGGCGCCCGGCGAAGGCGAATCGCGGACGGCGCCAACCCCGGAGGAGGCTCACGCCGCTAAGGACGGATCCGATCGGCTGGGGTCTCCTCCGCCAGAAACAACAGGGCAGCCTTGACGCGTCTGCTGACGTTGCCGGAGTCGGGCAGCGCGAGCTTGGAGAAGATCGAGTTGACGTGCTTCTCGACGGCGCGCTTGGTCAGCACGAGCGACTCGGCGATCGCGGCGTTGCTCTTGCCCTCGGCGATCTGCGCGAGGATTTCGCGCTCGCGCTGCGTGAGCTCATCGAGGGGAGAGCGGCGTTCGCGGGCACGAGCCTGCATGAGCGCATCGACGACGAGCGGGTCGATCGCCGAGCCTCCTTCGATCACCGTCCGTATCACGCGCCCCAGCTCGGCTGTGTCGCCGAGGCGGTCCTTGAGGATGTAGGCGCGCCCGCTGGTGCCCCGGCTCATCGTCTCGACGGCGTACTCGGGCTCGACGTGCTGGCTGAGGATCACGACGCCGATGCTCGGGTCGGCGTCGCGCAGCCGGGCGGCCACCCGAATGCCCTCGAGCTCGCCTGACGGCGGCATGCGGATGTCGGTGATCACAACGTCGGGTCGCTCCCGCAGCGCGAGTCGCTCGAGCTCATCGCCGTCAGAGCATGCGCCTATCAACTCGATTCCCGGCTCCTCCGCGAGCATTGCAGCCAAACCCTCTCTGATCACCACCGAGTCGTCGGCAACCGCCACGCGCACCACCCCGGCGACGCTCGCCACTTGCCCGCTACTTCTCTCGGGTCGTTCTGCGAGCACCCCGCAGCGGAACATCCCCCGCGACGATCGCCCCTGCGCCGGGGGCCGAGCTGATCGTCAGCGTGCCGCCAACCGCCTCGATGCGGTCGCGCATCCCGAGCAGGCCTGTGCCCGCTTCGGCACGCGTCCTATCGAAGCCACTGCCCGAGTCGCGCACGACGAAGCGCAGGCGCTCGCAGTCCTGCCAGACGTGCACGCTCGTCCGAGCATCTCGACCGGCGTGCTTTTCGCTGTTTTGGAGGGCCTCGACGCACGTGAAGTAGACGGCGCCCTCGAACTCGCGTGCGTAACGCGTCAATCCATGGGTTTGCAGCGAAACCGGCTTGCAGGAGCGCCGACACGCAGCCTTCAGCGCGCCGGCGAGACCGTATTGGGTCAGCACCGCCGGGTAGACGCCGTTGGCGAGCGAGCGCACCTCTTGGAGGGCTGCGTCGAGTTCGGCCTGAATGCCTGCGAGCAAACGTTCGGTGTGCGCTTGCTGGCGGCCGAGCGAGCTCTGGGCAAGGCCGAGCTTGACGCGCATGCCCACCAGGTGCTGTTGGGCACTGTCGTGCAGGTCGCGTTGGATGCGCTGGCGCTCCGACACGGTGGCATCAAGCAGCCTGCGCCGCGACACCTCGAGATCGCGGGTGGATGCCGACAACTCGCTCTGCAGATGCGCCTTCTGGCGCCACAGCAGAGCCACGAGCGCGGTGAGCGTCTCGTCGAGTGCGATCGCGTTGCGCAGCCGCCGCGCGAGGATCGCGAACGTGCCGAGAGCGAGCGTGAGCAAACCGCCCACCAAGGTGGCGAGCAGCAGATCGGGAACGAAATGGGGATCGTGGGACGCCAGATAGAGGACCCCGACGGCGAGCAGAGCGCCCGCGCTGGCCGCGAACAGCAGGCGGCGCAGCGTGCGCTCATGCGAATCCCAACCTGTGCTCGCGGTTCGTTGCAACCGAGCCGACGCCGCTGCAGGCGCATGCCGCAGTCGGGGTAGAAGTTGCGAGTTGGCTCCTGCTTGCACTGTTTTGCCGTACACGGGCTTGCCGGTTTCAACTTCGTCCCCTCAGCACCGTATGAGCATCTGGCGGAGGCACCATCGGTGTGGCCTACCCGCATCGTCGTGTCGATCTACGTAGCTCCCAACCTGGGCATACCCGTAAGGGCTCATCACCCTCTTCGGATGACGCGCGAGCGGGCGTACGGGCCTAGCTTGAGCGGGCGCCGCTCAGTGGCGCACGAGTCCAAGCAAGGAGGGCAAGCATGGCTACGTTGATCGCCATCGGCTACGAGAACGAGCACACCGCCGCCGAAGCGGCGGAGGAAGTGAAGCGCCTCAGCAGGGACCTGATCATCGAGCCGGACGCAATCGCCGTGATTTCGCGCGACCAGAAGGGCGAGTACCACGTGAACACCTCCCACCACCCCGTGGGCGTCGGGGCCAGCTGGGGGATGTTCTGGGGACTGCTGTTCGGGATCTTGTTCTTCGTGCCGGTCTTCGGCATGGCTGTTGGCGCCGGCCTTGGCGCCCTGTTCGGCAAGATCGAGAAGTCGGGGATCAACAAGGAGTTCCAGCAACAGGTGCGCGACATGGTGGGGCCGGGCACCTCGGCGCTGTTCTTGATCGTCGAGCGAGTGACGCCCGACAAGGCGGTGGCGGCGCTCAGCAAGTTCGGTGGCACGGTGTTGAAGTCATCGCTGTCGCACGAAGACGAAGCGCAGCTTCAAGAGGCGCTTCACGGCAACGTGCCGGTGGGAACCGCCTGACCTCGGACGCCTCGCGCGCTCTAGACGACGGCTGCGTCGATCAGGCCGAGGGCCGAGGCGCGGGCGACGGCCTCGGTGCGCGAGGCGGCGTCGAGCTTGGCGTAGATGGCGTGCGCCTGGCTCTTGACGGTGTTGCCCGACACATGCAGGCGCTGTCCGATCTCGCGGAAGGAGAGATGCGTGGGCAGGAAGCGCAAGACGCGCAGCTCCGCCATCGTCAGCGATCCGGGTCCGCTCATGGAGGCAGCGCCCAACTCGTCGATCTCCGCCCAGGTCTCGTCGATCCAGCTCAGCAGGCGCGGAACAGGCTCGTGCCGGCGCGCGAGACGTGAGGCTGCTGAAAGCAGCGCACGCGCGTGTGCGGCGTCTGCAAGCCGAACGCTCGTCCGCGCCATGAGCACTCTCGTCTCGACCTCCAGCCAGGGCATCAGCTCGCCGGGCAAGGCGAGTAGGCGTGAGGCGCAGCCGAGCTCGCGCTTGGCGTCCTCGGCCAAGCCGCGGCGGCTCTTCACGATCGCCAGGGTGGCGTGGGTCAGCGCCGTGAAGCGTCGCGCGCCCAGGTCGCACGCGAGCAGCTCGGCTTCTGCGGCACGGTCTTCCGCCTGCTCCAATTGGCCTGCCTCGAGGGCGATCAGCGCCAGTTGGGTGAGGCTGAGAGCTGCGAGCAACGGCATCGCCTCGTGCGAGCAATCGTCGAGCACCTGCCCGTGCAGGGCGCTCGCTCGTTCGCGCTCCCCGAGCAGACGAGCGGCCACGCCACCGAGCATGATCGCGAGCGGGCGCAACGCATTGCCCGGGTCGAGCTGGCGTTGGATGAGCTCCATTTCGTCAGCCATCCGCTCGATGCCGTTTGGTGCTGAGATCGCGTGCACGAGCTGGGCGCCGGCGAGCAGCGAGCTCGTGCCGGGATCGTCGGAATGGGGATGTCCGAGTGCCTCTTCTGCCAGTCGCGACCAATGTCTGGCGGAGGGAAGGTTGCCGAAAGCGACGTCGCTGTGGGCGGCGATCAGCGCGAGTGGAGGGCTCGACGCGATCTCTTGAGCGGTGAGGCCGCTCAGCCACTGCTTCACACGGTCGTCGTGTCCGTAGAGAATCTCAGCCGCGCGAGCCCACGCCAGCTTTCCGGCAAGCTGTGTGTCGCGAGCGGCAAGGGCGTGCTCGAGCGCTCGCTCGCTCTCGCCGTGAGCGGCAAGCCAGTCGCTTGCACGCCGGTGCAGAAGCGGGATCTCGGCTGGTTTGCACAGCTCGAGCTCGCGCCGCAGCACGTCGCGAACGAGCCGGTGGCAGCGAAAGCGCGTGTGCGCAGGGTCGAGTGCCACGAGCATCGTGCCAGTGGCTGCAAGCTCGGCGAACAAACGCCCGGTTCCTTGACGAGCGAGCACCGCGTCGCACATCGCGCCGGAGAGCTCGTCGAGGATCGAGGCGCGGCTGAGCACCGCGCGGGTATCGGTGTCGATTGCCGCGAGCACCTCCTCGGAGACGTACTCGGCGATTGTGTGATCCGCGCCGGTGATGTCGATTTCAGAATCGCTTGCGGTGCGCGTCCTCAGCGAGAGTGCTGCCAGGTGAACGCCAGCCGGCCAGCCCTCGGTACGCGCTGCAAGCCTCTGCAGGGCTTGGCGATCGAGCGTTACACCGACGATTTGCATCAGACGCTCTGTCTCCTGCAAGCTCATCGCCAGCTCTGCTGCTCCGAGCGCCAACAGGCGCTCATCTGCGCGTAGGCGGCCAAGCGCGAGCGGTGGATCGCCGCGAGAGGCAAGCGCCAGGGTGAGCGCGGGCGGCGGATCATGGGCAAGCTCGGCGACGATCGCGAGCGCCTCTGGCGAGGCGAGGCGATCGAGCACGAGCACGGCTGGCTCAGCGCTCTCGCTGAGCGGAGCAAGCGTCTGCGCGAGCCGCCTGCGGAGCAGCGTCGGATTGCTCTCGGCGGGGCTCAGCTGGAGCCACGCAAACGTCCTTGGGTCGCACTCGGCCCAGAGCGAGAGCAACACCGACTTGCCGTAGCCCGCCGGGGCGAGGAGCGCGATGACGGCGTGCTTGGGAGCCTGCATCAGCCGCCGCACGAGCTCGGGGCGCTCGATGCTGTGGGCTGGTGGTGCGGGTGCGGTCGCCGGGTGCAAGTGCGAGAGCGACGCCGGATGCAACGCGACGACCGTACGCGCCTTGCCGTTGGAGCGGCCAGCTTGCTTTGTGGCTTGTGAAATAGACACCTATCCTCAGCGTTCCCACTTGCCATGCCGTTCACAAGGGCGCGTGCTTGCCTCTTCGCGGGGGTGTGCGCACCACCCGTTTCGGATGACGAGCGGGGCGCGCGGCGCTCATATGTTGGGCAGATGAGAGCCCGCTCCACGCTGGTGATCCTCGGAGCGGCTCAGTTCGTGATGGTGCTCGACACGACGGTGATGAACGTGTCGATCACCCAGGTGGCGAAAGACCTCGACGCGACGGTGAACGAGATGCAGGCGGCGATCACCGCTTATGCGCTGGTGATGGCTGCGTTCATGCTCACCGGCGCCAAGCTGGGCGACGTGTGGGGTCGCCGCCGGACGTTTGCCATCGGCTTGGGCGTCTATGGGCTGGGGTCGCTCACAACTGCTCTGAGCCCGACGATCGGCGTGCTGCTCGTCGGCTGGTCGGGGATCGAGGGGATCGGCGCGGCGCTGGTGATCCCGGCGATCGCGGCGTTGACCGCGGCGTCCTATTCCGGACCGGAGCGGGCGTTCGCGTTTGCGCTGCTGGGCGGCATCTCAGGTGCGGCGGCGGCGGCGGGGCCGCTGATCGGCGGTGCGATCACGACGGCGCTCACCTGGCGGGTGGTGTTCGCCGGAGAGGTGCTGATCGTGTTGACGGTGCTGCTGTTCGTGCGACGCATGGCTCAGCCGCCACGCGACGCGACGGTGCGGCTGGACTTCGTCGGCACGCTCCTGTCGGCTGCCGGGCTTGGGCTGACGGTGTTCGGCATCTTGAAGATCAGCCAGTGGGGCTTCTTCAAGCCGATCGGCGCGCTCACGATCGCGGGCAACAAGATCACGCCGTTCGGGCTGTCGGCGTCGCCGTTCGTGATCTTGGCGGGCATCGTGGTGCTCGGTGCGTTTGCGCGCTGGGAGCAGCGGGTGGCGCGCAGCGGTGGCACGCCTCTGCTCGCGCCCGACCTGCTGCGTGTTACGCAGCTGCGCGCGGGCTTGTCGAGCGTGCTCTCCCAATACCTGATCCTGGCGGGCACGTTCTTCGTGCTGCCTTTGTTCCTTCAGCTGGTGCTCGAAGAAGACGCTCTGCACACCGGCATCAAGCTGCTTCCGATCTCCGTGGCGATGATCCTGGCGGCGCTTCTGGGTCCGCGTCTGGCGACGCGCATATCTCCAAGGGCGGTGGTGCGGATGGGTCTGGCGATTCTGCTGCCGTCGATTGTCGGGTTGATGAGCACGGTGTCGGTGACGCTTTCCTCGGCTGGGTTTGCGATCTCGCTCGCGGGCTTCGGCTTGGGCATCGGCTTGGTTGTCTCCCAGCTCGGCAACGTCGTGATGTCCTCGGTGGCGGAGTCGCGCTCCAGTGAGGCGGGCGGCGCTCAGGGCACCGCGCAGAACCTCGGCCAGTCGCTTGGCACCGCACTGATCGGGGCTGTCCTGCTGGTGGGTTTGACCACCGGCTTTCACGAGCGAATCAACGCCGATCCGGCGATTCCAGCTGAAGTCAAGCAGCAGATCGTGGCGGCCAGCGAGGAGGGCCTCGCGATGGTTTCGCGCTCAGAAGCTCGCGCTGTGGCACAGGCGGCGGGCTTGCCCCCGGATCACGTGAACGCGGTGGTGGGCGACTACGAAGAAGCGCAGATCGCTGCGCTCAAGCAGGCGCTGCTGTTGGCGTCCTCGTTCGTGCTCGTCGGCTTGTGGTTCGCGCGCGCGCTCCCAGGCGATCCGCTGCCCCGAGCCGGTCAGGAGCGCACCGGTGGCATGACCGCCCCGATGAGCCAGAACAAGGGCATGAAGATCCCGACGATGAACATGATCCAGTGACCCTTCCTGAGCGCTGTGAGGCCGAGGACGAAAAGCAGTACGAGATACAGAACGCCGAGCAGCACTATCCCGAAGTCGGACATCGTGGGCGGCCTGTCAGCTTGCTTGCAGGTAGCGCCGCTTCTGCTCTTCGAACTCCTCATCGGTGAGGACACCCTGCTCGTGGAGGCGACCGAGCTCGCTCAGCTGCTCGATCGTGTCTGAGGAGAGGCCCACTCCAGAGGAGGGCTCGGGCGGCGGGGGATAGTAGGTGTGCCCGGGTTCGGGTGCGCTGTCAGTCGGTTCGCCGCTGCGCTTGCCTGCGCGGTAAGCCGCGCCGCCCACGGCTGCGGCGCCTGCCGCCCTGAGGACCGGCCGGCGTCGTCTGATCATCGGCATGGCGTCTCTCCTCTCAGCTCTCGTCGGGGAGGCTCATGCCGAGCGCGAGCATGATCTCCGACGCCGCCGCCACCACCCGGGGGCCGCCCACCTGGGGCGCTATCGCCATCAGCACGCCGACGATCTCCTTCGGTTGCACTCCTTCCTCGAGCGCGTTGGCGATCTGCCAGGCGTAAGACGCCGGAGCGGCGTCGAGCGCGATCAGCGCGGCGATCTTCACGAGTGCGAACGTACGGCCGTCGAGGCCGGTTCGCTCGAGGTGCGCTTCTCGCAGCCCGATGCTGGCAGCAAGGACGTCGAGGTCGCCGGTGGCGATCCCGGTGAGAGTGTTCTGGGTGTCCTGTTCGACAGCGGGCATGACGTTGGTGATCCTTTCGCTCATTGCAGGCTTGGCGCTTGACGTGACGCTAGGACTGGTGAGCCCGGGGCACATCACCCCAACCGGATGAGCGCCGCCCGAGCGTCCCAGAGCGACCCCGGGGGCCTGGCCGCTCCTCACAGGCCGGCGCCTGCCTCACGCGGCCTTGTCGTAGCTTCCGATCGTGTCGAGGGCGTCGCGTTCGGCGTCCTCGTAGTCGCCTTGAACTCGCTTGGTGGTGAACTTGGCGGCCTTCTCTGCGGCCTTCTCCACGCGCTCTGCGTCCTTGTCGACCCCAACCACGATGAGCGCAGCGGTTCCCTCGTCGAGCGTCTGTCCGATCTCCTTGAGGTCGTCGCGGTTCATTCCCCGAGCGACGTGTCCGATCCACGCCCCGAGCCCGGCTCCGCCGGCGGCGACGAGCGCGGGCATCGCGACAGGCGCCGCAACGGCGATCGCCGCACCTGCTGCCAGACCGATCCAACCGCCGTGCTGTGTGGGCTTCTCGGTCTTGTCGACCTTTACCGTGCCGTCCGGCTTGCGGCTGATGACTGCGGAGTCGTAGGAGCCGATGATGTCGGCTGAGTGGAGCGCCTTGATGGAGGCATAGTCGGATTCGGCGCTCTGCACGTCCTGATAGACGCCTACGAAGAAGAACATCGGCTTGCTCATCGGGATTTGCCTTTCTGGTGTCGAACGTGCTCCGGGAGAGTGGAGCTCGACAGCGAGCGTGGCCGGACCCGGCGCCGCTCGCATCATCCGCTTCGGGTTATCGGCTGCTGCGCGTTCGGCGCAAGCCGTCTTGGCGTGACTTTCCCCAAGGTCGGGCGCGGGAGGCGTAAGCTCGTTCGATGAACGATCAAGCCCACTTCACAACCCACGATGCCCGCGTGGCGGGCGAGCGGATCGGCATCGACTGGACGAGCTCGCCGTTTGACGTCGAGCAGTTTCGGGCGGGGATGGAGGTCGAGCTGGAGCACGGCACTCAGTACCCCGAGACGAACGTCACCGACGACGACGTGACGATGACCGCGAAGATCGCGCGTGCCCACCTGAACGAGTTCCCCGACTACTACTCGCGTCTGGAGGCCATGGAGGCGGAGGCGAAGGCCCACTGGGACGCTCAACGCGCGCAATGACGGGCGTTTTCGGCGGCGTACACGCAAAAACGTCCTAAGGAGCCGTTAGCCTGCCGGGATCAACGACACTCGAGAAGGGAGTGCCATGACCAAGAACGAGCTGGCTGACGGGATCGCCCAACGCGCGGGCCTTGCTGGGACGGAAGCGCGCAAGGCGCTGGAGGCTGCGGTGGATCTGATCTCCGAGGAGCTTGCGTCCGGCGGCGAAGTGTCGATCTCGGGCTTCGGCAAGTTCAGCGTGAGCAACCGGGCCGCCCGGCAGGGTCGTAACCCGGCCACCGGCGAGACGATCAACATCGCCGCGAGCAAGTCCGCCAAATTCTCGCCCGCAAAGGCGCTCAAGGACCGGCTCAACTAGGAGCGCAGAGCCCGCAGCGCATGAACACAGCAGAGCGGGCAGCCCGCGCTCAGGTACGCGGCGGTGGATCGCCGCGTTCGCGCCTGCGCGGGCTAGCCGCTCTGAGGACTCCCGTCACCGTCGGTCTGCTCGCGCTCGCGCTGGCAGGCTGCGGTGGCTCCTCGTCGTCGAGCGACGTCAAGCAGGCGAAAACGTCGGCAGGTGCCGGCGACGCGGCCAGGGGTGGCATCGGCGGCACCCGCAACGCCCCTGCGCAAGCTGGCAGTGGGGTTGGCGCGGGCGCCGGCGGCTCCAGCGTCGCCGGTTCGGGGGGGCTGAGCAGCACCGCGCACATCGGCAACGGCCCATCCCCAACCGGTGCACGCAGCAGCGCGACGGTGCCGATCCTGATGTATCACGTCATCAATCCGCCCCCCGCGGGAGCGCCGTTCCCGGGGCTGTACGTGACCCGCGAAGAACTGCAAGCGCAGGTCGATGCACTCGCCAAAGCCGGCTTTCACGCCGTCACGATGGATCAGATGCTCGCCGCATGGCGCGGCTATCGCTCGCTGCCGAGCAAGCCGGTGGTGCTGAGCTTTGACAACGGCTACCAGTCGCAATACACGAACGCCTTGCCGGTCCTGCGCAGCGTCGGATGGGCGGGCGTCGAGAACATCCAGCTCACCGGCCTGCCTCCCTCGCAGGGCGGCATGAGCGAAGACCAGGTGCGCGGCCTGGTGGCGGCGGGCTGGGAGCTCGACACTCAGGGCTTCAGCCACGCCGACCTGATCGCGATCACGCCGTCGGAGCTGCGTTATCAGGTGGCGGTAGCGCGCCGGGAGGTGCAGCGTCGCTACCACGTCGCCACCAACTGGTTTTGCTACCCCTCGGGTCACTACAACGCAACGGTGATAGCCGAGGTCAAGGCCGCCGGCTACGTTGGCGCAACGAGCGTCGTACCCGGCTGGGCGAGCCCCTCGGACGACCCATATCGCCTGCCGCGCCTGCGCGTGCTCGGTGGCACGAGCCCCACATCCCTGCTCGCGCAGATCGCAGCCGCCGAATCGGCTACCCCCGCGCCTCCCTCGTATCCCTAGCGGCTCTGAGCCGATAGGGCCAAGCAGCTCAAGGACGCAGGGAACGCCGCGTGCTAAGCACGCAAGCGACCGAGGACGCCGAGATGCGCCGTGCCATATCGGCTCAGCCGCAACCGGTGTTGTTGCCGCAGGATGAGCAGGTGTAGCAGCTGCCCGTGCGCTGCATCATCCCGCCGCACTGGCTGCACGCCGGTCCCAGGTCCAGGCCCTGCAGGCGGGCTGGGACGACCGGTGGGGAGTCGGTGAGCGCCGAGGCCGCGGGCGCTGCCGCCGCGGTTGCGTCGCCCGCTGCCGCACGCGGCCCGTCGCCTGTCGGCTCCTCGTTTGTCTCCGCCGGGCCGGATGTGTCGGAGGAGACGAACGACTGGGCTGCCTCCTGGGCTGCCTTGCGGGCACGCACCTCAGGGGTGAGGATGCCCAGTTCCTCCTGTGCGTCGGCGTCGAGGAAGCGCGAGGCAAGCCAGCGCATGATGTAGTCGGGCATCGACTTGGCGAACGGGATCTCCGGGTTGGAGGTGATGCCCTCGGGCTCGAAGCGCATGTAGCTGAACTTCTGCACTAGCGTTTCGAGCGGCACGCCGTACTGCAGTGAGATCGAGATTGCGGTGGCGAACGAGTTCATCATCCCGCGCAGCGTCGACCCCTCCTTGCCGATGTCGGTCAGGAAGATCTCGCCGACGCTGCCGTCCTCGTACATGCCGGCGGTGATGTACCCCTCATGGCCGCCTATCGAGAACTTGTGCGTGATCGACTGGCGCTCGCGCGGCATCCGCTTACGCCTTGGGCCGGCTTCGACAAGCGCCTTGTCGACGGCGGCTTTGACGACTGCATCGAGGTCCTCGCCCGCCGGAGCAGCGTCCTGCTTCTGCGCGTCGGTGCGCAGCGCCTGTGCGGTCTTCGATCCGTCGCGGTAGATCGCAAGCGCCTTTACACCCAGGCGCCATGCCTGCGTGTAGGCGTCGGCGATGTCCTCCACCGTGGCGCTCTCAGGCAGGTTCACGGTCTTTGAGATCGCCCCCGAGATGAACGGCTGCACGGCGCCCATCATCTTGATGTGGCCCATGTGCGAGATGGCGCGCTCGCCCACCGCCACGTCGAACACCTGCAGATGCTCCTCCGCAAGGCCGGGGGCGCCCACGATCGTTCCATGCTCGGCCAGGTGCGCCTCGATCTGCTCGATCTGCTGGTCTGAGTAGCCGAGCGTCTGGAGCGCCAGCGGGACCGTGCGGTTGACGATCGTCATCTGACCGCCGCCCACCAGCTCCTTGAACTTGACGAGCGAGAAGTCGGGCTCCACCCCGGTCGTGTCGCAATCCATCAGGAACGAGATCGTCCCAGTGGGGGCGAGCACGGTGGCCTGCGCGTTGCGGTAGCCGAAGCGCTCGCCCAGCTCCACCGCCTCATCCCAGGAGCGCTGGGCGGCGACGAGCAGCTCCTCGTCCGCGCACGCCTCTTGCGGGATTTCGTAGGAGGCGTCGCGGTGCATGCGCATCACGTTGTTGTGCTCCTCGCGGTTCTCCGCGTAGCGCTCGTACGGGCCGATCGCCGCCGCCACGCGCGCGGACTCGCGGTAGGCGCGTCCGGTCATCAGCGCCGTGATCGCCGCCGCCGTGCCCCGCCCGGCGTCGGAGTCGTACGGCATGCCGTTGCTCATCAGAAACGCGCCGAGGTTCGCGTAGCCGAGGCCGAGCTGGCGGAACGCGCGCGCGTTGACGCCGATCTCCTCGGTCGGGTAGCTGGACGGGCCGACGACGATCTCCTGCGCGAGCAGCACGATGTCCACCGCGTGCTCGAAGGACTCCACGTCGAACGTGCCGTCGGGGCGGCGGAACTTCATCAGGTTCAGTGACGCCAGGTTGCAGGCGGAGTCGTCGACGTGCATGTACTCGCTGCACGGGTTCGACGCGTTGATGCGACCGCTGTTCGGGGAGGTGTGCCACTGGTTGATCGTCGTGTCGTACTGCACGCCCGGGTCGGCGCAGCGCCAGGCAGCTTGCGCGATCTCGCGCATCAGCTCGCGCGCCTTCACCGGCTCTCCCACCGGCTCGCCGGTGGCGCGGGTGATCAACCGCCAGTCGCCGTCCTCCTCGACAGCCTTCATGAACTCGTCGGTGACGCGCACCGAGTTGTTGGCGTTCTGGTACTGGATCGAGGTGAACCCGTCTCCGTCGATCGACATGTCAAAGCCGGCGTCGCGCAGCGCCTGCGCCTTGTCCTCCTCCTTGGCCTTGCACCAGATGAACTCGCGGATGTCGGGGTGGTCGACGTCGAGCACCACCATCTTGGCCGCGCGGCGCGTCTTGCCGCCGGACTTGATCGTGCCCGCCCACGAGTCGGCGCCGCGCATGAACGACACAGGGCCGGACGCCGTGCCGCCCTTGGCGAGCGGCTCCATCGATCCGCGGATGTTCGACAGGTTGATGCCCGACCCGGACCCGCCGCGGAAGATCATCCCCTCCTTGGTGTTCCAGTCGAGGATCGACTCCATCGTGTCTTTCACCGAGAGGATGAAGCAGGCGCTGCACTGCGGGTTCTCCTCGAAGCCCACGTTGAACCACACCGGCGAGTTGAACGCCGCCATCTGGTAGAGCAGGATGTGCGTCAGCTCCGCCTCGAACGCCTCGGCGTCGTCCTCGCCTGTGAAGTAGCCGCGCTCGCGGCCCCACCCGGCGATCGTGCCGGCGACACGGCCGATCATCTGCTTGACAGAGCGCTCGCGCTCGGGGTGGCCGATCTGCCCGCGGAAGTACTTCTGAGCGACGATGTTCGTCGCGTTCTGGCTCCAGCTCTTGGGAAACTCGACTTCGGGCTGCTCGAACGCAACACGGTCGCCGTGGCCGATGCGCGCGTCGCGCAGCTCCCACTCGACTGTGTCGAAGGGGTGGGTCTCAGGCGTGGTGAACAGGCGCTCTATGGACAGCGCGGCGCCGGCAGCCGTCTCTGTCAGGGTGGTGGGGTGCGGGGTTTGATCCATCGCCATTCCTCCTCTGCGCCGGCTCTGCGCGACGCCCGCTTAGCTCTGTTCACTGGGGCCGAGTATCGTCGCGCGCGTCTCGGACAGATTGCCCGATTCCCGCATTTTAGAGGGGTTTTTGTGCTCTCAGTGGCCGATTCTGGCCCAGTCGAGCAGCTCAGCCCAGGTGGCTGACGCCCGAAAGCTCGCCTCTTCGAGCGAGTAGCTCAGCGAGCGCGTCCAGCGCGGTTCGATCGCCAGCCAGCGGACGAGCGCCCAGATGGCGCAGAGCAGTATGAGCAAACCCGCCAGCACGGCGCCGACGAGCGCCGCCGTCGACAGCCTGCCCGAGGAGCGACGGTGCGCCCGAGCCAAGCCAAGGCGGGTGGCGCTGCTCGCCCCCGGTGTGGGGATACCGCCCTGCGCAGTTGCGCCGCCGGCGGTCGTCGGGGCTGTCGGCGCGACGGTCCCCGAGTTGGTCGTGCCTGCTGGAGGAGCGGTTTGCGCGGGGGCGCCTGAACGCGCAGTGGCGGATGGCGTCGTGGTGGGCGCGGGCGTGGTGGTGGAGGTTGTGCTCGTGTTCGAGTTCCCACGGACACGTGCCGAAGCCGGCACGGGGAACAACGGGGCGGCTTTGGCGTGACCGGCCCCGGCGCGCTGGTTGCGCGAAGTTGTTGCGGTGGCGCCGCCGGGCGCAGCGCACGCTGCCGCGAGCAGAGCCGTCGTGCACATGTACGCGCAAACCGCGCCACGCGCGCGCGCGTGGCGGTTGTTTGGGAGTGCTCTCAACCGCACCCCCCGCATGCTAGTCGCCGTCGAGAATGTCCTCGAGTGCGGTGAGCGCCTGCGCGAGCACGTCCTCGGCGGGCCGCTCGGCGTCGAGCACTCGAATCCGCTCGGTCTCGGCGCGCGCCAGCTGCTCGTATGCCTCGGCGATCGCGGCAAAGAAGCGCTCATCCTCGAGCTCCAAGCGGTCCGGTTGCTCTCCCCGGTCGTCTTGGCGCGAGCGGCCGAGCGAAGGCGAGATGCGCAGCAGCAGCGTGCGGTCGGGAACAAGGCCGCCGGTGGCGAACAGGTTGATCGCGCGCACCTCCTCCACGCCCAACTCGCGCCCGGCGCCCTGGTAGGCGAGCGAGGAGTCCACGAAGCGGTCTAGCAGCACGAGCGCGCCTTCGTCGAGCAGCGGCAGCAGTCGCTCGTAAACGAGCTCCGCGCGTGCCGCCGCGTACAGCAGCGCCTCGGCGCGAGGGCTCACCGACAAAGCCGGATCCTTGACGAGCTCGCGGATGCGCTCGGACAGCTGGACGCCGCCGGGCTCCCTGAGCAGCTCAACGCGGCGGTGGCGCTCGCCCAACTGCGCGCGCAGAGACTTCCCGAGCGTCGACTTGCCCGCTCCGTCGAGCCCCTCGATCGTGATCAGCCTGCCGCGGCCCACGAACGGGCAAGGTAGCGCCCATCTACGATGACCGCGATGCAGGCCAGTCGAGCAGCCCCCGGCACGGAAGCGAGCACGCGATCGGCGCCGACGATCGAGCGGGCGCTGAGGACCGCTGTAGAGCAGCACGCGCACGCTCGAGCGGTCCTGTCCGCGGCGCTGTCCCCGGGCGGCGTCCCCTCCCATGCCTACCTCTTCCACGGCCCCTCGGGTTGCGGCAAGCGCACGGCTGCACGCGCGTTCGCGGCGGCCCTGCTCGCCGACGACGCCGACGATGCCCAAGCGGTTGGCGAGCGCGTGTCGCGCGGAGCGCATCCCGACCTCACGTGGGTTACCCCAAGCGGCGCAAGCGAAGTGCTCGTCAGCGACATCGACGGGCCGGTCGTGGCTGCCGCGACGCGCACCCCGTTCGAGTCGGCACGGCGCGTGTTCGTGATCGAGGCAGCGGGCACGATGAACGATCAGGCAGCCAACCGGATGCTCAAGACACTCGAGGAGCCGCCCTCGTTCGTGCACCTGCTCCTGCTAGCCGAGCATCTCGGTGACGTGCTGCCGACGATCGCCTCGCGTTGTCAGCACGTGCGCTTCGATGCTCTGGGGGCAGAGCAGCTCGAGCGCCGCCTCCTCGAGCGCCATGGCGCCGGGCTCGACGCGCCTCGTGCCGCGGCGTGTGCGCGCCTGTCCGCCGGCGATGCGGCGCTCGCCGAGCTGCTCGCGACCGAGCAAGGGGATGACTTGCGCGCGAGCGTAGAGCGGTTCGTGCGCGGAGCGCTCGCCGGACGCTCGGCGGAGCGAGCCTGGACAGACCTGCTCGCGAGCGCCAAGCAGGCTGCCGAGCAGGCGGCGGCGCAGGCTGGCGAGCGACTTCGCGCAGAGGCCGAGCTGCTGCCGAGCGCCGAGCGGCGCAAACACGAGCGCGAAGGGGCCGATGTCGTGCGCCGCAGCGAGCGGCGCGCGCGTGCGCTGGCGCTCGACCGCGGCCTGGGACTGGCGGAGCTGTGGGTGCGCGACATGTGGTGTGTGCGCGTGGGCGCCCCCGAGCTGGTGCTGGCTGTCGACAGGCGAGCGGAGCTCGAGAGCGATGCTGAGGAGCGCGAGCCGGATGCGTTGCGTCGCGGCATCGAGCTCGTGGCGGAAACCCGTCTGCGTCTGCCTTTGAACGTCTCCGAGGAGCTTGCCCTGGAGGCGCTCGCCTACCGCTTGGAAGAGCTGTAGAGCTCTGCTATCGGACCGAGGTTCGGCTCGATGCCGTAGGTGTCGAACGCCATGAAGCGGCAGAACTGCTCGTTCTCGGGACCGTGGAAGTCGGCTGAGCCGGTGGTGAGCATCGAGTGCTCGGCGCAGCGGCGCGCGAGCAGCTCTGTCTGCTCGCGAGTGTGGGTGATGTAGAAGATCTCCACGCCATCCATCCCCAGCGCACGGAAGCGCTCCACGGTGTCGAGCGCTTCGTCGGCGTCTGAGATGTCCCAGAAGGGGTGCGCCCAGATCGCCACCCCGCCTGCCGCATGGATGGCGTCCACCGCCTGCGCGATCGTGGGCGTCTCGCGCATGCGGAAGGCGGGCCTGCCCTCGATCAGGTACGCCCTGATGAACGAGCCGACGTCGTCGATGTCCTCGGCCAGCAGGCGCTCGGCGTTGGCGGAGTGGCCCAGAGCCGCCTTGGCCAGATGCGGACGTCCGATCGGCCGCCCGGCGCTGATGCGCTCGGAGATGACCGCTTCGTCGAGCTGCAAGCCGAGCTCGCGCAGCGCGTCAGCCATGCGCAGGGTGCGCTTCTCGCGGTCTGAGAGGAACTCCTCGAGCTGAGCCTGGAAGGCGCTGTCCTGGGGGTTGACGAGATAGCCAAGGATGTGCAGTTCGCGCGCAGTGCCGCGCTCGCCGCCATCGTCGATGGCGGAGATCTCGATGGCTGGCACGATCGCCACGCCCTCGCGATCTCCTGCGTCCACTGCCTCGGCTACTCCGGCGAGCGTGTCGTGGTCGCTGAGCGCGAGCAGCTGCACGCCGGCGTTCGCCGCCGCCGCAACCACTGCAGCAGGCTCGAGCGTTCCGTCAGAGCGTGTCGAGTGGGATTGCAGGTCGAAACGCAACGGGCCGTCAGCCGAACTCTGGTGGGTGGCCATGGACGGCAGCGTATGCCAAGCTGCCGTCGCTAGGCGGCGCGAGGGGCGCAGCCTCCGCCGACCGGGGCTTCGGCAAGTCCCACCTGGCTGCTCGAGTAGTCCGCCCGCTCGCTCTCGGCTGGGGATTGCACGAGCCTGCTGACGCGACTGGCGATGAGCTCGCGCAGCACCCGCACGGCTGTGTGGTAGCGGGCGGCGGCGCCGGGGAGCAGGCCCTCGCCGTCGTCTTGCATGCCACGAAGCTCACCATGCGCGGTGTCGGTGGCGTGCGCGCGAACCCTCGCCTCGCTCCACATCGCCTCCAGGTAGGCAAGTGCGGCGCCGCTGTCCTCATCGGTGCTCCCCTTGCGCGCTTCGAGCTCGCGCAACACCGGGATCACCTCACGGTGCAGCCAAGCCTGCTCGGCGTCCGCGCGAAGCAGCAGGCAGACGTCGAACGGTGGCAGGGAAGCGGGTAGCGGCGTGTTCATGTCAGGCAAGATGGATGGCTGCGGGTCTCACTTCGCAGCTCGCCATGTCAGGCGATCTGCCCATGCCTTCGGCGTGTGTCAGGCACGGCTTTAGGCTGGTGGACGCACGTTCCACGCTTTTCTCACTTCGAACACCTTGTCTTTTTCCAAACTAGAACAGTCGGCCAGCCCCCGGGGCGAAGAGTTGGGCGCCGAGCAGCGCGCACCCGGCCAGCATGCGCGGGCGAAGGTGCTGCGCATGCGCATGCGCACGCTGCTCACGCTCGGCGTGCTCGCGGTGTTGACGGGTGCGCTTGGACGCGCATTCGGGCTGCGCAGCGGGTGGTTCGTCGGCTCAGAGCTTGCGCTGCTCGCGGTGATGTTCGCGGTGTCGCGCTATGTGCTCCCGCTTCTCGACCGTCACGACCGAGGCGCGAGCGGCGAGGAGCGCGTCGGGGCGCTGCTCGACGGCCTCTCCGCGCAGGGTTGGCATGCGATCCACGACATTCGCTTGGACCATGGCAACGTCGACCACATCGCGCTCGGCCCGGGTGGGCTGTTCACGATCGAGACGAAGAGCCACCCTGGGCCGGTCCAGGTGCAGCGCATCCATGGCGCGACCTTGCGGCAGGCCCAAAACCACGCGCATGCGCTCGAAGCCGTCGTGCAGGAGCACGTGGAGCCGCTCGTGGTGTACAGCCGGGCTTGGGTGGACAAGCCGTCGGGACGTCGGCGCGGCGTGCGGGTGCTGCCCGCGGGCATGCTGCCCGGATACCTGGAGCGCCGCCCGGCCAAGCTCACGGTGGAGCAGATCGCGCTGGCGCGCTCGCGTATCGCCGCCGCCGCCCGCGGCGAGGGCAGCCAGCGGAGCGGTAGGCTGCGCTCGTGGCTACCGCTGTCGCTCAGCCGCCGCTAGGAGCGGGTTCGCCGACCGAACCGCCGCCCGAGCTGCTGCCTCCCGGGCCACGGCTGCCAGCCACCGTCTTGACGCTCCTCTGGGCGGTGGCCCCGACGTGGGTCATGGACCGTTGTGCGCAGCGTCTCGGGGATGCGTTCACGTTGACGTTCGCGCCGAGCGGACGCAAGATCGTCGTGCTGAGCGATCCCGAGGCGGTCAAGGCGGTGGTCACGGCTCCCGCGGAGGTGGCGCCGTCGGCAGCCGGCTCGTCGCCGATCGCTCCCATCATGGGGCCGAGCTCTGTGATCACGCTCACCGGCCCTGAGCACATGCGTCAACGGCGCCTGCTGCTTCCGCCTTTCCACGGCGAGCGGATGCGCGAGTACGAGCAGGTGATCGTGAACGCCACGCGTCGCAGCATGGCGGAGTGGCCATTGGGACATCCGATGCGCCTCGATCGCCGCACCCGCGAGATAACGCTCGAGGTGATCCTGCGGGCGGTGTTCGGCGTGGAAGCCGAGCAGATGGAGCGGCTGCGGACTGCTATCACCGCGCTGCTCGAGCCCAGCCAGACGCCTGTCCTGCTGCTGTTCGCACTGCGGCGTCCGACGCTCGAGCGTCCCAAAGGGTCGATCGGGCGTGCGCTGGACAGGCTCGACGCGCTCATATACGAGGAGCTCGCGCGTCGCCGCGCCGAGCGGGATCTGGCCGAGCGCAAGGACATCCTCTCGCTGCTGCTGCTCGCGCGCGACGAGGATGACCAGCCGATGAGCGACTCCGAACTGCGTGACGAGCTGGTCACTCTGCTGCTCGCCGGGCACGAGACGACGGCGACGGCGGTGGCGTGGGCGGTGGAGCGTCTGGTGCGCCATCCGGACAAGCTGGCGCGTCTGGTTGCCGAGATCGACGCGGGAGAGGGCGAGGAGTACATGCAAGCGGTGATAAGCGAGACGCTGCGCGTGCGCCCGGTGGTTCCCCTGGTCATACGCCTGCTGCAGGAGCCGATGCGGGTCGGACGCCACCAGCTGCCGGCGGGGGTCCGCGTGGCGCCGTCGATCTACCTCACCAACCGCAACCCGCGCGTCTACGACGCGCCACGCGAGTTCCGGCCCGAGCGCTTTCTCGACCGCACGCCTGAGACGTTCTCTTGGATCCCATTCGGCGGCGGTATCCGCCGCTGCATCGGAGCGTCGTTTGCGACGTTCGAGATGAAGCTCATCCTGCGCACTGTCCTTGGAGAGCTCTCGCCGAGCCTCCCGCGTGGACGCGCCGGATTGTTGTGGCGCGACGGGGAGTGGAACCGCCGTCGCGCGATCACGCTCGTGCCGGCCGCCGGCGGGCGCATGGTGTGGCGCCCGCGCGCCTGACCGATCGCGCCCGGGGCGGGCGGTAGCGTCTCACGGGTGTCCGCCGACAACGCGCCAGCCATCGACCGGACGCCCGACCGCACGCCCGATCTGCTGCTCGCCCGCTTGGGCTTGCACGCCTTCCGTCCAGGGCAGCGCGAGGCGGTGCAAGCGGCGCTCGACGGTCGCGACAGCCTCGTGGTGATGCCCACGGGCGGAGGCAAGTCGCTTTGCTACCAGCTGCCGGCGATGGCTGATCTCGGGCTTGTGGTGGTGGTGAGTCCGCTGATAGCTCTGATGTCCGACCAGCGCCATCGCATGGAGCAGGCGGGTGTTCGCGTGGCGATGCTCGCGTCGGGGATGGAGGAGGGACACAACGCGCGCGCTCTGCGCCAGATCGCCGACGGCGACGCCCAGCTCGCGTTGGCGGCGCCCGAGCGGTTTGCCTCGCGCGCGTTTCGCGACGTGCTGGCGCGGCGAAAGGTGTCGCTGTTCGTGGTTGACGAGGCGCATTGCGTCGCGGAGTGGGGTCATGACTTTCGCCCCGACTACTTGCGCCTGCATGGCGCCATCGAGGCGCTGAGCGGCATCGGGCGCCGCGGCGGACGCCCAACCGTGATGGCGACTACCGCCACCGCCACCCCGCGCGTGGCCGAGGAGATCGCCGCGCGGCTCCGGTTGCGCGACTGGCTTGCGGTGCGCTCGGGCTTTGACCGTCCCAACCTCACGTTCGACGTGGTTGGCATCGAGGGGAAGGGAGCTGTCGCGCGCAAGCGCGCGTTGCTGCTGCGCGCGCTTGGAGAGCCGGATTCGCTGCCGGCGATCGTCTACTGCGGCACACGCAGGGACACCGAGGGCGTCACAGCGCTGTTGCGTCAACAGGGGATCTCGGCGGTCGCCTACCACGCCGGCCTCGCGGGCGAGGAGCGCGCCGCGGCGCACACGGCGTTCATGCGGGGGCGGGCGCAGGTGGTGGTGGCGACGAACGCGTTTGGGATGGGGGTCGACAAGGCGGACGTGCGAACGGTTGCGCATTGGGCGATACCCACGAGCCTTGAGGCCTACTACCAGGAGGCAGGCCGTGCGGGGCGCGACGGCGAGCCGGCGCGTGCGCTGCTGCTCGCCGCGCGACACGATCTGGGCCGGCTGATCCGCTTCAACACCGAACGAGACATGACCGTGGACGACGTACGGGCGTTTGTTGCCCGGCTGCGGCGCGGCGCCGAAGGCGAACAGGCGCGAATCGCCCACGGCGAGCTGGGCGATCGCGACCGGCTGCTGCTGTCCATCGCCGAGCGGGCGGGGGCGGCGGTGCTGGAGCCGGATGCCGCAGGCGCCCTGATCGTGCAGCTCACCGGGCGCGGCTCGTCACGAGCGGCGTACACGGCGATCAAGGTGGCCAAGGACCGCGGCTGGGAGGCCTACCGGTCGATCGAGCGCTTCGTCTCCAACGAAAGCGTTTGCCGCCGGCGCCAGATCCTCGATCACTTCGGCGACCGATCGCCGGGCGGTGCGCAGGGCGTTCGCTGCTGTGACGTGTGCGAGCCGGACCGCAAGCTCACACGTCCGGCGGTGTCCATGCCCAGCAGATCCGGCAAGCTCCTCGCCGAGGACAAGTACGTCGGGCCGGTCGATGAGGAGGCGTTCGAGCGGCTGAAGGCATGGCGTCTGGATCGGGCGCTGGGCAAGCCGGCGTACGTGGTCGCCTCCAACGCCACGCTCGAAGCGATCCTGCGCACGCAGCCCACCACGCTGGAGCAGCTTGCCGCGGTCAAGGGTGTAGGCCCCGTCTTCTGCGAGCGTCACGGCGAGTCGCTGCTGCAGACGCTCGGCGAGCTAGCATCCGTATCTGCGCCGACGTAGCAGTCGCTGAAAGGCTAGCCGACGGCCCGGAATGCACCGGGACCTTGAGCATTAGCGCATCTACTGTCTGGGTCCTTGCAAGACGGACGGCAATGGATAGGTCCTCGTTGCGGGTAGGTATGGTCAGCTTGGTCGGGCAGGTGGAGCGACGGCGCATCCGTTGTGTATTGCCGCGCGTCGGAGGTCCTCGTCCCAGCTCACGAGTGTGATTTCCTCGCCAGTCGACAGTGCGCTTGCGAGATGAACTGCGTCGTAGCCGCGCAGGCCGAACTCCTCAGCGAGCTGTCCAGCCTCGCGTGCGAGCTGTGCGTCGATGCCGATCAGCGACAGTTCGTCTTGCAGCGACTCGAAGTCATCCAGCGCGCGCCCGTGGGTCGTGACGGTGAGGCGGGCGCCACGGCGCGCAGCGGCAAGGGCCGCGCGACCCTCGGGGTAGCAGAGGATGCTGGAGATCGCAGGATGTGACGTCGCCCACAGCTCGGCAGCCACGTCAGATCCTTCCTCGGCGATGACCAGCTTGACGAGCGCCGAAGTGTCGAAGTAGAGGATCAGCGTCGCTGCTCTGCGACTAGCTCGGACACCGACCCGTGTGCCTTCACCCTGGCTCGCCGCGCAGCGCGCTGTCGGTTCGGCGGTGTCACAAGGCCGCGTCGCACAAGCTCCTGAAGACCGTCAGCCTCATCGACTGCGGACAGGCGGGCGATCGGTTGCCCGCGGCGCGTCACCAGCACCTCCGCACCATCCCGCACCTGCTCCAAGTGCTCGCTCAGGCGATCATGCAGCGCACGCACGCCTACCTCGTAGGTTCGCGCATGTAGCGTCATAATCTAATCGTAGCAGCTACATAGCGGCTGCGACCTCGTGGAATCCAGCGTAATGCTGGCGTACGATGCACTGACGCTCCTTCCAAGCGCGGCGATGGCGAGCCACGAAATGGGTGTGCGAAGGACTGCTTGGCGGTAGGATGTTGGGCACAGTGCCGACGTAGCTCAGCTGGCCAGAGCACTCGCTTCGTAAGCGAGGGGTCCGGGGTTCGACTCCCCGCGTCGGCTTGAAAACGAGCCTATGCAGCTCGGAGCTGGGCCACCGCCTCCTAAGCTAGTAGTTCTTTGATGGCGTTGGCGACGTCTCGGGCGTTTATAAAGGTGACCGGGCGTAGCTGGCCGTCTAAGAACACGGTTTGGCTGCCTCGGAGCGTTCTCAGCGGCTTGCCTGTAAGTCCGATGCGGAACGCCGGTGTGTCGTGGAATCCGAGTGTTCTGGCGGTCCGGTCGTCGGCTACGACACGTTCGCTCCGACGGCCTGACTGGCGGTCGTGGCGCCAGCTTGCGAAGTTCAGTCCGGGCACCTGCTGGGCTATGTCGTCGAGGTAGCTTTCTGTGGCGTAAGGGGTGTACTCACGGCCTTGCTCGTGGTAGAAGGTCTCGACGAAGTTCCAGAGCTTTTTTTGGGCGCCTGCTGCGAGGGCGGCTGTTTGTTGCTCGACGAAGACGCGTGGGTTGATGGTGTCGGTCTTGAACGAACGGTATTCGATCTTCAGGACGCCGCGGCGCACGAAGTCGTCGATGATGGCGGATAGCTTGTTTGTCACCCAGACCTTCGTTGTGAGGCACTCTAGATCACCGTAGAACTGGAGCGTGACGGGTGCAGTTGGTTGGCCAAGGGCGTCGCCGTGCTGGGCTATCCCGGCTAGCAGTGTGCTTACTTTCCGGTCAACCCGGCTCTTGTCGAATGCGGCACGGCTCGTGTCGTGGCTGACCACGAGGATGGCCGTCAGCATGACAGGAAAGAGCAGTATGGCGAGGGCGGCGATCCACTTCCAGGCGCCGCCGCCCAGGCTGCGGGTGTGTTGTTGCGCCGGCTTCGTCTGAGGCTCTGCCCATGCCTTAGGCATCGTTCGCTTGGACTTCTTACCCATAACATGAGTCTCGCAAGGACCGTCTGCACGGTCAAATAGTCAGAAACATCTGTTTACTTAGTCTTGCGCAATCTGGCGTGTGGGTGTAAAGTCAGTCGCCGATCAACTTGAGGGTTCTTGGTCCGTCATCAGACGCGCCGAGTCGGCCTCGTGCGGGGTACGGGCAGCGTGTTTGCGTGCGGTTACGTTTACGGCTGGAGGGTGGACATCATCGACCCACTTGGGTCGTGCTGTGTCGGCGTTCGATTATGCGGGTGACCTGAGTGACGGGGGTGATCGCTGTGTTTGCAAAGTTTGCTGGTTTGGATTGGGTTCGATTGGTGCCCTCAATTCGGTCGTTGTGCGTGGGGTTTGCGCTCGCGCAGGCCGTCCTGGTGACTTCGGCTGTTGCGTGCGAAGGTGTGGGTGGTCCGCCCGTGAGCCCGGACTTTCCTACGGTAGGGGGCGCTGGACTTAATCCCGGGGCGCCGGCACTGCCGCAGCAATTGTGCGGGAAAACCGTGAACTGTGCGACCGGCGATGAGGCGATGGTGCAGGCGGACACCGTGATCGGGGGGCGCGGGCTCGGGCTGAACGTCGCTCGCTCATATGACGCTCAGGTTTCTGCGGCTGCTCAAGCCGAAGACGCTGGCGTTGGCCTTTGGGGTTGGGGCTGGACCGGACCCTACGGGACGAGGTTGGTGCTCGCCATCTCCGAAGTGGGTCAGCAGACTGCGACGGTTCAACAGCAGAACGGTAGCGCTGTAACCTTCTATAAGAACGAAAAAGGCGAATACGAAGCGGGCGGATGGGTGCAGGCGAGCTTTGTCAAGGAAGGCTCGAACTACATCTACACACTACCGGAACAGGCCGCGCTCGAATTTAACAGCGAAGGCGAGCTGGTTAAGGAAACCGACCGTAACGGAAACTCGACAACGCTCGTTTATAACGGTAGCAAGCAACTCGAAAAAGTCACCGACAGTACGGGGCGTTCGTTGTCCTTCAAATACAATGCGGAAGGTCTCGTCGAAAGCATCAAAGACCCTATAGGTCACGTCGTAAGCTACACGTACACTGCTAAAGGCGGCCTTGCGGATGTCAGTATCGAAGGGAAAGTCCGTTGGAAATTCGGGTACACCGCGACGGCCCCATACCTACTTTCGAGCGTGACAGACGGACGCGGACACGCCATCACGATCGAATACGACAGCTCCCATCGTGTTATCAAGGAGACCGAAGCGGGTCACGAGCGCAAATGGAGCTACGGGACGAACGAAACGACGATAACCGAACCGAACGGGGCAGAAACAGTCGATACGTTCAACACTGCCGATGAGCCCACAAAGGTCATCGAAGCAAAGGGCACGAGCGCCGAAAAGGTAACAGAATACGAATATAACGGCACGACGTTCGAGCTCACAAAGATGACCGATCCGAACAAACACGTTACGGAATACGGGTACGACACCGAAGGTAACAGAACCAGCGAAACGGACCCTAACGGCGACGAACGCAAATGGGAATACGACAAAGATCGCAATGTTGTCAAGGAAACGTCGCCCGAAGGCGAGATCACAACGATCAAACGCAGCGAAGCGGGTCAACCAGAAATGGTTGAACGACCAATCGGATCGGAAACCCAGAAGACCGAATACAAATACGACGCCTACGGTGACGTAACGGAAGTCGTTGACCCGCTCGGCAACAAAACAAAATACACCTACGACGCCTATGGCGACAAGGAATCTGAAAAAGACGCCGAAGGCAACGAACGCAAGTGGAAATACAACGAAGATTCGCAGGAGACCGAAGAAACCAGTCCACGCGGCTACGTCACCAAAACCGAACGGAACGACTACGGGCTACCGACTAAGATCACGGATCCCCTCGGGCACGCTACAGAATACAAATACGACGCGAATCAGAACGTCGAATCGGAAACTAACGGTAATACACACACAACAAAATACGAATATAACGACCGAAACCTGCCTATCAAGGTCGTCAAGCCAAACGGCGACACAACTGAAACCGGGTACGACGCTGAAGGCGAGAAGACCAGCTACACCGACGGGAACGGACACACCTGGGAATATAAACACAACCAACTCGGGCAAGTCACCGAAGAAAAGAATCCGCTCGGGAAGGTCTGGAAGAAGACCTACAACAAAGCTGGCTATCTCGAAAAGCTAGAAGACCCGGAAAGAAAAGTAACTGAATATACCTACGACGAAACCAACAGGCTAAAGAAAATCAAACACCCCTGGCTCTTAGTGCCCGATGAATCGCCCAACGTGACCTATGAATACAACAAAGACAGCAAGGTCACAAAAATGGAAGATGAAACGTATGGGAGGCTCGTCGAAACCACCAACAACACCTGGGACAAGCTCGACCGTCTAACGAAATACGTCAACGACTACGGCCATACGGTCGCATACGAATATAACCTCGCCAACCTACCCGTCAAGATCACCTATCCGAACGGCAAAAGTATCACCCGCTCATACGACAAAGACAACCGGCTTGCAAAAGTCACCGACTGGAGCAGTCGCGAATTCAGCTTCAAATACAATGCCGACGGCAAGCCGATCACTACCACTTTTCCGGCTTTATCGGAAGACAAGGACGAATACGCCTACAACGAAGCCGACCAAATGACAGAAATAAAGATGCTATGGGGCTCAACCAGCATCGCCAAACTCGTATACGAACGCGACGGAGACGGACAAGTCATTAAAGCGACCGAAAACGTCGCCGAAGGAGCATCGCCGGCGACCGTGACAAGCGTACTCGACGAAAACAACCGGCTTATCGAACACGCAAAACACGCCTACACATACGACAAAGCTAACAACCCTACAGAGATCGAAGGTGAAGCCGGGTACACCTACAACGAAGCTGATCAGCTCAAAGAAAGCCCCACAGCAAAATACAGTTACAACGAAGACGGCCAACGGTCAGAACTTAATCCAAAGAGCGGAGAATTCCCAACAACTTACAAATACAACCAGGCGGGCCTGCTAGGAGAAATATATCGTGAGATGGGTCCGAAACAAACCGAAATAGAAAGCACCTTTTACTACGACGGCAACGGACTGCCACTCGGCGCTCAAACCGAAAAAGTTTGGGATGGTTTAACGTGGGATACTGCGGAACCCCTGCCATTGCTGCTTAGCGAAGAATTATATCCAGGTAGTGAAGAATCCTATGTATACGGCCCGGAAGGCCTTCCCCTCGAGAAGATCGCAGGACAAAATGCCGTATATCTGCATCACGATCAGCAAGGATCAACTCGTGTAATCACATACTGGTTACATGGTCAGGTTGTCGGATGGAGAACCTACAGCCCTTATGGCAAGCTCATCGAAGTTGCGGGTGATCCGGTGTTACTCGGATACGACGGTCAGGTGAGCGACGAAGAAACGGGACTCATCTCACTAGGAGCGCGGCGGCAAGACCCGGCAACCGGCCAGTTCATGAGTATTGATCCGGCGATCGAAAGCACCGGGGAACCGTACTCGTACGGTCAGGACAACCCCGAAAACCGTACGGACCCGACAGGGATGTGTTCGTTTAGAGGGTCGCTAATGCCGACCATGCCTCCTATAAACTGGTACGAGGTGGCGAACGCATGTGTCGCTGGCAGTGGACAGGCGATGGTTAGCATATTCCTTAAAGGGAGCGTAATCGTAACGGCAGCAGCGGCTACAGAGCCCGTCGGTCTGACTGGGTTTGCTGTTGCCATGGCGGCGGGCTGCGTATCAGGTGCAGCGATCGATATTGCGAAACAGATTTTTGCTAAGGAGCCGGGCGCACTGGGAAGATTTAATCGCGCGCTTATTGAGACTCTGGACAAGACGCTCACATTTAAGGACGCTAGCGATGTCATGCTGGAGGGACCTGAGGAGGTCGCACAAGTTTGGAAAAACTTTGCGGGGGCCTTTTACGTCTACCTTGTGAACAAAACGCCGGGTGGGTGAGCGCATGAGGGCAAGGCTATTCCCAGACCCGTCGCAGATCACTAGCTCCTACCTTCGATAGCGGACCGTTAGATGATGCAAGCCCGTGATTGCGCGCCCGCCGTCGCCAGCCAGACAGAGACAACGGCGACGCTAGGAGTGCGTCGGCGACGCGACGACAGCCACGCCCACCAGGAACTTGGCGACTGTTCGGGAGCGTGCATAGTCGGATCGCGAGGGTCCCTCCTCGGCAGCAGTTGTGGTGGCCCATGCTTGGCGCGCCTCACGCCTCTTGGTGCGGACCGCGACGCCATACGTCGCCGTCCAGGGGCGAGCGATCGCGCCGGTTGAGCAAGCGGTCACGAAGCTCATGCTGGGAGGCGCATTGAGGCCGCCATCCGCAGCTTGTCGGCCCCAAAGGGAACAGCAAACTGCTGTGTCAGCACGGGGATCAGCGCGGTAGGCCGACTCCATCAGCGTCGAAAAGCGTAAGCGTTCAGTCGTTCGCTGCTCAGCTGAGCAGTGGCGCTGGGTGGCCGCGGGCGTGGGCTGCGATCGCGTCTGTGGGGTAAGCGAACAGCGAGCGGTGTTGCAGGCGGCAGGTGGTGTGTGCGGAGAGCAGCCGCGCGACCCGTAGCTCGCCGGTCTGGGACTGGGTTCCGAGGGAGAGCTTGCGGTAGATCACCGCGCTGCGCAGGGCGCGCTCGGCGTGATTGTTGGTTGGTTGCACGCTGTCGTGGCTGGCGAATGTCCATATAGCGCCGGCCATGCCTTCAGGAGGTTGCGTGCCATGCCGCGGCAGCGCTTGTTGCGGGCGCGCTTTGAGGCGAAGGAGCGGATGATCGGCTTGTACTCACGCTGAAGAGCGCGGATCGTGCGCTTCAGTTCTCGCCGATCGGCGGTGTGCCCGAAGACCTCCCAGGCCCAGAACACTCGCTCGCCGAGCGCAAGGCCCGTCTCGCCGAACTGTTGCTCGGCGGCGAGCCCTTCGGCGTGCGCGGCGAAGTCTCGCTTCAGGTGCGCCCAGCAGATCTGACGGCGGGCGAGAGGCAGGTGCGTATAAGCCCACCAGCGATCCGAGGTCACGATCGCCGACGTGTCGGCCAGCAATTCCTTGGCGTGATCCTCATGACGGTCGGCCCGCACAGCGAAATAGGCGTGCTTGGCGTCGAACATTCCCCACAGCGCACGCCGTTTGCCGGCGGTGCGCCAGCCCGTCTCGTCCATGTTCACCGCGTGGGCGCCACGCAGCCGCAACAGAAGATCATCGTGGGGGTCGGCCAACGCCGCAGCGGTCCTTGAGAGGATCGCGTCGACCGTGCCCGAGCTGATCCTGGCGCCGAACAGCTCTTCGACCAGCTCAACCGCATCGCAGCGCGAGACACGGTTGCGCACCGAGATCGTCGCCACCGCCGCTTGCAGGCGCGAACCGAAACAGCTCCAGGCCACTTGCTCGGGCAGCTCGCCTCGCGTCTGCCTGCCACACTCAGGACAGCACACTCGCTGGCAGCGGTGCTCGCTCACCCGCACGTTGATCGGCTCAAGCTCTTCGACCTGGTGGCGCACCGGATCACCGACCGCAACCCGCTCGTCCTCGCTAAAGACGTGCCCGCAACCACAGCGCACCGGCCAATGCTCGACGGTCTCATCGACAGCCCACGCCGGCAACAACGGACGGCCGTGCCCCTCGTGACCAGCCTGACCGCCGCGCTTGCGACCCGACCGATCCTTGCAGCGAGCAGGCACCAACGGCGGATCAGAGCTCGGCGGGCGCGAGGAATTACGCGAGCTCTTCCTCAGCTCCCGTTCGAGCCTCTCAACACGCCCCTCCAACTGCTGAATGCGGCGATCCATCCGCAACAGCACCTCCACCACCACATCCCGCCCCGCGTCATAGATCGCCTCCGCCTCAGTACGCTCCACGCACAGTCATTCGACGAGCCCCGGCTATATCCCCCAACCCACTGAACGCTTACCAAAAGCCTGGATTTGCGGGGGAAAGGCTCCCGAGGGGCACTTCACTCGTAATGAAGGGGTCGGGAGTTCGAGTCTCCCCGTCGGCTCTGTCTGCGGGCTAGATGATTGATTCCACGGGGAAGCCCGTGGAGATCGAGGGTTTCTGGGCAGCAGGGTCGAAGTCGGCGGTGCTAACTGGCATCGCCGACCTTAGGGGGCCTCGATGGACGCCGACCTCGACCTGCTGCTCATTGCCG
>JBQCGU010000014.1:0-6113 GCA_051955355.1 Solirubrobacteraceae bacterium | reverse complement strand
CCGACCGGCGCATGCGCCGGTCGGTACATGACGTGGAGTCGCCGTACACTCACGCTCCGATGAGCAATCGAATCGCCGAGCTGCAGGAGCGCACCCGTTATGAGCCCGCGGAGGTCGAGCCGCGCATCGGCGAGCGCTGGCTGTCCTCGGGCCTGTTCCATCCGGAGCCCGACGGAGATGCGAGCGAGAGCTATTCGATCGCCATACCGCCGCCGAACGTCACCGGCTCCCTGCACATGGGTCATGCGCTCAACGGATCGATTCAGGACGTTCTCATCCGCTACCACCGCATGCACGGGGAGCGCACGAAGTGGATCCTCGGCACCGACCACGCCGGCATCGCCACGCAGGCGCAGGTCGAGAAGGCGCTGCGCGCCGAAGGGCTCACCCGTCAAGAGCTCGGGCGCGAGCAGTTCGTGGCGCGGGTGTGGGAGTGGCGCGAGCACTACGGCCACACGATCGTCGAGCAGTTCAAGCGTCTGGGTGCGTCGTGCGACTACGACGAAGAGCGCTTCACGCTGGACGAGGGCTACGCGCGCGCGGTCGCCGAGGTGTTCGTCGCCATGCACCAGAAGGGATACATCTACCGCGACCGCTACATCGTCAACTGGGACCCTGGCAGTCGCTCGGCGATCTCCGACCTCGAGGTGGAGCAGCGCCTGGAGAGCGACACGCTGTACTCGATCGTCTACGACGTGCAGGGCGGGGGCACCGTCACGATCGCCACGGTCCGCCCCGAGACGATGCTCGGCGACACAGCCGTCGCGGTGAACCCCGAGGACGAGCGCTACCGCGACCTGGTCGGGCGCACGGCGATCCTGCCGCTCGTTGGCCGTCACCTGCCGATCATCGCCGACGACTACGTGAAGATGGACTTCGGCACCGGCCAGCTGAAGATCACACCGGCGCACGACCCCAACGACTTCGAGATCTCACGCCGCCACGACCTCGACGAGGTGTCGGTGATCGGCGAAAACGGACGCATGACCGCCGAGGCGGGCGAGCGCTTCGCCGGACTTACCGTGATGGACGCGCGCGCAGCCGTGCTGGAGGCGCTGAAGGAGGAAGGCCGGGTGGTCGCGAGCGAGCCCTACGAGCACGAAGTGCCCTACTCGCACCGCTCCGGCGAGCGCATCGAGCCGCTCATCTCCCTGCAGTGGTTCATGGACATGGAGCAGCTCGCCCAGCCCGCGATCGCGGCGGTGCAGGAGGGGCGCGTGCGGATCGTGCCCGACAACCATCGGCGCGTCTATCTGGACTGGATGGACAACATCCGTCCGTGGTGCGTCTCGCGCCAGCTGTGGTGGGGTCACCGCCTGCCCGTCTACTACTGCGAGACCTGCGGGCACGTCAACGTCGCGGTCGCCGCACCGGAGGGCTGCTCGGAGTGCGGTGGGCGCGTCCGTCAGGAGGAGGATGTGCTCGACACTTGGTTCTCCTCGGCGCTGTGGCCGTTCGCCACGCTCGGCTGGCCCGAGCACACCCCCCAGCTGAAGGCGTTCTACCCCACCAACGTGCTCTCCACCGCCCGCGACATCCTGTTCCTGTGGGTGGCGCGCATGATCATGATGGGCATCGAGCTCACCGGGCAGGCGCCGTTCTCCGACGTCTACATCCACTCGGTCATCCAGGCGCCCGACGGGCGGCGCATGTCCAAGTCGCTGGGCACCGGCATCGACCCGCTGCAGGAGATCGAGCGCCACGGCGCCGACGCGGTGCGCTTCGGCCTGCTGGCGATGGCTTCCACCCAGGACGTGCGCTACTCCGCCGAGAAGGTCACCCAGGGGCAGGCGCTCGCCAACAAGCTGTTCAACGCGGCGCGCTTCGCGCTGCTGCGCATCCACGCAAGCCTTGGGTCCGCTGCGCAGGCGCTCGTGCCGGCGCCCCGCCCGCAAGCGGTGGAGGACCGCTGGATCCTCTCGCGTTTGGCGCAAATCGAGGCCGACACGGCGGCGCGCATCGAGGACTACGACTTCTCGCACGCCGCCCTGGGCATCTACGACTTCGTTTACGGAGAGCTGTGCGACTGGTACATCGAGCTGGTCAAGCACCGGCTGCCCGACCTGCCCCAGGAGGGATTGGACGACGAGCAGCTGGAGCAGCGTCAGGCGCTTGCTCGCACGCTGCTGCACGTCCTGCGCGAGACGGTCGCGCTCGCCCACCCGGTGATCCCATTCGTCACCGAGGAGCTGTGGTCCTATCTGGACAGCTCGGGCGATCTGCTGGCGGCGCGCCGCTGGCCGCGCTCGGAGGAGGAGCTCATCGACCTCGACGCCGAGCTGACGATGGAGCGCGTCATTGAGGCGGTGACGCTCGTGCGCGCCTGGCGCGACTCAGTCGGCGCGCGGCCCGGCCTGGTGGTGCCCGCTCGACTGTCAGCCCACGTCCACGAGCACACCGCGCCGCTGCTCGCGCGCATGGCGCGACTGGAGCTGTCCGGCGGCGAGGGCGACGGTGTCTCCGCGGTGGCAATCGTCCCGATACCGGGGGGCAGTGTGGAAGTGCTCTCCGAGGAGGGACTCGACCTGCACGCCGCCGAGCGTCGTCGTGCGGCTGAGCGCGAGCGTCTGGAAGCCGAGATCGCGCGGGCGCAGGGCAAGCTGGCCAACGCCGGCTTCGTCGAGAAGGCGCCCGCGAACGTGGTGGCCGCCGAGCGAGAGCGGTTGGGTCGGCTGGTGGCGGAGCTTGGAGCGCTGTGAGCTGCGCGCGCCGGTCGACGAGCTGGGATCGGCGGACGGCGTGAGCCGCTCGTGGAGCCCCGAGCACGCCGAGCGTCACCTGCGCTCGCTCGAGCTGTTCGGGATGCGCTTCGGCTTGGACCGGATGCGCCGCATGATGACCGTGCTCGGCTCTCCCGAGCGCAGCTTCGACACGATCCACGTGGTGGGCACCAACGGCAAGACATCCACCACCCGCATGATCGCCGCGATCCTCGAGCGCCACGGGCTGCGCACCGGCTGCTTCACCTCGCCCCATCTGGTCTCCTACGCCGAGCGCGTGCAGGTGGCGGAGCGCGATATCGAGACGCACGCTTTCGCCGCTGCGATAACGCACGCCGCGTGGGCCGCCGAACGGGTCAACCGCACGCTCGCCGAGGACGACCACGTCACCCAGTTCGAGCTGCTCACCGCCTCCGCCTTCTGGGAGCTGGCGCGCCGCGACGTGGCGGTCGCCGTGATCGAGGCGGGTCTCGGTGGGCGCTACGACGCCACCAACGTGATCGACTCGCGCGTCGCGGTGTTGACGAACGTCGGGCTGGAGCACACGCGCTGGCTCGGGCCGACCGTGCCCGACATCGCCAACGAGAAGCTCGCCGTGCTGTCAGAGGGCGCCACGCTCGTGCTCGGCGCGGGTGTGGGGGAGGAGGTTCGGCAGCTCGCCCACCTGTTCGCCGAGCAGCGCTCCGCCACCGTCGTGTGCGCCGACCCGCCGCCCGCCGAGCTGGAGCTGCACGCGAGCGGGTCCTTCCAGCGCGAGAACTTCATGCTCGCCCGACGCGCCGCTCAGGCCTATCTGGAGTCGCTCGGGATGGGACTCGACGAGGAGGCGGTCACAGCCGCCGCCGGGGCGATCGTCGTCCCTGGACGTGCGCAGGTGGTGGCGCGCGATCCGCTCACGCTGCTCGACGGCGCCCACAACCCGCACGCCGTGCAGGCGTTGACCGAGTCGCTGCCCGATCTGCTCGCCGGTCGCTCCCTGGGGCTCGTGCTGGGCGTGCTCGACGACAAGGACGCCGCCTCGATGCTGCGCGCGCTGCTGCCCAGCTGCGAGCGTGCCTGGTTCACCGCGCCGCCAAGCTCGCGCGCACTGTCGCCCGCCGCCCTGCAGTCGCTGGCAAGCCAGATGGGCTTCTCGGAAGCCGTGTGCGAGCCTCAACCCGCCCGCGCTCTGAAATCCGCTCAAAGCTGGGCGCGCACCCGCTCTGGCGGTGGGGCGGTGCTGGCGACCGGGTCCGTGTACCTCGTCGGCGAGTTGCTGGCTCACAGCCGTGAGCTGGGACTGCAAGCGCACGCCGCGATGGCCGACGCAGCTTCCTCGCATGACATTCCGAGCATGGAAGGGAGGGGACGGATATGAACGAGGATGGACCGTCGGTGCTCGCGATGGTGGGCGCCGTGGCGCTGATCGTGGCGCTCGTGATCCTCGTCTTCTTCGCCGCCGGCTACGGCTTCGGGCGGCTGTTCCTGTGAGGGCTCGGCTGCGCATTGCCCGCATTTGCCTTCTCTAGGGTCTAAACTCGGCCCCGCCAGCGCCATTCGATGCAGGTTTGAGCGCGTTTGCCGCGAAAGGTTTCAAGCGGCCTTCAGTAGGGGCACTAAATGCCACCCATTGCATACTTCGGAATCGAAAGCAGCGGCTTGACTCTCGCCATCGACCTGTTGATCCTGTTCGCCGTAGTCCTGTACTGCGCGCTCGTCTACTGGACCTATGCCGACGCGCGGCGGCGCATCGAAGACCCGATGCTCGTCGGGTGCGCCACCGCAGCCTCGCTGTTCCCGTTCGTGGGGACGCTTGTTTATGTGATTCTGCGTCCGCCCGAATACCTCGAGGACGTGCGTGAGCGCGAACTGGAGATGCACGCCGCCGAAGCGCGCCTGAGCGAGCTCGACTACAGCCTCTGCCCGCACTGCGACTACCGCATCGAGCGCGACTTCGTGCGCTGCCCCAGCTGTTTGCGAAAGCTCAAGGAGCGCTGCACCAGCTGCTCGCGCCCGCTCGACCGCGCCTGGACGATCTGCCCCTACTGCGAGGCGGAGGTGCCCTCCGCCAAGCCCGCCCGCCGCGCCTCACGGCGCAGCAGCGAACGGGGCCTCGCCGCCTCCAAGCCCGCTCCGGCGACTCCGCGCGGGGCGGTCGAGGCGGAAACCACCGCCGCAGCCGAACCCGAGCCGCTCACCTGACGCGGCTGCGCCAAGCGCGCATACACACCTCAAACCAAAGGACACCATGGACCGGACTCTGATCCTCGTCAAGCCCGACGCCTTCGCCCGCTCGCTCACCGGCGAGATCATCGCCCGCTTCGAGCGCAAGGGATTGCGCATCGTGGCGCTCCAGCACATGACCATGACCCGCGAGCTGGCCGAGCGCCACTACGCCGAGCATGCCGAAAAGCCGTTCTTCGGCGAGCTGGTCGAGTTCATCACCTCCGGGCCGCTCGTGGCGATGGTGCTGGAGGGCGTCGACGCCGTCAAGGCGGCGCGCCAGGCGATCGGCGCCACCAACCCGCTCGACGCCGCCCCGGGCTCGATCCGCGGCGACTTCGCGATCGAGATGGGCCAGAACATGGTGCACGGCTCGGACTCGCCCGAGTCAGCCCAGCGCGAGGCCGCGCTGTTCTTCCCAGAGCTCGGGTGAGCGCTCGCTCGGCGTCCGATGCCGAGCCCGGGCGGCGGAGCGAGCCGCTGAAGCTCGTCCTCGCCTCGCGCTCCCCGCAGCGCAGCGCGATCCTCGCGCGGCTGGCGGTGGCGTTCGAGGTGCGCCCAACGGGCGTAGCGGAGATCGAAGTGGGCGATCCGCGCGAGGTGGCGCTGGAGAACGCGCGGCGCAAGGCGCGCGCCGCGCATCGCCCGGGCGCCGCAGAGCTCGTGCTCGGGGTGGACACCGTTGTCGAGCTCGGCGGGCGGATCTACGGCAAGCCCGCCGACGAGAGGGCAGCCCGCGCGACGCTTGCCGCGCTCGGCGGGCGCACGCACACGGTGCTGAGCGGGGTGGCGCTGCTGGACGACGAGCGCGAGCGCTGCGCGGTGGCCGCCACGCGCGTGCGCTTCCGCGAGCTCGACGAGCGCTTGCTCGATTGGTATCTCAGCACCGAAGAGTGGCGCGAACGCGCCGGTGGCTATGCGATCCAGGGCGCCGGCGCCGCGCTCGTGCAGGAGATCGAGGGCGACTACGAGAACGTCGTCGGCCTGCCCGTCGCCACGCTGCTCGATCTACGCCCGGATTTGCTCCCCTAGATGATTGATTCCACGCTTTCAGGCGCTGTAGTTGACGAGCGCGCGGCTGGGGCGGCCGAGTTGGTGGTTGAGGCTGATGGCGGCGGCGAGGGTGAGCAGGCGTTGCAGGATGCGCTCTCTGAGGCCCGCGAGCGTTCGGGCGCCGTGACGCTCGAGCGT
>JBQCGU010000013.1:0-31279 GCA_051955355.1 Solirubrobacteraceae bacterium | reverse complement strand
GTGAAGTACAGCGAGGCGCCTGTCTCATAGACGTGCGACACGTGGCAGCCGACGACACCGGGGGTTCCAAAAGCCCGCAACGCATCGCCGACCGCCGATCGCACGCGACTGTGAAGGGCAATGAGGTTGGACCAGCTCGTGGCGGTCTCGAGCGTGTCGACGAGCACACCGTGCGTGAGCAGCTCGTCGCGCAGGTAGGGCGCCGAGAAGCGCGACGCCCTCCACGCCTCCCCAGGCGACTGCCCGACGGGCAGGCCGCCGTGAGCCCGCACGACCGCGTGCACCCGCCGGCGACGCGCGCGCAGCGTCCCGCGCTGCCCCTCGAAGCCCAGGATCGCAAGGCATCCCTCGCCATAGCCCCGCACCCCCAGATAGCGGCGACCCAGCCACTCGAGCACCCCGCCATGGCGGGCAAGCTCCAGCGAGATGCGCGTCTCGGGCGCATCGGACAGGCGAGCAACCTCGGGCGACAGCCCAGACTGGGCGAGCTCGCGCAGCAGATCGGCTCCCTGCTCGAAGCTCTCGAAGAACACACCCTCGTATACGTGCTCCTCAGGCGTCGCGCGCACACGGAGCGTCAGCTCGTCGATCACGCCGAGCACCCCCGCGGAGCCGACGATCAGCTCGCGCAGGTTGGGGCCGGCGGCGCTGGCGGGCACGGCGGAGGCGGAGATCGTGCCGGCGGGGGCGCACAGGCTCACCCCGAGCACCATCCGCTCGAAGCGCCCGTAGCCGGTGGATGCCTGGCCGGCGGAGCGGGTGGCGGCACAGCCCCCCAGCGACACATACTCGTAGGACTGCGGAAAATGCCCCAGCGTGAGCCGCTCGGAAGACAGCGTGCGCTCGAGCTCGACCGCACGCATGCCCGCGCCGACGGTGACGGTGTGCGACTGACGATCGAGTCGCACGAGCCGATCGAGCCGATCCATGTCGAGCGCCAGCACCGCTTGCTGCTCGCCACGCACGGGCGCCACTCCCCCAACCACGCTCGTGCCGCCACCAAACGGCACGGCGGCAAGCGAATGCTCCTCACAAGCGTGCAGCAGCGCACGCAGCTGCTCGCGGGAGCTCGGGTAGGCGATTGCGTCGGGGGCGCTGCCAGGCCGACCGGCGCGCAGCCGAACGAGATCCGGATAGCTCTTGCCCGCGGCGTGCCTGACGCGGTCGCCATGGTCGGTGCGCACGTGCTCGGAGCCCACGATCTCGCCCAGCGCGGACAGCGCTGCCCGGGAGATCGCCGAAGGTTCGATCGCCACCTGCTCGAGCGCCACGGGCGGGCGCGCTGCTCCCGATATCGCGAGCGTGTCGCGCAGGTGGACGAGCGTGCGCCGATCGAGCGAAGCGGGTCGAGCGGGGTCGCCCCAGCCCCACCAGCGCATCTCAGACGCCAAAGATCCGCTCCAAGCCGTCGAGCGCCTCCTCGATGGTGGAGGAGGCGGCGCGACGCACGAGATAGGCGCCGCTCTTCGGCAGCATCCCCAGCGCCCATCTGTGACCCCATGCCGAGCGGCTGCCGCCACCCCACTCCAAGCCGCGCATCGCTTGGCGAAGCTCGATCGTCACCTCCGTGCCCATCGACCCGCGCCCCCCTTCGGGCCGGGAGCCGGGCAGGGTTGGCTCGATCGGCAGCAGCTGGATCTCGGTTTCGGCGCTCTTCAGCACGCGCGCGAACGGGCTGCCGTCGATCTGCTGCGCCCACACGATCCGACGCTCGGGAAGCTCCCCGACGAGGCGGAAGTCGGCGCGAACCGTTTTCCCCTTCTCACTGAGGAGCACCTCTGTGAAGGCGCCGGCGTCGACGCCCTCGACGCGGTGCACGCGCGGCCACCAGCGCGGCAGGTGGTGGGGATCGCCGATCACCTCCCACAGCCGCTCGGCGGAGACGGGGAGCGTGCGGGTGTGCCGGACGGTCGGCATCCGCCTCAGCCCCGGCTATCTGACGATCTTGCGCAGGTCGCGCACGAGCAGCAGGTGCTTCAGATGCGTGGTGACCGCCGCCAGGTTCTCGAGCGCCTCGACCGCCTCCTTGCGGCGCTGGGGATTGCGCGAGCGCAGCGCCGGAGCGAGGATCTGCTGCAACAGGCTCGCCTCGCGGTCGGCGGAGGAGCGGAACACGCGCAGGTTGCGTCCCCCCACCCCGTAGCGAGCGAGCTCGGCGACGGCGCCGATGATCTCACGCTCGGTCTCGTCGAAGTAGCGCTGCCCGCCGCGCAGCTCGCCCTTGACGACGCCGTACTCTTCGAGCTCGCGCACGAGCTTGGCGTCTGCGTTGGTGTTCTCGAGCACGTCCTCGAGCGAGTAGAGCGCTCCGGTTTGCTCGCTCACGCTCATGCTCGCGCGGCGTGCGCGCGGCGCAGCGCCGCTCGGACGCGGCACCTCGGCGTCGGCGGTGCGCCCGGAGGCAAGCTCCTGGCGGATGACGCGCAACGGCAGGAACTCGTCGCGCTGCATGCGCAGGATCGTGCGCAGGCGATCCACGTCCCCCTGGGTATAGAGCCGGTAACCGCCGGGTGTGCGGCGCGGGTTGAGCAGCTTCTGGTCCTCCAGATAGCGGATCTTGGAGATGGAGATGCCCGGAAACTCCTGCTCGAGCGCCTTGCACACGGCGCCGATCGTCAGCGCCTTCTCGCGGGGGCTGCCCTCGACGGCGGCGTGCGCGTCGTGAGCCTGCTCGGCTGCGGTGAGGTCGAGCTCCGCGGCGGTTGGGTTTGAGACGGATGCCATCAGCGGGTGTGGAAGGTGAGCTTGTACTTGCCTACCTGCACCTCGTCGCCCTCGTCCAGGCGGTGGGACTCGATGCGCGAGCGGTTGACGTAGGTGCCGTTCAGCGAGCCGCAGTCGTCGAGATGCCAGGCATCGCCGCGGCGCACTATCACGGCGTGGTCGCGCGAGACGGTGACGTCGTCGAGGAACACGTCGGAGTCGGGGCGGCGACCGATGGTCATGTGGTCGCGGTCGACGGGAAAGCTCTCGCCGACCCGTCCGCCGCCCGCCCTGATCACGAGCGCCGGACCCTTGGCGGTGACCTCGCCGATCTCCACGGGCACGAGCTCTCCAGCCTCGTCGATGCGATAGGTGGCGGTGGCTGGCTCGCCGGTGGCGCTCTCACCGCGCGGCAGCAGAGAGCCGCAGCGCTGGCAGTAGTTGGCGCCCTCGTCGTTGACGAACCCGCACTCCGTGCAGCGTCCCGCCGCCATGGTTACGCCGCGTCGTCCTCGCCGCCCGACCCCTCGGCGCGGCGGGCGAGGATGTCGGTGAGCGCCTGCACGTCGTTGCCGGAGATCACCGGTTCGCCGCTCTCGTGCCGGTTGCGCAGACGGCTGACGAGCTCGGCGCGCAGGATGTCGATCTTGCCGTGCAGGATTCGCCGCTTGTAGGAGATCTCGGTCTCTTCGGCGGTGAGCTGGCGGATGACCTCCTTGAGCTCGCTGTCGCTCATCGAGCCAAGATCTGGGAACGTGTCCATCGCGGAATCTCCTGACGCGCGAAAGTGCGGGTGTGCTCTGGGACTGCCGAGCCTGCAAACGCAGTATAGAGCAGGTGTAAAGCTGAGCTTGAGGTTCAGCGCGGCGCGGGCGCCGAGCGAAGCTGGGCGAGCCCGTAGCGGAAGTAGAGGATGCTCGCCACCAGCGCCATGGTTACGCCGAGATAGAGCAGCGCTTCGGCGAACGTGGCAAGGCCGGTTTGGGCAAAGAAGAGCGAACCCATCACGGGTGGCACCGACAGCCTGCCCACCCAGTTGATGCGCACCTCCACCCCGCGCCCCACGGCGTAGCGTCCGAGCACGAGCATCACCACCTCGCGGGCGATCAGCACGGCGAGCGCCCACCGTGGGAGCAGATCGAAATGCCAGCAGACGATCACCCCCGCTATCACGAGCAGGCGATCGCTGATGGGGTCCATGAGCGTCCCCAGGCGGCTGTATTGCCCGGTGATGCGCGCCGCCAGCCCGTCGGCGTAGTCGCCCCAGCCGATGAGGAAGAAGAGCGTCGCCGACACAGGGTCGACGCCGTCGTCGGTGGAGAGCGCGACGACGAGGAACACGGGAATCAGCGCAAGGCGAAGGAAGCCCACCGCGTTGGGGATCGTCCAGGGGCGAAGCGGCGCGCCGGAGAGCGTCTCTGGCGGGGGCGGCCCGGAGCGATCGAAGCCCAGGACACGCAGCTTGCTCACGGCAGGCCGCGACACAGCTCCTCGAGCGCTCCCAACAGCTCACCCGCAGGGGCGTCGAGCGGCAAGCCGGCGCCCGGTTGACGACCGCGACGGATCTGCACCTCGATCTCGCCGGACTCGAGCGAGCGCTTGCCGACGGTCAGACGCAGCGGGCAGCCGAGCAGCTCGGCGTCGGCGAACTTCTCACCGGGCGCACCTTCGCGGTCGTCGTAGATGACGCTCACGCCGGTTTCGTGCAGCGTGGAGTAGAGCCGCTCTGCCGCGTCGCGCTCGGGCGTGCCAGGCCGGCCCAGGGCGACGAGGTGCACGTCGAACGGAGCAAGCGCCCGCGGCCAGGAGATGCCGTGCTCGTCGGCGAACTGCTCGACCGCAGCCGCGACGATGCGAGCCGGGCCGATGCCGTAGCAGCCCATCCAGATCGGGTGCTCCGCCCCCTGCTCGTCGACATAGGTGGCGCCGAGCGGCTCGGAGTAGCGCGTGCCGAGCTTGAAGATGTTGCCCACCTCGATCGCGGGCTCCAGGCGCAGCGGCTGGCGGTCGCGCGTCCACGCCTCCTCCTCGCTGCCCTCGCCGGTGTGCCGAACGTGCGGGTCGTGGCGCGCCACCTCGACGTTGGCGGCGTAGCCGTCGCCGAGCACCACCCGGTCCTCGCCGGCGGGACAGGGCGCCATGTACTCGTGCGCGCCGAGGCCGCCCCTCATCCCGACGTCGGACTGCACCGTGTGGAAGCGCAAGCCGGTGCGCTGCATGATCCGATCGTAGGCCCCTACGTGCAGCTCGTAGCGCTCGTCCATGCCAGCCTGATCGCGGTCGAACGAGTAGGAGTCCTTCATCACGAACTCGCGCGTGCGCAGCACTCCGGCGCGCGGGCGCGGCTCGTCGCGCTCCTTGACCTGGAAGTGGTAGAGGATCAGCGGCAAATCGCGATAGGAGTTGACGGTGTGCGCGACGTGGAAGGTGACAGCCTCCTCGTGGGTCATCGCGAGCACCAGCTCCGAGCCCTTGCGGTCGGAGAGCTTGAACAGCTCCTCGATCTCCAGGCGCCCCGTCTTGCGCCACGGGTCGGCGGGTTGCAGCACGGGCATCAGCATCTCGCGCCCCCCGATCGCGTCGATCTCCTCGCGGATGATCTGCACCACCTTCTGATGCACCTTGAATCCGGCGGGCAGCCAGCTCCACATGCCGGCGCCCATCTGACGCACGAGCCCGGCGCGCACCATCAGCTTGTGCGAGATCGCCTCGGCGTCGGCGGGAGCCTGCTTCTCGGTTGGCAGCAGGTACTCGGACAGGCGGGTCATCGGCGGCATCCTATGGCTCTGTAGTGCTCCATAGCCGAGATGCCTGACGACCACGCCGCATGCGGCGTGGTCCCGGACGGTGCATGCACCGTCCGGCCAACCGGCGCATGCGCCGGTTGGTACGACCTTTTAGGAATGGTTGGCGAGTGCCTTGACCGCGTCCGCGGCGGGCACGACGCTGTCTATGCGCTTGACTGTCTCCCCGGCGTACAACGGCGTGACGTCGACGAGGCGCTCGTCCATGCCGCGCAGGATCGACGCCGGCCCGTAGAGCGGCAGCGAGACGCTCTGGCGCGTGATCGTTGCGGCGCTCGCGGATGGGGGCAGGCGGCGCAGCAGCGGGGCGAGCGCCCGGTTGAGCCCGAGCACCGCGTGCGGCCCGAGCGAGTCGCCGCGGCACCAGCGCTCGGTGGCGGCGTTGGGCACGACTCGGTGGCGCTCGTGCCAACCGACGCTGAACAGCAGCGTCTCGCGCGTCTGCCGAGCGTCGAGGACGCGCTGCTTGTAGGCGGGATGCGCGGCGCACTCGTCGGTGAGCAGGAAGCGCGTTCCCGCGACAGCCGCCTTGGCGCCCGCAGCAAGCGCACGTTGCACGTCGCCCGCCTCGGCGATGCCTCCTGCCACGAGCACGGGATGCGACCCCGCCACTTCGAGCGCCCTGGGAAGGAACTCGAGCGCAGGTTCGACGCCGAGCAGATGCCCACCGGCTTCGCGTCCTTGCGCGATCAGCCCGTCGACCCCTTCGGCAAGCGCCTGCTTGGCTTGCGCCACGGTGCCCACCTGCTGGAGCACGAGCACTCCCTCGTCGCGAAGGCGCTGCACGAGGCGCCGGTTAAAGCCGCAGAACAGCACGACGCAGTCGGCGCCGCCGTCGATGCACGCCTGAGCGTGCTCCACCCGAGCGAACGGCACGAGCAGGTTGGCTGCCACGGGTCGGCCCTGCGCCAGGGTGCGCGCGCGGGCAACCTCGGCGCGCATCCTCTCCGGGTCGAGCACGATCCCCACCGTGCCCAGCCCCCCGGCGGCGGACACCGCGCCCGCCAGCTCCGCGCCGGCGGTGCCGCCCCCCATCCCGGCTTGGACGACCGGGTGCTCCAAGCCGAGACGGTCGAGCAGGTCCATGGGGTGCACGCTATGAATTAGTGCATACGAATGTCAACCACAGAAGGAGTCCCCGATGGCGTACTCGGTCCCGCCGCTCCCTTACGCGTATGACGCACTCGAGCCGCATATCGACAAGCAGACGATGGAAATCCACCACGACAAGCACCATCAGGCGTATGTGGACAAGGTGAATGCGGCGCTCGAAGGCACCCCGCTTGCGGAGGAGCCGATCGAGGACGTGCTGCGCGACCTGAGCCGGGTGCCCGACGACAAGCGCACCGCGGTGCGCAACAACGGCGGCGGCCACTACAACCACACGCTCTTCTGGGAGCACATGAAGCCGGGCGGCGGCGGCGAGCCGAGCGGCGCGCTGGCTGACGCGATCGCCTCGGCGTTCGGCTCGTTCTCCGACTTCCAGGCAAAGCTCAAGGAAGCGGGCGTCAACCAGTTCGGCTCAGGCTGGTCGTGGCTCGTGCACGACGGGTCGGGCCTTGCGGTGGTGGGAACCCCCAACCAGGACAACCCGATCTCCGACGGCAAGACGCCGCTGCTCGGCGTGGATGTGTGGGAGCACGCCTATTACCTGAAGTACCAGAACCGCCGCCCCGACTACATCGACGCGTGGTGGGACACGGTGAACTGGGACAAGGTGGCTGAGCGCTTCAGCGCCGTCGCGTAGCAGCCACGCGAGAGCGCGAGCGGGTCGGGCGGGCCGGTACGGGGAAGCCGGTCCGCCGCCGACCGCGCGGTCAGCCGCGGGTGAAGCGCCGCCCGGTGACCGGTGAGACGGTTTCGTCGATGACGAGCGCGGGCGCCTCCGACAGCTCGTCCGCCTCGGCTTCCATCCGAGCAGCCTCCGCCTCCATGGCGGCGATTTTCTCGGGCGTCATCGCTTCGGAGTCCTCGTTGGCGGCCAGCCACTCGCGCGCCTGCGCCGCCTGGGTCTCGTCGCGCTGCACCTGCTTGCCCGAGGCGTAGTAGCGGTCGATCTCCTTGAACAGCTCATCCACGAGCTGCGCGGTGGGCACCTTCTTGAGGGGCTCGCCCTTGGAGTAGATCATCCCCATGTCCTTGGCGCCCGTGATGCCGAAGTCGGCGTGGCGCGCCTCGCCGATCCCGTTCACCGCGCACCCGAGCACGGACACCTCGAACTGGTCCTCGTAGGCGTCCAGGCGCTGCTCGACTTCGGCGACGACGCGATCCATGTCGAACTGCAGCCGCCCGCACGTCGGGCAGGCGATCAGCACGGGGCCGCGCTCGCGCAGCTTGAGCGCCTTGAGGATCTCCCAAGCCACCTTCACCTCTTCCTCGGCGTGGAAGGTGGAGAGCGATATGCGGATCGTGTCGCCGATGCCGTCGGCGAGCAGCGTGCCGAGGCCGACGGCGGACTTCAGCGAGCCAGACCACTTCGTGCCTGCCTCGGTGATGCCGAGGTGAAGCGGATAGGGGATGCGCTCTGAGAGCAGCCGGTTGGAGGCGATCGTGTTGGGCACAGACGTCGACTTCATCGACACCTTGAAGTTGTCGAACTCCAGGCGCTCCATGAGCTGCACCGTCTCCACGGCGGCGGTGACGAGCGCCTCCACCGGGTTCTCGAACTCCAGCTCGCGCAGATGCTTGGGCAGCGAGCCCGAGTTGACCCCGACGCGCAGAGGGGTGCCGTGGCGCTTGGCGGCGTCAACCACCTCCCCCACCTTCTCCGGCCCGCCGATGTTGCCCGGGTTGATACGCACGCAGTGCGCGCCCGCCTCGATCGCCTTCAGGGCGAGTGTGTGGTTGAAGTGGATGTCGGCGATCACCGGGATCGGCGAGTCGGCGACGATCTGCTTCAGGGCGTCGACATCCTGCTCGCGAGGCACCGCCACGCGCACGATGTCCGCCCCGGCGTCCGCCGCCTTGCGGATCTGCTCCATAGTGGCGGTGAGGTTGGCGGTCTCGGTCTTGGTCATCGTCTGCACGGCGACGGGGGCTCCGCCGCCGATGGGCACCTTCCCGACAAAGATCTGACGCTCTGAAGCCATAGGCTGATTCTACGATGCCGCCTTCAGGCGAGGTTTACGCCACTGCACGCGGCCCGCTCGCCCGGGTCGCCTCCCCCCTCGCCGCCCGCGCGCGCCGGCGCCGCCACGAGCGCTTCTTCGCCTTCACGCGCCTACCCCCCGATGCGCGCGTGCTCGACGTGGGATGCGGGCGGGTCGGTTTGCGAGCGCTCGAGCCCCACCTGGACATCACAGGGGTCGACCTCATCGAGCGACTTGACTACCCAGGGCTGTTCGTGCGCGCCGACGCCGCGAGCGGGTTGCCGTTCGCCGACGACGAGTTCGACCTCGTGTATTGCTCGAGCGTGATCGAGCACGTGCCGCCACCCAAGCGTGCAGCGTTCGCCCGCGAGATCAGGCGCGTCGGGCGCGGCTGGTTCGTCCAAACCCCCGCCTTCTCGTTCCCGATCGAGCCCCACTCTCTCCTGCCCGCCGCCCACTGGCTGCCGACCGCCCTGCGCAAGCGCTACTGGAAGCTCGGCGCGGCAGGCGGCTGGGAGGACATCGCCCTGCTCCGCCGCCGCGAACTCGAAGACCTCTTCGGCCCCGCCCTCCCCGAGCGCGTCGGCCCGCTGGTCAAGAGCTGGGTGTGCGTCCGCCCACCGGCCGGCTGAGCCGCCCGTCAGCCTGAGGCGTTGGACCGGGCACGTCAACCCGCCAAACGGCTGATGTCGTTGCTGAAGCCGTTGATGACGAGGAAGAGCATCAGCACGATGCCGACGGAGCTGAAGCGCCACATTGCCGCAACCGACACGCGCTTGCCGCGCAGCTTCTCGGCGACCGACCACAGGACGTGGCCGCCGTCGAGCGGCAGGAATGGGAACAGGTTGACGACGGCGAGCACGAGCGAGACGAAGCCGACGACGACCAGCGCCTTGCCGGCGCCGCTGGCGACCGCCTGCTGGGTGACCTCGGTGATGCCGACGATGCTGCTCAATTCGTGGCGTCGTTTCGAGTTGGTGAGCGCTTTGACCAGGCCTGTGACGGTCTCTTCGGTGGTGACCCACATCGTGCTGAGCGACGCACGGGCGGCAGCCAACGCCCCAAAGCTGCGCGGCTGCTCTCCGAAGACGAAACCGAGCAGCATGCGCTGCGCCTTGGCGCTGTAGCGCGGATATATGCGCAAGTCCGCCTGCCGTCCACCGCGCTCGACGGTCATCGCGACAGGCACCTTCGCCCTACATCCGTCCGTGAGAGGACCGGCGCAGCGATGCGAGGCGATCGCATCCCGTGCCCCGATGACGCCCACCGGCTTGCCGTCGACGGCGACGATCCGATCGCCGGCGCGCAGCGTCCCATGGGCGGGCTCGCCCTTCGGCACGTCCGCGACGGTTGTCGTGGGAGAAAGCGCGTTCAGATTCGGGTTGAGGTTGCTGAGCGTCACGATGCCGTCGAGCCGCCCCCAAAGCAGCACCGTGCCGAACAGCACGAACGCGATCAGCAGGTTGACGCCCGGGCCGGCGAGGATCACGACGATGCGCTTCCAGGGGGCCTGGGTGTAGTAGGCGCGTCGCGCCACCTCCGGCGGAAGGCTTTCCACCTCCTCAGGGCTCATGCCCGTGATCTTCACGTAGCCGCCCGCCGGGATCGCGCCCACCATGTACTCGGTGTCCCCCCGCTTGACGCCGAACAGCTTCGGTGGGAAGAACAGCGAGAAGCGCTCGACACGCATCCCAACCGCCTTGGCCACCGCGAAGTGCCCGAGCTCGTGCAGGACGATCAGGGCCATGATCCCGAGGATCGTCAGAAGCCAGCTCATAAGCTCAGTGTGGCAGGCGCGCGGGCGCAAACGTTTGGGACACATCCGGCGCCAGCGTTCGCAGGCGCCACCTCTCTAATACCCATAGGTTATAATGAGAGAGTGCATCCCGCCGTTCTCTTGAGGCAGGTTCGAGGCGAAGCTGGAGTAACTCAAGCAGAGGTCGCCCGGCGTCTGGGCGTGAGCCAAGGCGCCGTGGCGAAGCTGGAGCGGCTTGACGCAAACCCGACCATTGCCACGCTCGACAACGCCTTGCAGTCGCTCGGCAAGAGGCTCGTGCTGAGCGTCAAGCCAAAGCGCGGCGTCGACGAGACGCTCGTTGCACAGCAGTTGAGGCTCACACCTCAGCAACGGCTCGAGCAGCTGGAACGCATGTATGAGGTCGGCCGCAGCTTGGCAAGAGCCGGCGCCCGCGCACGTGACGAGCTGGACTGATCAGGACTTCGATCCTTCGGCGCTCATCGGCGCGCTTGCCGATGGCGGAGTGGATTTCGTGGTTATCGGGGGCCTCGCCGTCGTGCTCAGGGCTATGCCGCGCTTCACCAAGGACCTCGACATCTGTTATTCGAGCGATAGGCGCAACCTGGACGCGCTCGGCGGGGTGCTTGTCGGCCTGGAGGCACGTCTACGTGGTGCAGAAGATGTGCCGTTCGTGCCCGACGCCCGCTCGTTGCGTCGCACCCAGATCCTGTGTCTGACGACACCCAAGGGCAATATCGACTTGCTCGCTCGCCCCGACGGGAGCCCGGACTACGAGACGTTGCGCCAGCGCGCTGAGACGATGAATCTCGCGGGCAGTCAAGTTCGCATCGCATCGATTCAAGACCTGATCGAGATGAAGCGCGCGGCTGGGCGTCCGCAAGACTTGGTGGATGTCGAATCGCTGGAAGCCGCCGAGGAACAGATGCGCAGCTGACTCACACCCGCGCGGCGATCGCCTCCTCGGCCACCCGCCTGGCTTCGCGATCGGCGTCATACAGCGACTCGAACGAGCGCACCGGCAAGCTGCCGATCTCGTCGAGCGTCCTCCCGATCACCTTGGGTATGCCGCTGAACGGCAGCCGCTCACCCAGGAAGGCGTGCACGGCGATCTCGTTGGCGGCGTTCAGCACGCACGGAGCGGTCCCGCCGGCTTGCGCTGCCTCGCGCGCCAGGCGCAGGCACGGGAAGGCGTCGAGATCGACCGCCTCGAACGTCAGCCGACCGAGCTGCACGAGGTCCAGCGGGGCGATCGGCAGATCGACGCTCGTCGCGCCGTGGAGCGCGTAGGAGATCGCGATGCGCATGTCGGGCGGTCCCATGTGAGCGAGCATCGCGCCGTCCGTCAGCTGCACGATCCCGTGGATCAGCGACTGCGGGTGAACCACGACATCGATCCGCTCGTACGGCGTCCCGAACAGGTGGTGCGCCTCCATCAGCTCCAGCCCCTTGTTCATGAGCGTGGCGGAGTCGATCGTGATCTTGCCCCCCATCGCCCACGTCGGGTGGGCGAGCGCTTCGGCGACGGTGACCTCGGCGAGCTGCTCGCGCGTGCGGCCCCTGAACGGCCCGCCGCTGGCGGTGATCGTCAGCCGCTGCACCGAGCCAGCGGGCTGGCCGGCGAGCAGCTGATGCAGCGCGGTGTGCTCGGAATCCACGGGAATTATCTGCGCCCCGGTGGCTTGCGCGAGCGCGACGACGAGCTCGCCGCCGACCACCAGCGACTCCTTGTTGGCGAGCGCCAGGTCGATCCCCTCGCCGAGCGTCGCCACCGTCGGCCCCAACCCGGCGGAGCCGACCAATGCGTTCAGCACGAGATCGGCGCCCGACTCCACCACCAGCCGCACGAGCCCCTCGGCCCCGCTCAGCACCTCGCCGTCGGGCCACGCCAGCGCCGCCTGCTCGGCGGCGTGCTCGTCGGCAAGCGCGATCCGCCGGACGCCGTGAGCGCGCGCCTGCTCGACGAGCGCCTCCCATGAACGCTCGGCGGAGAGACCCACCAGCTCGAGCTCCTCGCCGCGGGACAACACGTCGAGCGCCTGCGTGCCGATCGAGCCGGTCGAACCAAGGATCAGCAGGCGCTCAGACATACGCCACCCAGATGTAATAGCCCACCACCGCCGTGAACAGCACCGCGTCGAGCCGGTCGAGCACTCCGCCGTGCGCCCCGAGCAGATGGCTGGCGTCCTTGGTGCCCGCCTGGCGCTTGACGAACGACTCGAACAGGTCGCCGATCGGCGCGAGCGCCGCCACACCGACACCGAGCACGAGCGCGTGCGTGCCCGGCAGCCAGTCCTGGTAGCGCCCGGCGAACCACACCGCGGCGACACTGCACGCCATCCCGATGAGCAGCCCCTCGACGGTCTTGTTGGGTGAGATCGACGGGGCGAGCGGGCGCTTGCCGAACAGTCGCCCGCCGAAGTAGGCGCCGGTGTCGCCGAGGAACGTCCCCACGAGAACGTCGATCACGATCCCCGCGCCGTGCGGCAGCTTGCGCAACAGCACCGCGTGGGCGAGCGCGAACCCGACCCAGTAGATGCCGAGCAGCGTCAGCGCCATCCCGCCGACGCTCGGATGCGGCTGGGCGAGCGTCAGGGCGAACAGCACCGGCAGGGCGATCATGGCGGCGAGCATCACGTCGAACCGGGTGCCGTACTGGGCGCAGGCGAGCAGCCCGGCGAGCGCCACGAATCCGGCCAGGCGCACGGGTTGGGCGCGCTCGTACATCCCATACAGCTCGTGCATGCACAGGCAGCCGAGCACGAACACGCCGAGCACGAACACCACGCCACCGGCGCTCACGAGGAACAGCGCGAGCGCGATCAGCGGGAGCGCGACGATCGTCCGGCCGCGCAGATCCGCGCCGGCAAGACGCCCGACGGCGGTCACGAGCGCCCGCCGAATCGGCGCTTGCGCGCGGCGAACTCCTCCAACGACTGCTCGAGCGCCTCGCGCGTGAAGTCGGGCCACAGCTCCTCACGGAACACGAGCTCGGAGTAGGCGGATTGCCAGAGCAGGTAGTTGGACAGCCGCCGCTCGCCGCTCGTGCGGATGATGACGTCCGGGTCGTGCATCTCGGGCGCGTAGAGCAGCTTGCGAAAGTCCTCTTCGCTGCCGCCCCCAAACGCGCGCGCCGCGTCGAGGATCTCGGCTCGCCCGCCGTAGTTGAACGCCACGAACAAGGTGATGCGCGTGTTCTCGCAGGTGAGCGATTCAGCCCACGCCATGCGCCGCACGAGCTCCTCGGGCAGACCTTCGCGCCGGCCCACGAAGCGCATGCGCACTCCCTCGGCGTGCAGCTCGGGGGTCTCGCAGTCGATGCGCCGACCGAACATCTCCATCAACCCCTGCACCTCCTCGGCGGGGCGCGACCAGTTCTCGGTTGAGAACGAGTAGACGGTGAGCTCCTTGACGCCGAGCTCCACCGCATCGCGCAGGCGTGCCTTGACGGTGTCGGCGCCTGCGCTGTGTCCCTCGTTCACCGACACCCCGCGCGCGCGCGCCCAGCGGCCATTGCCGTCGGTGATGATCGCCACGTAGCGGGCACAGGCGCGGGAGGGCGGGGCGGGCGGGACCCCCATCAAATCTCGAGGATCTCCTCTTCCTTGCCCTTCAGCGAGTGGTCGATGTCGGCGATGCGCGCGTCGGTGAGCTTCTGAAGCTCCACCTCGGCGCGGTGCTCGTCGTCGGATCCGGCTTCGCCTTCCGCCTTCAGCTCGCGCAGGTGCTGCATCGTGTCGCGCCTGACGTTGCGGATCGACACGCGGCCCTCCTCGGCGAGGTTGCGCACGACCTTCACCAGGTCGCGGCGGCGCTCCTCGGTCAGCTCGGGCACGACCAGCCGGATCACGTTGCCGTCGTTGGAGGGGGTGATGCCGATGTCGGACTCGTTGATTGCCTTCTCGATCGACTTGATCGAGGACTTGTCGTAGGGCTGCACGCTCAGCAGACGCGCCTCGGGCGCGGAGATCGTGGCGAGCTGGTTCAGCGGGGTTTGCGCGCCGTAGTAGTCGACCACCACGCGGTCGAGCAGCGACGGGCTGGCGCGCCCGGTGCGCACCGTGGCGAACTCGTGCTGAGTCGCCTCGACCGACTTCACCATCCGCTCACGAGCGTCCTCCAGCAGCGCGTCGATCATCTCAGCCGCCACCGCCTGCCTCCTGTCGTGCCGTCGTTGTCGTGGCCATCGCTGCCGCCGGCGCCGTGCGCACGAGCGTGCCCACGCGAGCGCCCGCGATTATCCGCGAGATGTTGGTCTCGTCGTCCATGTTGAACACGTTCAGCGGCGTGCCGTTCTCCATGCAGAGTGCGAGCGCCGTGGAGTCCATCACGCGCAGACGCCGCTCGATCGCCTGCATGTGGGTGATCTCGGGGATGAACTCCGCGTCGGGATCGAGCGCCGGATCGGCGCTGTAGACGCCCTCGACCCCGTTCTTGGCCATCAGGATGACCTCGGCGTGGATCTCGGCGGCACGCAGCGCGGCGGCGGTGTCGGTGGTGAAGAACGGATTGCCGGTGCCCGCCGCAAAGATCACCACGCGCCCCTTCTCGAGATGGCGGATCGCGCGGCGGCGCACATAGGGCTCAGCCACCTCGGAGACCGTGATGGCGGATTGCACACGCGTGTTGGTTCCCTGCTTCTCCAACGCGTCTTGCAAAGGAAGGGCGTTTAGGACGGTGGCGATCATGCCCATGTAGTCGGCGGTGGCGCGGTCCATCCCCTCGGCGGCGCCGCGCATCCCGCGATAGATGTTGCCCGCCCCGACGACGATCGCCACCTCGACACCCTGCTCGCACACGGTGGTGACCTGGCGAGCGACGGCAGCCACGCGGGCAGGATCGGTGCCGTAGGCGAGATCGCCCATGAGCGCCTCGCCGGAGAGCTTGAGCAGCACGCGTTTGAAGACGGGGGAGCCCATCGCGGAGAGAGCCTATCCCTTCGCCCGGCAGGCGACCGAGGACGCGGTGGGACGCTGCGTCAACGGGTTACTGACCGACGGCGAAACGAACGAAGCGCCTGATGACGACGTTCTCGCCGGTCTTGGCGGTGAGCTCGTCGCGCAGCTGCTGCACCGTCTTGCCCTCGAACTTCGGGTTGTGCATCTCCTGCTCGAGCAGGACGATGGTCTTCAACCATGAGTCGAGCTTTCCGCTGACGATCTTCTCGCGCACGTTCTCGGGCTTCTCAGCGGCTTCCTGCTCGTAGATCTTGGCCTCGGCGTCGCGCGCCTCGCCGGGCACGTCGTCGCGGCTGACGTACTGCACCGTGGGTGAGGCGGCGATCTGCATGGCGACGTCGCGAGCGAACCCGACGAAGTCGTCGTTGTTGGCGACGAAGTCGGTGTTGCAATCCACCTCGATCAGCACGCCCACCTTGGCGCCGGCGTGGATGTAGGACTGCACCGTGCCCTCGGTGGCGGTGCGTTCGCCGAGATCTTGAATCTTCTTGCCCTGCTTCAGGCGCAGGATCTCGATCGCCTTCTCGATGTCCCCCTCGGATTCCGAGAGCGCCTTCTTGCAATCCATCATGCCCGCCCCGGTGCGGTCGCGCAGGGCCTTCACGTCCTTGGCGGAGATCTCAGCGGTGCTCATGATGCGCTTGCCTCCTCGGGCGTAGTCGTCTGCTCGGCAGGGGTTGGCTCGGCCCCAGCCGGCTCCGCCGGAGCCGGCTCCGCGGGAGCGGCGGGCTCCTCAGGAGCGCCCTGGGCCTCCGCCGGCGCGGCTGGCTGAGCCGCCTGCTCTGCGGTGGACTGCTCTGCGGCGGGCGCCGCTGCCTGCGCCTGCTGAGCGGCTGCGGCCTCTGCCGCGGCCTTCGCTTCGGCGGCTTCCTTGGCGGCCTGCTCCTCGGCTTCGCGCTTGGCTTGCTCCTCGGCCTCGCGACGTGCACGCTCTTCGGCGGCGCGCTTTTCCTGCTCGGCGCGTTCCTGGCGGGCGCGCTCCTCCTCGGCGCGGAACACGGCGCGGCCCTGGGAGACGACGTCACCGATGGCTTTGGTGATGAGCGAGCAGGAGCGGATAGCGTCGTCGTTGCCCGGCACGACGTAGTCGATGCCGTCGGGGTCGCAGTTGGTGTCGACCAGGCCGATGATGGGGATGCGCAGGCGCTGGGCTTCCTTGACGGCGATGGCCTCGGTCTTCAGGTCGATGACGAACATGGCGTCGGGCACGCGCTGCATGTTCTTGACGCCCCCGAGATTTGCGCGCAGCTTCAGCAGGTCGGCTTGCGCGGACATGCGCTCGCGCGTGGGCAGCAGCGCGAGCTGGCCGTCGGCCTCGTAGCGTTCGAGGTCGTGCAGGCGCCGGATGCGCTGGTTGATGGTTTGGAAGTTGGTGAGCAGCCCGCCGAGCCAGCGGTGGTTGACGTAGGGCATCTCAGCCGCCTCCGCCACTTCGCGGACCGTGTCGCGGGCTTGCTTCTTGGTGCCCACGAACAGCACCGTGCCGCCGCGGTGGGCGACTTCTGAGGCGAACTGCCGCGCCTGCTCCAGCAGCACCGCCGTCTTGAGCAGGTCGATGATGTAGATGCCGTTGCGCTCGCCATGGATGAAGCGGCGCATCTTGGGGTTCCAGCGGCGCGTCTGATGACCGAAGTGGACTCCGGCTTCGAGCAGCTCCGCGATGCCTACCTGTGCCACGGTTGTCGGCTCCCTTGTTTGGTGCAGTTGTTTGGTGATCGTCCGAGCGGGCGTTTCGCGGACTCGTGGGGCGCTCGTGTTCAAAAGGCGCCCGTCGAGCAGGGTTACGCTTGCACCCGCGCGGCGTTAGGGGGTGAAGGATGAAGCGCTCAGGATAGCCGAACGCCGCCGCGTTCGGCTCGCTCCAAAGCGGCGTGCAGGTCGTCGGGAAGCGGGGATGAGACCTCCACGCGCTCCCCCGTCATCGGATGGGTGAACGCCAGCCGGGCGGAGTGCAGGAACTGGCGCTTCAACCCGAGCAGCCCGGCGGTGCCGTACTCGGGGTCGCCGCACACCGGATGGTTGATGGCCTGCATGTGCACCCTGATCTGGTGCGTGCGTCCGGTGTCCAGGCGCACGCGCAACAGCGAGGTTCCGTCGAGCGCTCGCTCCAGCGTGAAGTGGGTGCGCGCCTCGCGCGCGTGCGGGCCGCCCACCGCCATGCGGGTGCGCACGCGCGGATGACGTCCGACCGGCGCCTCGATCGTGCCGGTGCGAGCCGGCGGACGCCCCTCCACGAGCGTGATGTATTCGCGCTCGACCTGCCGCTTGGCGATCGCCGCCTGGAGCAGGCGGTGCGCCTGCTCGGAGGCAGCCACCACCATCAAGCCGGAGGTGTCCTTGTCGAGCCGGTGCACGATCCCCGCCCGCTCGGGGTCTCCTCCGGCGGCGGTGCCGCGCAGCAGCTGCGAGAGCGTCCCCTCGTGGTGGCCGCGCGCGGGAGGCACCACCAGACCCGCGGGCTTGTCGACGACGAGCAGGTGCTCGTCCTGCCAGCGCACCCCGAACGGCGGATCCTCGTCGAACGGCGGGTCAGGCGCCACGCGGCTCTCCCGCGCCGTGCGCGTCGCGGGTGCGCTGCGAGCGCGGTTTCTCGACGACGATCAGCAGCGCGAGCACTCCGACTGTGATGGCGGCGTCGGCGAGGTTGAACGGCGGCCAGCCGAGCGGGAGCTTGACGAAGTCGGTGACCGAGCCCACGCGCACCCTGTCGATGACGTTGCCGAGCGCTCCTCCGAGCACCATCCCGGTGGGCAGCCAGATCAGCGGGCGCCTGGCGTTGCGCGCGAAGTAGACGAGCAGCACGACGAGAGCGACGACGACGAGCACGGTGACCACCAGATGGCGGCCGGGCAAAAAGCCGAAGGCGACGCCGCGGTTGCGCGTGTTGACGATTTGCACGCCGGGCAGGAGCCGGTGTTCTTCGCCGGGAACGACGTCGCGCTCGACGATCCGCTTGGAGAGCTGGTCGAGCGTGACGACGGCGAGCGTGACCGCCGCCGCCTTGGCGTATGCGGCTGCCGGCAGGCGGCTCAACCGTGGATGACGCCCTGGACGAGCAGCGTGTTGACGAGCGAGAGCACGATGATGGCGACGATAGGCGAGAAGTCGAACATCCCGATTTGCGGGATCACGCGCCGGAAGATCCGCAGATACGGCTCGCAGACGTCGCGCAGGAACGTCAGCACGGCGTCCACCGCGCGCGAGTAGGGCGGGCGCACGCCGAACGCGAACAGCAGCTGCACGACGATGTACAGGACGATGAGCAGCGTGTAGACGTAGATGAGCGTCGACAGGTAGCCGGCGACTTCGGTGCGCACGCTCGCGAGCAGCAGGGTCATGTGCCCAGGACGGCGTCGAGCGCGTCGCTGAACGCGGCGCGCACGCCCCCGCGCTCGAGCGCGTCGAGCCCGCGCGCGGTGATGCCGCCGGGCGAGGACACCTCGCGGCGGATGGCGAGCGTGTCGTAGTCGCGCCTGCTCAACAGCTCAGCCGTGCCGGCGAGCGTCTCGGTGACGAGCATCGAAGCCTGGGCGGGCGGGATGCCGCGCCGCACCCCGGCGTCGACCTGAGCCTCGGCGACGAGCGCGACGTAGGCGGGCGCGCACGACATCAGGCCCATGGCGACGTCGATCAGCGACTCGTCGAGCGTGACGAGCAGGCCGAGCTGCGAGAACAGCTCACGGACGTTCGGCTCCAGCTCGGCGTCGGGGTCGGCGGCGTGGACGATCGCGCCTTTGCGCACTTCCACCGGGAGCGAGGGCAGAAAGCGGTAGACGGCGCTGCCTGGATATGCCCGCTTGAGCTTCTGGAGCGGAGTGGCGGCGAGGATCGACGCGATGGCGGCGCCACGCGCGCGCACGTGGGTTGCGATCTCGCTCGCGACGGCGTCGAGCTGAGCCGGCTTGTGACACAGGACCACCAGGTCGGCGTGCTGCGCGATTTCGACGTTCGAGGAGAGCGCCTGCCCCCCGGTTTCCTGCGCCAGCGCGCCGGCGCGCTCGGCGACCGGGTCGAAGCACAGCACGGGTGCTTCCCACCCGCGCGCCATCGCGCGAGCCATGTTTCCGGCGCCGATCAGTCCGATCTTCATAGGGCAGTGAGGCTACCGGGGCGGCGGACCGGCGGTCAGCTCTGGTTGAAGAAGCCCTTTTCGATCAACCGCGCGCGCTCCTCGGCGGAGATCTCGACGTTGCGCGGAGTGAGCATGAACACCTTGTCGGCGATCCGCTGCATGCCGCCGTCGAGCGCGTAGGTGAGTCCGCTGGCGAAGTCGATGAGCCGCTTCGACAGGTCGGTGTCGGCGCCTTGCAGGTTGAGGATCACCGGGATGGAGTCCTTGAACTTGTCGGCGATCTGCTGGGCGTCGTTGAACGACTTGGGGATCACCAGGTGCACGCGCACGTCGCCGTTGCCGTTGCCGTTGCCGCGCCCGACGGGACGCAGGACGGCGGTGTGGCGGCTGTGCGGTTCGTCCTCGGCGAAGATGTCGTCGAAGTCGTCGCGACGGCGCCTCGGAGCCAGACGGCGCACGTTGGGGCGCTCGCGATAGCGGTCGACTATCTCCTCCTCGGGCTCCTCGTCATAGTCGTCGTGATACTCCTCGGCCAAGCCGAAGTAGACGAGCGCACGGTGCCAGGAATCGCGGAAGGCCATGTCTAAAGGGCGTTTTCGCTGAAAGCGGGGATTTCCCTGCTCATGTTAGAGCCCGCTAAGCGTACAGCCTCGTGCCTATCCGCACGATCGTCGCACCCTCTTCCACCGCGACGGCGAAGTCCTGCGTGGTGCCCATCGACAGCTCGCGCAGCCCACGCTCCCCCGCAAGCTCGCGCAGGCGCGCAAACCAGCGCCTGCTGTCGCTGGGGTTGGCGGCCAGTGGAGGCATCGTCATCAAGCCGACGATCGGGACAGGCGAGCGCGCGATGAAGTCGTCCAGCTCGTGCGCCGCGATCCCGGCCTTGCCGGGCTCGCCGGCGACGTTGACCTGAACGAGCGCCGACAAGCCGGGGCGCCACAGCTCCCGGCAGCGCTCGAGCTCCCGCAGCGCGGAGTGCGTGCAGAGCGAGTGGATGAGCCGCACGTGCGGCACGATCGAGCGCACGTGTTTGCTCTGGAGCGCCCCGATGAAGTCCCACGCGAACGCACCCGGGCAGACGGCGACCTTCTCGAGGAGCTGCTGGGCGCGGTTCTCGCCGAGGAGCCCGATCCCGGCGTCGGCGAGCACGGGAAGATGCTCGGCGGCGAGGTACTTGACGGCGGCGAGCACCTGCACGACCTCGGGGGGTGTGCCGGCGCGACGGGCGGCGGCGGTCACCTCGGCTTGCACCGAGAGCAGGTTGGCGCGGATGCGCTCGGCGCTCACCTCACGCGTGCCCTCGGCGCCGGTTGCGACAGCCGGCTGATCGTTCGAGAGCCTCATGCCAGCCACGCGAGCGCCGCCTGCCTGCCGGCACGCTCGCCTTCGCGCCGGTGCGAGAAGAAGCGCTCGTCGCAGATCGTGCACGCGTGCACGTCGTCCACCCTGACAGCGCCGGCGTCGATCAACCGCTGACGCGCGACGGCGCGCAGATCGATGCGACGATCGCCGCTGGGCGCGACTTGCCCAAGGGCGGCGTGCACCTCCTCGCCGACCTCATAGCAGCAGGCGCCGGCGCAGGGACCCACGACGGCGGTGACCGGCCCCTCGCCACCCACGTCGCGAAGCGCTCTCATCCCCTCCTCCAAGACCCCGGCGGCCAAGCCGCGCCAGCCGGCGTGCAGGGCGGCGACCGCGCCACGCGCGGCGAGCACGACGGGCACGCAGTCGGCGACGAGCACCATGGCGGCGATACGGGGAGCGGAGACAGCATGTCCGTCGGCGCGAAACTCCGGCTGGGAGGCGGCGTCATCGTCATGGGACAAGCCGTTGTCGTCCGCCGCGCCGCCGGGGTGGCGAGGAACCCGGCCAACGACCGCGCCATGCACCTGGTAGCCGCGCACGAGCCGCTGCACGCCGAGCTGGTCGCGCAGGCGCACGCGCGCGCGTGCCCCCCGCTCGCGACACTCGCCGGCCACGCTCGACAGGTTGCCGTGAGCGCGCGAGCTGAACAGCGCGAACGCTCCCTCCCCGAGCGCGATCGGGTGCTCCTGCTCAGTCATCGGAGAGCGCGGCGGACAGTTCGGCGTCGCGCCCCTCCTGCAGCCTTCCGCTCATGCGCATCGCGAACACCCGCTCCAGGCGCCTTCCGATCTCCGGACCCTCGGGGAGCCCGGCGGCGAGCAGGTCGTCGCCGGTGATGTGCAGGCGGATGTGGCGGTGCTCGTGAAGCCAGTCTTCGATGGCACGGCGCGTGTAGCAGTCCGGCCCCCACTCCAGATCGGCCATGGCGGCGGCGAGCGCGAGCCCCTCGATGGAGGCGCCGTCGAGCAGATCGAGCATCTCGGCGGTGGTCTCCGCGCCGTCGAGCCAGCGAGCGGCGCAGTTGGCGACGATGCCGGCGCTGAACACCCGCTGGGCCTGCCCGACGGGAAGCTCGAGGTCGTGCAGGAACGCCCACACCGAGCCCTCGAGGTCCTCGTCCGCCATCCGGCTCATCAGGTCGAGCACGAGCGCGGCGCACAGCAGCAGCGTGCGGTTGCCGTCCTTGGGCAGCACCTGCAGAGCAGCGCGCACCATGTGCTCGTCGAAGCAGACACCCGGCTCCCAGGCGGCGAACGCGCCGAGACGGTCCATCTCGGCGAGCGATGCGAGCGGGTCGGGTTCGGCCAGCGCCAAGCGCAGCTCGGCTCCGAGCCGCGGGCCGGAGACGGTGCGAAGCGCTCCAGCGGCGAGCGCCTGCTCGGCGAGCGCGGCGGTGCGCGGCTCCAGGTGGAAGCCCAGGCGCGCCCGATAGCGGGCGAGGCGCAGGATGCGCGTGGGATCGTCGAGAAAGCTGCGCTCGTGCAGCACGCGCAGCCGCCGCGCCGCCAGATCCTCGAGCGCGTGCGGAGCGGCACGCAGGGCAGGCTCTCCGCTCAGCGACACGGCGATGGCGTTGACGGTGAAGTCGCGGCGCATCAGGTCCTGTTCGGCGGTGCCCGGCTGCACCTCGGGCAGCGCCCCGGGCGCCGGATAGGACTCGGCGCGGCGGGTGGCGAGGTCGATCTCTCCACGGTCGAAGCGTACGGCGGCGGTGTTGAAGCGCTCGTGGAGCGTCACCTCGGAGGAGGGCTCCAGCCGCTCGGCAAGCGCCAGGGCGAGTTTTCGCGCGTCGTTGCTCGCCACCACGTCCAGCTCGCGGGGCGAGCGGTCGAGCAGGATGTCGCGCACCGCGCCGCCGACCAGCTCCACCTCTTCAGGGCGTTCGCGGGCCAGCGCGAGCAGCTCGGGGCCGCCCGGCAGCGCCTTCAGGCGCTCGAGCACGGTGCGTGCGTGTTGTTCGTGGTGGCTCATGCAGCCACACCCCCTTCTCGCCTGGCTTACCCGTTTCGCACTGGTATGCCCGCCGCTGCCAGATGGGCCTTCGCCTCCGCGACGGTGTGTTGGTTGTAGTGGAAGATCGACGCGCACAGAACAGCGTCGGCGCCGGCTTGGAGCGCCTGCACGAGATGATCGAGCTGTCCGGCGCCGCCCGAGGCGATCACGGGCACCTCGACGGCGTCGCTCACGGCGGAGGTGAGCGGCAGGTCATAGCCCTCGTTGGTGCCGTCGCGGTCCATGCTCGTCAGCAGGATCTCGCCGGCGCCGCGCTCGACGGCCTCGCGCGCCCATCGGACTGCGTCGCGGCCGGTGGGCTTGCGACCGCCGGCGACATACGCCTCCCAGGCGCCATCGTGCTCGGCGCTTGCCTTGGCGTCGATGGCCAGCACGACGCACTGAGCGCCGAACACCTCGGCCAGCTCGTCGATCAGCTCGGGACGGTCCAGGGCGGCGGAGTTGACAGACACCTTGTCGGCGCCCGCGTCGAGCACGGCTTGGGCGTCGCCCACCGAGCGGATGCCGCCACCGATGGTGAACGGGACGAACACGTCGTCGGTGGTGTGGCGGGCGAGATCGACGATCGTCTCGCGCCGTTCGTGGGTGGCGGTTATGTCGAGGAACACCAGCTCGTCGGCGCCCTCGCGCTCATAGTGGCTGGCGAGCTCGACGGGATCGCCCGCGTCGCGGATGTCGAGGAATTCCACGCCCTTCACGACCCGCCCGGCGTCGACGTCCAGGCAGGGGATGACCCGCTTGTAGTGCACCCCATCCACGGTACACGCCCCGCGAGGCGTCTGCTGCGGCTTCACCGGATGCTCAAGATCCGAGCACGGCGAGCGCTTCCTGCACGGTGAAGCGTCGCTCGTAGAGCGCCTTGCCGACGATCACCCCGTCCAGAGAGGGCTCGCCGAGGGCGGCGAGGGCTTGCAGGTCGCCCAGCGCGCCGATGCCGCCCGAGTAGATCAGGCGAGCGCCGTCGGCGGCTTGGGCGATCGAGCGGACGTCGTCGAGGCTCGGCCCTTCGAGCATCCCGTCGCGATCGACGTTCGTGTAGGCCAGCTCGCGCACGCCGCGCTCGAGCAGGCGGGCAAACGTCTCGCGGACGCCGCCATCGGCAGCCCTGGTCCAGCCGTCGATCGAGACCTTGCCTTCGCGCACGTCGACGGAGACGACGATGCGCTCGGGGCCGTACTCGGCCAAGGCGCGCTCCAACAGCTCCGGGTCGGTGAAGGCGGCGGTGCCCAGGATCAGCCGCTGGGCGCCGGCGTCGAGCGCTTCGCCGAGCGCCTGGAGCGTGCGCAGCCCGCCACCCAGCTGCACGGGCACGTCCAGCTCGGCGACGATGCGTCGCACGTGCTCGAGGTTGACGGGCGTGCCGCTGCGCGCGCCGTCGAGGTCGACCAGATGCAATCGTCGCGCACCGGCTTGCACCCAGGCGCGGGCGGCGGACAGCGGGTCCTCGTCGTAGACCTTCTTGGCGTCGAAGTCGCCCTTGACCAGGCGCACTGCGTTGCCGTCCAGCATGTCGATGGCCGGATAGAGCTTCATCGGGCGATCGCGAGCTTGGCGCTCGAGCACGTCTCCAGAAAGTTGCCGAGCAGGCGCAGTCCCGCGCTCGAGGACTTCTCCGGGTGAAACTGGACGCCATAGAAGCCCTCGTGGGCGACGACGCTCGCGAAACGAGCTCCGTACTCCGAGACGCCCAGCACGTCGTCCGGGTTCGCCGGCACGGGGGCGAACGAGTGCACGTGATAGAAGGCGCAGCGCTCGGAGAGCCCGTCGAGAAGCGGAGAGGAGCGTGTGAACGTCACCTCGTTCCACCCGATGTGCGGGAGCTTGAGCTGACCGTGCTCCAACGGCTGGACCTCGCCGGCGATCAGGCCGAGCCCCTCAGCGCCTCCAAGCTCGGTGGAGCGCTCGAACGCCAGTTGCATGCCCAGGCAGATGCCGAGCACGGGAACACCGGCAGCCAGGCGCTCGCGCAGCAGCTCGTCGAGGCCGAGCTCGCGCAGATTGGCCATGCCGCGCGGGAACGCCCCCACACCCGGCAGCACGAGACCGTCGAGCGGGCGCAGGCGCTCGGGATCGCTCGATACGACGACCTGCGCACCGGCTCGCTCGAGCGCCTTCTCGACCGAGCGGCGGTTGCCCATCCCGTAATCGACCAGCCCGATCCGCGGCGTCATCGGCGCGGGCGCTCGCGAGGCGTCATTGGGTGAGCGTGCCCTTCGTGCTCGGCACCCCTGTCTCGCCCGGGTCGATGGCGATCGCCTGGCGCAGGGCGCGCGCGAACGCCTTGAAGCAGGCCTCGATCATGTGGTGAGCGTTGCTGCCCGCCTGGACCTCCAAGTGCAGGGTGATCTTGGCGGAGTTGGCGAACGCCCGGAAGAACTCCTCGGCGAGCTCGTGATCGAAGCCGCCGGTGGAGCCAGGGGGCAGCTCGGCGACGAACAGCGTGAGCGGACGCCCGGAGATGTCGATCGCGCAGGCGGCGCGCGCCTCGTCCATCGGGACGGTGCAGGAGCCGTAGCGATAGATCCCGCTGCGATCGCCGAGCGCCCGGTCCAGTGCCTGGCCGAGCACGATGGCGGTGTCCTCGACCGTGTGGTGGGCACCCGTTTGCAGATCTCCGCTCACCTCCACGTCGAGATCCAGGCGCGCGTGACGAGCGAGCAGGTCGAGCATGTGATCGAAGAAGCCGACGCCGGTGCGGCGCGACCCCTCCCCACGCCCGCTCAGGCCAAGGCTCAGGCGGATGTCGGTCTCACCGGTGGTGCGCTCGATCGCGGCGGTTCGCTCACTCATCCGGTCGATTCTCCCGGATTCGCGCCTCCATCGACTTGGCGTGCATCGGAAAGCCCTCGGCGCGGGCGATCGGGGCACCGGCCTTGGCCAGCTTGACGGCGGCCTGGGGAGTGCCGTCCACGACGGACATCACCCGCCGGACGTGCCGCGGAGAGAGCGTCGAGGAGAAGCGCGCCGCGCCACCGGTGGGCAGGACGTGGTTGGAGCCGGCGACGTAGTCGCCGAAGGCGGTGGGAGCGTAAGGCCCCACGAACAGGCAGCCGGATGTGCGCACACGATGGGAGAGCGCCTGCTCGGCGGCGCCGATCAGCTGGAGGTGCTCGGGGGCGAAGGCGTTGGCCAGCTCGACGCCCCGCTCGACCGTGGGTGTCTCTACGAGCGCGCACACGCTGTCGCCGATCTCGGCCCCCGCTGCAATCTCCCGCTCGATCTCCGAGCGCAGTGCCTCGAGCGCGGCAGAGGAGCTCGATACGGCCACGACCAGGCTCCCGGCCCCATGCTCGGCCTGGGCGAGCGCGTCGAGCGCCACGAGGCGCGGGTCGGCGTCCTCACCGAACACCACCATCAGGTCGCTGGGGCCGGCGAAGCCGTCAATGCCCACGAGGCCGGAGAGCTGGCGCTTTGCCTCCTGCACGTACAGGTTGCCGGGGCCGACGATCACGTCGACGCGCTGCACGGAGGGTTCGGCGCCATAGGCGAGCGCTGCGACGGCTTGGGCGCCGCCCATCCGATAGACGCGCTGCACGCCGCACAGCCGGCAGGCGGCGAGGATGGCGGCATGCGCCTGACCGTCTGGCGCGGGTGGCGTGCAGACCGCCACATCGAGCACACCGGCGGCGCGAGCGGTGACAACGCCCATGACGACGGTGCTCGGGTAGGCGGCGCGACCGCCGGGCGCATAGACCGCGGCGGAGGCGACCGGTATCTCGCGCAGCGTCACCGTGTGCCCCTGTGGCAGCGGCACGACCGTCTCGGGCCGTCCGCTTGCGGCGTCGGCGACAGCCGCCACGTTGGCGATCGTGACCTGGAGCCCGGCGAGGACGTCGAGCGGCATCCGCTCGAGCGCCTCGTCCAGCTCCTCGGGCGCGACGAGCAGCGGACGCGGCTCGCCCCCCGCGGTGTCGAGCGCGCGCGTGTGGTCGAGCACCGCCTGCTCGCCGCGCTCGCGCACGTCGTGCAGGATCTCGCTCACCGGCGCGGCGACGTCCTGGCTTCCGGGAATGAGCGCACGCAGCTCGCGGACGAGCGCGGCGCACTCCCGCTGGGCGAGTGTCAGTCGCTCGATCCGCACAGGCACCGCCCGCCGGCTTGCCACAGCCGCTTTGACCGGCCCAGCTCCCAGAGGGGTGGGCGCGTGCGCCGCATCTCCCCAAAACGGGTGGCACGCGCGCGTACGCGCGCGCGCGCGCGGGCCACCCATTTCCGAGACACATCACCCCGCACGCAACCGCTCCTTCAACTCGTCGATGGCGGACGCCTTGAGCTTGTGCGACACCGGGTTGGCGATCAGCCGGGCGGTGCACTCGACGATCTCCTCGCGCACCACCAGCCCGTGTTCGCGCAGGGTGGTGCCGGTGGCGGTGAGGTCGACGATCGCCTCCACCATGCCGGTGAGCGGGGCGAGCTCGACCGAGCCCTTGACCTCCACGATCTCGGCTTGGCGGCCGGTGCGCTCCATGTGACGGGCGGCGATGCGCGGGTACTTCGTGGCGACGCGGACGACGCCCAGGCGCCGCAGCGCCTCGGCGGCGGGATCGGGGCCGCCCTCCGAGGCGAGCACCATCGTGCAGCGCCCGTAGCCGAGGTCGAGCAGCTCGTAGACCTCGCGGCCTCCCTCGCCCGAGCCGTGCGAGGCTTGCTCGAGCAGCACGTCCTTGCCGGTTATGCCGATGTCGGCGGAGCCCGCCTCGACGTAGGTGGGGACGTCGGATGGTCGCATCGTGATCACGCCGATGTCCTCGAAGAGCAGCTTGCGGTCGTTGGAGCGAAGCTCTGAGGTGTCCACGCCCAGACCGCCCAGCAGCTCGACGGTGTCCTTGAACAGCGAGCCGCGGGGAACGGCGATGGTCAGGCCTTTCAACGGGCTCACGACAGCAGCGCCCCGGTGCCGCGCTCCTCGCCGGTGAGCGCGATGTGCAGGCGTTCGACACCGAGCGCGAATCCGACGGCGGGCAGCGAGCGCCCGAAGCGTCCGAGCAGCTCGTCATAGCGCCCGCCGCCCCCGATCGGAGCGCCAAGGGCGGGGTCGTACACCTCGAAGATGGCACCGGTGTAGTAGCCGATGCTGCGCACGAGCCCGAGGTCGAAGATGATTCGCGCGGCGACCTCGGGCGAGAGCAGCTCATAGACGGCGCGCATGCCCACCAGCGCCTCCGACAGCGGGCTTGCCACGTCCGAGAGGACCTCGGGGCCGCCCCGGCGCTGGGGCACGTCGAGCAGCAGCTCGCGCACGTCCAATGGCAGCGACAGCGCTGATAGGCGTTCTTCCAGGGCAACGAAGTCGCGCTGCGCGAGCGTGGGCAGAAGCGCTTCGCGATCGGATTGCGCCACTCCCAGACCCTGCATGAGCGCCCCGAACAGCGAGGCGTCGCCGAGACCGATCTTGTAGCCCTCCAGCCCGACGGCGTCCAGACAGGCGCACAGCACCGTGAGCACTTCGGCTGTGCCCTGCGGGGCGGGCGAGCCGATCAGCTCGATGCCGGCTTGCAGCAGCTCGCGCGGTTGTCCACGCTGGGGGCGCACCCCCCGGTAGCAGTGGGCCAGGTAGCAGAAGCGCAGCGGCGGCTCGGAGTGGGGGTAGCGCGTGGCGACCAACCGTGCGATCGGCACGGTCATGTCCGAGCGCAGCGCGAGCACGGCGCCGGACTCGTCGAGGAGGCGATACGAAGGACGGGCGTCGGCCATGTCGGCGCGCGAGAGCACGGACTCGTACTCGAGCGCGGGCGTGTACACCTCGCCATAGCCGAAGCGCTCGAACACGCCGCGCAAGGCGTCGGTGATGGCGCGCAGCTCGCGCGCCTCGTCGGGCAGCACGTCGCGGGTGCCGCTGGGAATCGGGTGGATCATCCCTATACGGTGAGTGGTTCGGTGCTGACGCGCTCGATGCGAGCCCCAAGCTCGCGCAGGCGCTCGTCGATGCGCTCGTAGCCGCGGTCGATCTGGCGGATGTTGCCGATCTCCGAGCGTCCTTCGGCGCAGAGGGCGGCGAGCAGCATGGCCATGCCGGCGCGGATGTCGGGCGACTCCACACGCTCGCCCCGCAGGCGGCGCGGTCCGGTGACGATCGCCCGATGGGGGTCGCACATCACGATGTCGGCGCCCATCAAGATCAGCTTGTCGGTGAAGATCAGGCGGTTCTCGAACATCCACTCGTGCACGAGGATCGAGCCCTCGGCGTGGGTGGCGCGCGCGACTGCGATCGAGGTGAGGTCGGCGGGGAACGCCGGCCACGGCCCGTCTTGGATCTTGCTCTTGTAGTCGCCCTCGTCCGAGCGGGTGACGAGCCGCTGGCCACCCGGCACGATCACGTCGTTGCCGTCGAGCTCGGAGCGAAGGCCGAGCCGCTCGAAGACGAGGCGGATCATGCGCAGGTCGTCGGGCACGGTGTCCTTGATGCGCAGCTCGCCGCCGGTGACGCCGGCGAGCGCCATGAAGCTGCCGATCTCGATGTGGTCGGGGCCGACCGAGTGCTCGCAGCCGTGCAGCCGCTCGGCGCCGTTGACGGTGAGCAGGTTGGAGCCGATCCCCTGGATGTCGGCGCCCATCTTGACGAGCAGGCGCGCCAGGTCCTGCACGTGCGGCTCGCAGGCGGCGTTTCCGATCACGGTGGTGCCGGGGATCAGGGCAGCCGCCATGAGGGCGTTCTCGGTGGCCATCACCGATGGCTCGTCCATGAACACGTCGGTGGGACGCAGGCCCCTCGGCGCCGCGAGCACGACGTCGCGGTCGCATTCGGCGATCGCGCCCATCGCCCGGAAGGCGTCGAGATGCGGATCGAGACGACGCCTGCCGATGACGTCGCCGCCCGGTGGCGGCATGACGGCGCGCCCGAAGCGCGCCAGCAGCGGCCCGGCGAGCAGGAAGGACGCACGGATCAGCTCGGCGAGCTCGGAGTCGATCTGGACCTCGTGGACGTGGGCGGCGCAGAGCGCTACCTCGTTAAGACCCCTCCAAGCCACCGACACCCCGATCGCCTGCAGGATCGCGAGCATCGCGTCGACGTCGCGGATGCGCGGAACGTTGCACACCACGACCTCCTCCTCCGTGAGCAGGCAGGCGGCGAGGATCGGCAGCGCGCCGTTCTTGTTGCCGGCTGGCGTGAGCGTGCCGGAGAGCGGGACGCCGCCTTCGATGACGAACTTCTCCATGGGTTTGATGCGCCGCCGCGGCCGCTCCAAGGGGCGTGCGACGGGATGCCGGGCAAGCGTAACAGCCATCTCGCAAGAGAGTTCGAGCACGACCGCCCACCACCTCCCGGCACCCTCCACCGCAACCCCCAGGCGCACCGCTGCAAGATGGCTTGCAGCTCTCTCGGCAACGAAATCCGCTCAGTCAAGCGGTTTTCGACGGGTCTCCGAGCAAAGGCGCACAGGCGCACACACGTTCGCCCCGGTTCCGTCCGACCGTCTTCCTACAGTACGAACACATGTTCCCTTCGTCGAACGTACCGACCGCCTCACGGCGCCTGACCAACGCTCTGCGACTGGCGCGCGCCTTCCTGCTGCTCGAAGACGAGTATGAGGTCGCCGGGGAGCACGACCGGATCGATTGGGAGGTCGATCGGCAGGAACGGTGCGCGACCCGCTCGCGTCGCGACAACGACGACGACCGGCAGGGATGGGAGGAGCCGGTGGTCAGACGCGAGCACCCACACCGTGTGGCGGCGCGGCTCCAACCAAGGCCGCGCCGCCCCGGTGTGCCGGCGCCACCCAGCCACGCCTGCCTCTGCCCCGTCCCGCGCACCCAAACGCCGTCTTTGCACGACGGCAGCCGACGACGCACACCGTAACCGGCGGCAAGCTCCCCGTTGGGGTAGGGATGCTCCGGGCGAGCATGCTTTCGGGCCGCTGCGTCGTTGTACGCAGAGGCACCCCGAAAACGCCACGAGCCGCCCCGAGGGGCGGCTCGCTTGCGTAATAAACCGGCGGCGTCCTACTCTCCCAGGCCCTTGCGGGCCAAGTACCATCGGCGCTGAGGGGCTTAACTGCTCTGTTCGGAATGGGAAGAGGTGTTTCCCCCTCGCCATGACCACCGGAAAAAGACGAGAGACCACGCCCTCCGGGCCCTTCAAAACTGCACAGCGCCACTGAGTCCCACCCGAGCAAGCTCGAGCTGAACCCCAGGTATCAACCTTCCGCCGGACGTCGAGCGTCCGAGCGAAGAAAAAATCCGTCAAGCCCTCGACCCATTAGTACCGGTCTCCTTCGCGCGTTGCCGCACTTCCAGATCCGGCCTATCAACCTGGTGGTCTACCAGGGGTCTTACTCCCTCAAGGGGATGGGAGAGCTCATCTTGAGGCCGGCTTCCCGCTTAGATGCTTTCAGCGGTTATCCGATCCACACGTAGCTAGCCTGCTATGCCTTTGGCAAGACAACAGATACACCAGAGGTGCGTTCATCCCGGTCCTCTCGTACTAGGGACAAATCCTCTCAACTCTCCAACGCCCACGGCAGATAGGGACCGAACTGTCTCACGACGTTCTGAACCCAGCTCGCGTGCCGCTTTAATGG
>JBQCGU010000012.1:0-4502 GCA_051955355.1 Solirubrobacteraceae bacterium | reverse complement strand
GACGAGCCAGCCGAGGCCGGGCGCGGCGGAGCACAGCAGCGAGCCGAGCGTGAAGAGCACGAGACCCGTCTGGAACACGCGTCGACGTCCGAGCCGGTCGCCCATCGAGCCGCCCAGCATCAGCAGGCTGGCGAGCACGAGCGTGTAGGCGTCGACCGCCCATTGCAAGCCGGACACGCCCGTGTGCAGGTCGCGCCCGATCGAGGGCAGCGCGACGTTGACGATCGTGTTGTCGAGCCCGACGATCAAGAGGCTCATGCAGCAGATGGCGAGCACGAGCCGCCGGCGCGAGCGGGTGAGCTGCGGAGTGGACGACGAGGTGCCTGGCAAGGTCATCGGATCGTGGCGGGACGGGTAGCAATCGGAGCACATGGGTCTAGCAGGTGGATAGCGTGGGTTGGCCGGATCGCAGGCAGCCGTTCCTCCTGCTGACGGTGCTCGCGTCGGGTGCGCTGTGCTGGATGCCAGCAACGAGCACTGCATTTGCCAAGGCCGCCCCGCCTCGTCCGACTGCCTCACATCCGGTGACACTCGAGTGGGTGGGCGACATCGCGCTGAGCACGCAGCGCGGCCTGCCGCCGGGCGGCTTGCGACGCGCACTCGGCCCGGTGCAGACGCTCCTGCGCCACGCCGACCTGACACTCGGCAACCTCGAGGGCACGCTGTCGACGGGCGGCGCGTCGAAGTGCGGCGGAATCGGCGGCGGCACCTGCTTTGCCTTCCCGGCGCCGCCGGGCGTCGCAGGCGAACTGCGGGCGCTCGGCTTCGACCTGGTCAACCAGGCGAACAACCACTCGCTCGACTACGGCGCCTCGGGCCGCAGGCAGACGTTCGCGGCGTTGCATCGCGCGCACGTTGCGCACACGGGCATGCCGGGAGAAGTGACGATCTCGACCGTGGGGAGCACACGTGTCGCGTTCGTCGGGTTCGCGCCCTACTCGTATGACGCCAATCTGCTCGACATACCGGCGGCACGGCGTCTGATCCGACGCGCCCGCTCCCAGGCGGCGCTCGTCGTGGCGATCATCCACGCGGGCGCGGAGGGTGCCGATCGCCTGCACACCCCCGGCGGGAGCGAGTACTACCTGGGAGAGAACCGAGGCGACCCGCGCGCTTTCGCCCACGCCGCAATCGATGCGGGCGCCTCGATCGTGCTCGGGTCAGGTCCACACGTGATCCGCGGGATGGAGCGCTATCGCAACCGCCTGATCGCCTACTCGCTGGGCGACTTCGTCGGCTACCACACGCTTGCGGACGGCGGCGTGCTCTCGGACAGCGCGATCCTGCGTGTGACGCTCGGACACGGCGGACGCGTTCTCGGCGGCCGATGGATTCCGATCGAGCTGGTTGACGGCTTGCCCCGACCGGACCCCTCGCGCGCGAGCGTGAGGCTCGTCAACGAGCTTTCGCGCGCGGACTTTCCGGGACACCGCTTCTCCTTGGCGCCAAACGGCGACTTCGAGCCCAGCCGACCGAGAGAACGCAGCTTCGGCTAAGCCCTTCTCCGCCGGACGCCACGTCCGCCGACGGCTCCCGCCTCGCCACCCCCCGCGCCGGCGCCGCCGGCACCGTCGCCTCGATAAGGAGCCATCCCAGCGGGCGGCTGGGACTGGGCGGCCTGAATGCCCTCGTTGGCCTTTTGCTGAGCGAGCGTGGCGCCTCGCACGCCGAAGTAGGCGCCGACGAGCGCCGCTATGACAGCTGTCACAGGCGACACCGCCGTGACGACATCGGCTGCGCTGCTGTAGTGGAAGATCGCGGCAATCGCGACCGCCACGAGCGCCGCCAGCCCGGCGATGATCACCCACATGCCGTATGGGGCCTGATTTTGTGAGCTCTGCCCTTGTTCACCTGCTGCTTCCGGCATGGCTTCTCCTTCTGGCAGTACGCATCTTCGAAACCGAATTCTGCCATTCGGAACGGTGCCGTGGCCAGGGTTTCTACGGGAATTTGCCTCGGGATTCTCGGGATGGGGCCACCCCCAGCTCGGAGTCGCCGGAACCGAGCGAGCAGCCGATCGAGTGGTCAATGACTTCCCAGCGTGTTTCTGGGATATCCACATGAGCGACCGGGTCGAGCGCGGAGAGCCCGCCGATGGGTCTTCTAGGATCCCTGGCGCCTGCGACATGCATGAGCTCATGGTTGGTCCCCCCTCGCCCATTTCGACGCAACCATGATTCTGGCGCTACGGAGGGATCCGTGAAGCGGCGCAGGCTCCGCTTGCTTCCGCTGCTGGTGGTGGGCGCCGGCCTGCTGCTTTCGATTGCCATCGTCTCACGACTGGCGGGCCTCGGCGCGATATCGAAACTGAACGAAAGCAACGCCAATTTCGTCCGAGCGAGCCAGAGCTTGGTGCTCGCAAACAACCTGGAGCAGCGGGTGATCGACCTCGAGACCGGATTGCGCGGGTACCTGCTGACCGGCGAGCGCAGCTTCCTGGCGCCGCGCAGCGCGGCGCTGCGCGTCATCCCGTCGCTCGAGCGGCGCCTGCAGTCCGAGCGGGGGTCGGGCGACGGCGATCTGGCGACGCTGCGGGGGCTCTACGCCCTCATCCGGCGCTACGCCTACGCCTACCAATCCCGGGTGCTGGCGCTGGCGGCGCGCGATCCCGAAAGAGCGCGCAGCGTACGCATCGTGTTGGAAGGCAAGAACCTGGTCGACCGGATGCGCTCGATCTTCGCCCGGTTCGTGGCCGGGGAGACGCAGGACGCCGGGCGGCGGCGCAGCGCTGCCTCGAACTCGGTGTCGAGGGCGGAGGCGATCGGTCTGATCGGGTTGGTGTTCGTCCCGGTCGCGATCGTCCTCTCGCTTCTGTGGATGGCGCGCTCGATCGTGGCGCCGGTTCGTCGCCTGGCAAGCGCCGCCGATCGGATCGGCGAGGGCGACCTCCAGGCGAGAGTCCCAGAGGAGGGCGCCGCAGAGGTGCGCGACCTGGCGAGCGGCTTCAACACGATGGCGGCGTCGCTGCTGAAGGCGGAGCGGGTCAAGAACGAGTTCTTCGCTCTGGTGTCGCACGAGCTGCGCACACCGCTCACATCGATCATCGGGTACATCGACCTGGTGCAAACCGAGGAGGCCGGCGAGGTCAGCGAGCGTCAAGCCCGCTATCTCGGGGTGATCGATCGCAACGCCCGCCGCCTGATGCGGCTGGTGGGGGATCTGCTGTTCGTCGCCCAGGTGGAAGCGGGCACCCTCTCACTCGAGCGCGGGGAGGTCGACCTCGGCACGGTCGCGGCAGAGGCTGTCGAGGCGGCACGACCGCACGCCGACGGCAAGGGTGTCCTGCTGACGCTCGACACACAACCGGTGGAGCTTCACGATGCGGATCGCGACCGGCTGGGCCAGCTGCTCGACAACCTGCTCACGAACGCGCTCAAGTTCACAGACGAAGGCGGTCGCGTCGAGGTGCGAGTCCGAGAGACCCAAGGCAAGGCGCAGCTCCAGGTGAGCGACTCGGGCGTCGGGATCGCGCACGAGGAGCTCGACCGCCTCTTCGAGCGCTTCTACCGCGCCCAAGCGGCAACCGACGCCGCAGTGCAGGGAGTCGGCCTCGGCCTTTCGATCTGCAAGGCGATCGCCGAGACTCACGGCGGGTCGATCGCGGTGGCAAGCCGGATCGGCGAGGGAACGACGTTCACGGTCGAGCTGCCGACGGCGCACCTCGCCAGCAAGACGACGGCTGCCCACAGCATGACGTGACTTGGCGAGGGCGAACCGGACCGCCGCGCGGCGCGCCCGCACCGGCAGGCGCTACCTCGCCGACCGAGCAGACGCCCTCCCGCGCGGAGGGCGCGGGCGGTCATCGGTGAAGCGCACCCGCAACGCTCTGCCGATCGCCTGCCGCCTGCGGTCGTCCACGCCCACCCGCTCGGCGTAGTCCTCCCAGCGGGAGACGACGTCGCTCACGTGCTGGACGATCCTCCGCGCTCGCCCCTTGGGCAGAGCGGCCACGCGGCCGCACGCTTCGAAGTCCGCCAGCGTGAAGCTGTCACGCTTGCCGTTCATGCTCATCTGGTGCCGGCCCACCCACGGGCTCGACGGACGGTAGGCGTAGGTCACGTCGAACGCGGGCGCCAACGACCACGTGCCGGAGCGGTCCATCAGGAAGGCGATGTTCTTCACGTGGTCGTCCTGGTTGCGCGCGACGATGTTGAACGCCATTCGCAGGAAGAGCTGCTCGACGTCTCGATGCGCCAAGCCAAGGCGACGCATCGCGTCGAACGCCTGCTCGTAGGAGTGAGCTCCGGGCTGGTTGAAATCCAGATGGGCGAGTGCGCCCAGCGACTGCATATGGCGCTTGGCGCCATCGGGTGCCCGGTCGAAGCGCCGCGTCATGAAGTGACGACGCTCGCCCTCTTCCAGAAGCCGACACTCGGTCATCGCGGCGCCGGCGGCGCGCGCCAGCACCGACTATTGGGACTAGCTCGCGCCAGACCCCGCCGGGGCTGCCAGCGCGGCCGGGTGTTTGTTTTTTGGAAACCCCTCGAACATAAGCAACCCGG
>JBQCGU010000011.1:0-35590 GCA_051955355.1 Solirubrobacteraceae bacterium | reverse complement strand
AACAACCACGCCGAGCGCGGACTGCGCTCCGCTGTCATCTACCGCAAGCTCAGCCTCGGCAGCCAGTCCGAGACCGGCGAGCAACGCGTCGCGCGGCTCCTCTCAGCGCACGCCACCTGCCGGCTGCAACGCCGCTCGCTCGACGCCTACCTCGCCGACGCCATCGCCGCCCACGCCCGCGGCGACCCAGTGCCACTGCTCAGCTAAGCGACCCGACCCACTGAACGCTTACCTAAAACCGGGTACTGGCGGCCATTCCGCCGCGGGCGTCGGCGGCGGCGTCGGAAAGCGTCAGCCGGTGCGGCAGCGCAGGCGCTTGACCAGCGGCTCGCCGAGCGCGTCGTTGAGGCGTTGGACGACCGTCTCTCCCATCAGGTCCAGCTCCTGCGCCCACACAGCCTCCGAGCACGTGACCGTGAGGGTTCCGTCGCGCTCCGCCGTCGGACGGCAGGCACGTGCGACAGCCTCGCCTGCCGCCTGCTCCCAGACGCGCTGCGCGCGCGCGAGCACCGTCGCGGGCGCAAGCCGCTCGGCGAACGCGTTCACGGCCAGCGACAGGGGGCGCGGAGCGGAGCGGCTCATGCGGCGAGCGCCTCGCCGAACACCGCGCCCGGGGACACGCGCAGACGGGTGACGTGCGCAGACGAAGCACCCGGCACGTGGGACAGGTCGGTCGTGGCGATCACGCTCTGGCCGGCGCTCGACAACTCGGTGGCGAGCAGCTCGCGTCGCTGTGAGTCGAGCTCGCTCATCACGTCGTCGAGCAGCATCAGCGGAACGTGCGCCCGCCTCTGCGACAGCACGCTGCGCTCGGAGAGCAGCAGCGACAGCAACGCCAGCCGCTGCTCGCCCTGCGAGCCGAACGAGCGCAGCTCGCGGTCATCGCGCAGCATCGCGAGCTCGTCGCGGTGGGGGCCGTGGGTGGTGAAGCCGCGCTGCAGATCGGCTTGGAGGCGGTCGCTCAGCTCGCCGGCAAGCTCCTCGGCGTCGGATGCGCGTGTGCGTGGCCGGTACTCGAGCGCCGGCTCGCCGCTCAACCCGAGCTGCTTGGCGCGCTGCGCGAACGGCTCGGCGAGCAACGCCACCGCCTCCGCCCGGTCGTCGCGCAAGGCAATCGCGTGGCGTGCCAGCTCAGCGTCCCACGTGGGCAGGGTTGCTCGCGAGGAGCGGCCCGAGCGGATCGCTGAGATCAACGCGTTGCGTTGCGCCAGCGAGCGGCTGTATTCGCGTCGGGTGACACGGCGCGAAGGCCACAAGGCGGCTATCAGCTGGTCAAGGTGAGCGCGGCGCAGTGCGGGCGCGCCCTTGATCAGATCCAGGCGATCGGGGCTGAACACGCTCACGAGCGGCCGGTGCTCGACATCCGCCAAGCGCTCCACCGGCGCCCCATCGGCGGTCATGTGCTTGGCTTGACCGGGCTCGAACCCCACAGCCAGCTCGTGCGGACGGCCTTCGTCGGAGAGGCGCACAACCACCCGCGCAGCCTGCGCTCCGAAACGGATCAGCTCGCGCTCGGTGCGCGTGCGCTGGGAATACCCCGTGCACCCGAAGTAGAGCGCCTCGAGCAGGTTCGACTTGCCCGCGCCGTTGGGTCCGTGCACGACGGTCAGTCCGGGGCCGAGCTGCGCCTCCGCGCGCGTGTAGGTGCGAAAGTCGCGCAGTTGGACGCTGAGAACGCGCATGCCGTCTCAGCGTAAGGGCTCAGGCGTTCAACCTGATTGGCATTATGAGATACACGAACTCGCCGCTGTCAGGCGATTCGATCAAGCCGGGGCGCAGCGGGCTGATGAGCTTGAGCAAGAGCTCCTCGGACTCCACGCTCTCCAAGCCGTCGCGCAGGAACTCCGGGTTGAAGCCGATCTCGAAGCGCTCGCCGGAGAACGGCACGGGCAGCGTCTCGCTCGCCTCTCCCACATCGGGCGTCTGCGCCGAGACGGTCAGCTGTCCCTCCTCGAACGCGAGGCGCAGCGGGGCGTTCTTCTGGGCGAGCAGCGATATGCGCCGCACGACATCCACGAGCTCCGCCGTGGACAGCCGCAGCTCGTGCTCCACGGACTCGGGCAGCAGCTGGCGGTAGTTGGGGAACTGGCCGTCGATCAACCGCGAAGAGAGCACGATGTGGTCGAGCTCGAACACGATCTGGTTCTGACCGAGGCTCACCGAGAGCGAGCTGAGCTCGGAGCCCTGGACGATGCGCGCAAGCTCGGCGAGTGCGCGAGCGGGAACGTTGGCCTCGATCGACCCATCCAGCGGAGTCTCGAGCTTCGTCGATTTGACGCTCAGGCGGTAGGAGTCGGTCGCCACCATCCGCAGCTCCGTGCCCGACGCCGATACGAGCACACCGGTGAGGACGGGGCGGGTGTCATCCCGCGACGCCGAGCGCGACACCTGCAGCGCCGTATCGACGAACGCCTGCGCCGGCAAGCTCATCCGCGACTCCGGCGAGGGCGACGGCAGGCTCGGGAAGTCCTCGGATCGCAGCGTGCGCAAGTGGAACTTCGCCGATTGCGATATCAACTCGACGTCCTGCTCGGCGGCGCGCAGCTCCAGCGAGACGGTGTCGCCGGGCAACGAGCGCACGACTTCGAGCAGCAGCCGCGCCGGCAGCACCGCCGATCCCGGGTTGAGGATCTCGCCGGCGAGCGGTAGACGCAGACCGACCTCGGTGTCGGTGGCAAGCAGCAACGGCTGCTCGCCTTCGGCGGAGAGCATCACGCCGGAGAGCGCCTGAATGGTTGTGCGTGAGGAAGCCACCCGGGTGGCTGATTGAAGCTGCGCGAGCAGATCGGGTGTGGGGAGGGAGAGCTTCACTGGTGCTGATTGTCTAGTGGAAGTACGTAGTAGGGGGTGTGGATATGTGGAGTGCGGGCACCAATCGCATGCAGCTGCGGCAGATCTGCGTGGGGATCGATGTGTATGGGGGCTGGGAGTGTGTCAAGAGCATCGGTCATCAAGAGTTGCCTGCGAGGTGTTTGCGCAGCTCATCCACAGCTCTGCGCAACGTCGGGTCGCCGGCGATCTGCGTCTCGGCGCGCTTGAGCGCGTGCATCACCGTTGTGTGGTCTCGTCCTCCGAACTCCCGTCCAATGCTCGGCAGCGACTGGGAGGTGAGCTCACGAGCCAGATACATGGCTGCTTGGCGTGGCCAGGTCACGCGAGCGGTTCGCGTCGAGGAGACGAGCTCCTCGGAGGAGACGCCGAAGCGCTCGCACACGGCGGCCTTGATCTCAGTGATGGAGGTTGGACGGGGAGCGCTGCGCGGGTAGAGGCCGTCCACCACCTCTTCAACCAGTTCGCTCGTCAGCGGTCTGGATGTGAGCGAGGAGAACGCCACGGCTCTGATGAGCGCGCCCTCGAGCGCGCGCACATTGGTCGTGACGCGCTCGGCTATCAGCTCCAGGGCTCGTTCGTCGGGTGCGTCGATCCCGTCCTGATGGGCACGCTTGCGCAGGATCGCCAGGCGCGTCTGGTAGTCGGGAGGCCGGATGTCCGCCACCAAGCCGGCTCCGAACCGCTCGCGCAGGCGGTCTTCGAGCGCCTGCAGGTCGGCGGGGGGCCTGTCGGAGCTCAGCACTATCTGGCTGCCGCATTCGTAGAGGGAGTTGAACGTGTGGAAGAACTCCTCCTCGGTGCGCGTCTTGCGCTCCAGAAACTGAACGTCGTCGATCAACAGCACGTCGACGTGGCGGAAGCCGGCCTTGAAGGAGTCCAGGCGGCTCGATCCGAGGGCGGCTATGAACTCGCTCGTAAACGCCTCTCCCGTGGTGGAGCGTACAACCAGCCGTGGGTTGTGGGCTGCCATCAGCGAGGCGATAGCGCGCAGCAGGTGCGTCTTGCCCACCCCGGGCGGGCCACAGATGAAGAGCGGGTTGTATGCCTGCGCTGGCAGCTCGCTCACCGTCAGCGCAGCTGCGTGGGCAAGCCGGTTTGAGTCGCCGATCACGAACTGGTCGAACGTCAGCTTCGGGTTCTCCGCCGGCGCTTGGAGCTGGGCTGGTGCGGCCTGCCGCTCGCCGGCGTCTGTCGATCGCCTACGCCCCGCCGCCGGGGCCGGAGCGTCGCGGCCCTTCGCTGCCTCGCTCGCCGGAACCACGTCGGCGGTGACGTGGGGGCCGAGAACCGCGGCGGTGCATGCCGAAAGCAGCCTTCCGAAGCGCTCACGCACCCAACCGCAGGCGTGGGCGGGAGCTTCGACCGTCAGGTGGTTGTCATCGAGTGACCTTGCGCGCAGAGGTTCCAGCCATATGCGGTAGACGGGCTCCTCGACGGTGTCCGCAAGCTTGAGTTGGACATGGGACCAGATGTGGTCGAGCTCGGCGCTCACGGCAGCGTCTACCTGCTCCTTGCGAGAGGAATTCGGAGGAAATCATTGGCTTGGGGCCTCTGCTGCGGCCCGGGAATCCGAATATAACCGAGCTCTTCATCCGCCGCTCGGAGCCCTCGCCAGCTGCCCGCAATTGGCGAGAAAATCCGTCCGCGCACCCGGCGCTGGGCGTGGGGCGGCCAGCCCCTATACTTCACGCTCCATGAAGCGCACCTATCAGCCCAAGAAACGCAAGCGCGCCCGCGCCCACGGGTTCCGCGCTCGCATGCGCACCCGTGCCGGACGGCTCACACTCAAGCGCCGCCGCGACAAGGGGCGCAAGCGCCTCTCCGCCTGACGGGCGGCTTTCGATGATGCCGCGAAGCCCACGCCGCGGTCGCCGACCCCGTCTCTCGAGAAGCGCCGAGTTCGAGCGCGTCTACCGTCAGGGCAAGTCGGTTGGCAACCGCCAACTGGTGCTCTATTCGTTCCCCAACGCGACGATCGAGCGCACGCGGCTTGGATTGTCGGTGTCGCGCAAGGTGGGCGGGGCGGTGGAGCGCAATCGTGTCAAGCGTCTGCTGCGGGAGGCGTTCGAGCGCTTCGAGGCGGACATCGAGGTGTGCCACGACGTGGTGGTGGTGGCCCGTCCCCAAGCGCTTGCGCTGGCGGAACGCGAAGGGCTGGATGGCATCGCGGCGGCTCTGGGAGAGCTCCTGGGCAAGGCCGGGTTGTGCGAGCCCAACGCTGCGGTCGAGGTCGAGGCTCAAGGGCGCGCCGAGCCCGACGAGCAACTCCAAGACGGCACGGACGGCGCTTCGGATGCGCGTGCTGCTTAGGCGCGTGGTGCTCGCGCCGATCGTGCTCTACCAGCGCACGATCTCACCCGCGCTTCCGCGTCGCTGCAAGTACGAGCCGACCTGCTCGGCATACGCGGTACAGGCACTGCGCGAGTACGGCATACTGAGAGGTCTCGTGCTCGCCGGTTGGCGCTTGCTGAGGTGCAATCCCTTCAGCCACGGCGGCTATGACCCGGTGGGCGCGCAACGGCTGTTCCAGGCTCATTCGCGCGAAGCGCACGAGCCCCATCCCTCTCGATAGAGACCCTGACAAGTGTTCATCGCCGCCAACGTCATCGAGGAAGCGTTCTCGCCGCTGATCAGCGTCTTCGAAGCGGTGCTCGTGTTCATCCACAACAACGTCGTGGGTGGCAGCTGGGGCTTGGCGATCGTGGGCCTCACCGTCGTGATGCGGGCGATCCTGCTGCCTCTCACTGTCAAGCAGTTCCGCTCGATGCAGGAACTCCAGAGGCTCGCCCCTCAGCTGAAGGCGCTGCAGGAGAAGTACAAGGAGGACAAGCAGCGCCAGCAGCAGGAGATCATGGCGTTCTACCGCGAGCACAAAGTCAACCCGTTCGCCTCCTGCCTGCCGCTCCTGCTCCAGCTGCCGGTGTTCATCTCGCTCTTCTACATGCTCCGCACGGACCTGAAGAAGCACATCTGCGGCACGCAGTTGGTTGCTCACTACAACGCCGTGCACGGCAAGGCGCTCACCGCCGTCTCACAGCTGCCCTCGAGCTACATCTCGAAAACGAGCTGCCAGACGGTGGCTCCCCATTCGGGCAAATTCCTCTTCCTGCCCGACATCACCGACAAGGCCACCGGTGTGGCGCTCGTCGTGCTGCTCGTGCTCTACGTCGGGTCGCAGCTGGCGTCGACGCTCTTGATGTCCGCATCCGCAGACCCCAATCAGCGCCGGATGATGCTTGCGATCCCCCTGTTCTTCGTAATCATCCTGTATCGCTATCCCGCCGGTCTGCTCGTGTACTGGATCACCACCAACCTCTGGACGATCGGCCAGGGATGGTTCGTGCGGCGCACGCTCGGGCCGCCTGCGGGGGCTCCGCCCCCCGGCCCGGATGGCGACGCCGCCGGCGGTGTCGGAAAGCTGCTGCGCCGCGGGCAACCCTCGCCCGAGCCGGCATTGGCAGGCGCCGGCCCCAAGAGCGCCCCGCCTCCGTCGCCACGTAAGAAGAAGAAGCGGTCCGGGAGGCGACGGTGAGCGGCGTGGAGCCTGCTGGCCCGTTTGACGAGTCCGACGAGAACGAGCTGCTCGACGAGGATCAGCCGGTCGAGGTTCTCAGAGACCTGCTCGAGGAGATCGTCGACGCGCTCGAGCTCGACGCCGAGGTTCGCGTCGAGGAGGCCGACGGCACCCTGACGGGGAGCATCGACGGAGAGGATGTCGGTCGATTGATCGGTCGCCACGGGCAGACGATCGACGCCTTGCAGCACCTGGCCCAGCGGATCGTGTTCCGTGGCGGGGCGCGCGATGCACGTGTGGTGATCGACGCCGACGGCTATCGCGAGCGGCGCTCCGAGGCTCTTCGCGCCACGGCACTCGACGCCGCCGAGGAGGCGCTGAGGGCTGGCGAGGCCGTCGAGCTCGACCCGATGCCCGCCTCGGAGCGGCGCATCATCCACGAATACCTGCGTGAGCGCGGGGACGTGCAGACGCACAGCGAGGGCGATGAGCCCGAGCGGTATCTGGTGGTCGAACCGCTCGGCGAGTGACGGCGCGGGCGCTGCGACGGCGCGGCGCCCAACCGGGCGGCGCAGCGCCATGGCGGAGCGTTTCACGTGAAACAGCCGGTTGAGACGGCGCTCATCGAGCTGGTGCGCCGACATGGGTTGAGCGAGCGCCAGCAGGAGCAGCTGGCGGTCGTGCTCGAGCATCTGGCTGAGGACGAGCAGGCGCCTACGACGGTGCGCGAGCCCGAGCGCGCGATCGATACGCACATCGCCGACTCGCTCGTGGCGCTCGAGTTGGAGAGCGTGCGCAGCGCCGAAGCGATCGTCGACATCGGTGCGGGCGCCGGCTTTCCGGGTGTGCCGCTCGCCGTGGCGCTGCCCGAGCGCGAGGTGACGCTCGTCGACAGCCAGGCTCGCAAGTGCGCATTCGTCGAGCGTGTGCTGGAGCAGGCCGGCGTTCGAAATGCGCGTGTGCTGTGCGCCCGGGTGGAGGAGTGGCCGGAGGGGATCGGTGTGCACGACGTCGTTCTTGCGCGGGCGCTTGCCCCTCAGCCGGTCGTGCTCGAGTATGCCGCGCCGCTGCTCCGACTCGGGGGAGCGCTGGTCGACTGGCGCGGCGTGCGCGATGCGCGGGAGGAGCACGCTGCCGGGGTTGCCGGCGAGCAGCTCGGGATGTCGCGCGAGGCGGTCCATCGCGTCGAGCCCTTCGTGGGCGTACGCGACCATCACCTGCACGTCTTCGTGAAGCGGCGTGAGACGCCCGACCGGTTTCCGCGTCGGGTGGGGATGGCGCGCAAGCGACCGCTCGGCTGAGGGCTTGGGCTCGTGCGGCGTCGCCTTCGGGTGGACGGGTCGGTAGCGTGCGGGCTCACATGGGCAAGATCTACGCGATCGCCAATCAGAAGGGCGGGGTTGGCAAGACGACCACCGCGGTGAACGTCGCGGCGTGCATCGCCGAGGCGGGCTTTCAAACCCTGCTCGTCGACGTCGACCCGCAGGCGAACGCCACTGTCGGCCTGGGAATCCCGCGGGCGCAGCGTCCAGGTCTATATGAGCTGCTGACCGAGGAGAGCGAGGTGGGTGAGGCGCTCGTGCAGAGCTCGATCGGGCGCCTGCAAATCCTGCCCGCCGGCCCGGGCTTGGCGGGCGCCAACATCGAGCTGCCGCGCTTGGAGGGCTTCGAGCGGCGCCTCAAGCAGGTTCTCTCCCCGGTGCGCGACCGTTTCGACTACGTGGTGCTCGACTGCCCACCTTCGCTTGGTCCGCTCACCGTCAACGCGCTCGTGGCTGCCGACCGGGTGATAGTGCCGGTGCAGACCGAGTACTACGCCTTGGAGGGTCTCGCGGGACTGCTCGAGACGCTTGCGCTCGTGCAGCGCCAGCTCAACCCTCGCCTGACCGTCGCGGGAATGCTGCTGACGATGCACGACAACCGCACACGCCTTGGGCGCGACGTGGAGCGCGAGGTGCGCGAGCACTTCTCGGATCTGGTGTTCGACACGGTGATACCTCGCAACGTGCGTGTAGGTGAGGCGCCGAGCTTCGGCTTGCCGGTCACCCACCACGACCCGCACAGCGCCGGGGCGGAGGCGTACTTCGAGCTGGCCAAGGAGGTGGCTGCGCGTGGCTAAGGCAAGGCGAGGGATGGGCAGAGGGCTGGAGGCGATCCTCTCGGTGGCGGACGCGCCGCAGCTCGAGGAGGAGCTGCGTGAGCTGCCGATCGAGCTGATCGTGCCCAACCCGAATCAGCCGCGCAGGCACTTCGACCAGGACGCCTTGAGCGCTCTCGCGGGGTCGCTCTCCGAGCGTGGCGTGCTCCAGCCGGTGCTCGTGCGGCCGATGCCCGACGGTCGCTACGAGCTCGTGGCGGGCGAGCGTCGCTGGCGTGCCGCTCAGGTTGCGGGCCTCGACGAGATACCGGCGCTCGTCCGTGCCCGCGACGACGCCGCTGCCCTGGAGTTGGCGTTGATCGAGAACATGGCACGCGAGGACCTCAACCCGATCGAGGAGGCGCGTGCGTGCGAGGCGCTCGTCGACGAGCTGGGGCTCACGCGCGAGCAGGTCGCCAAGCGTGTGGGGCGCAGCCGCGTGGCGCTCTCGAATCTGCTGCGCCTGCTCGACCTGCCGGACGAGACGATCGAGCTGATCGAGCAGGGGAGGTTGAGCGAGGGGCACGGACGGGCGCTGCTGCTCGCAGAGGACCACACAGCACGGTTGCGCCTCGCGCGGGACGCGGTGGAGCACGGTTGGTCGGTGCGAACGACCGAAACGCGCGCGCGCGACGCCAATCGGAAGGGGGGCGATCCCGGGGAAAAGGGTGCGGTTTCGTCTCGTCCGGGGCTGCATCCTGACCAGGAAGCGGCTGTGGGACAGATCTCCGAGGCGCTGGGGAGTGCCCTCGGCGCCGACGTCCGCGTGCGCGCATCCGGCAGCGGCTACCGCGCCGAGCTGACGTTCGCCACACCCGAGGAGGCGCTTGCGCTGGCTGAGCGCTTGGGCAACGGCGCCCGCTAGAATCCGCCCTCGCGGGCGATTAGCTCAGTCGGTTAGAGCGCTTCTCTGATAAGGAAGAGGTCCCTGGTTCGAATCCAGGATCGCCCACTGCCTCGGGCATCCTGGCGCATCGGCTTTCTCGACCTTCCGACGTTCGAGTACTAGACTGAAGACGTGGGAATCTGAGTAGAGCAGGCATGGTGGATGCTCCGCATCCCCTGGATCGGGTATGTTCCGCCGCTATGGGAATCTGAAGAATCGCTGTTGCGGCAGAGACGATTTTCCCCTGACGCCGCCTAGTCCGCTTGAGCCGTACTACTCATCCCCCAGAAGGCCGTACAGGGTTCACTGCCCGGGTGACTGCTGTGCTGCTCGCGCGCCGCAGCAAGTGGCAACTGCTCCTCCTGCTCGCGCTGCTGGGTCTGGGCGTGGGGTTGGTGGTGGTATCGCAACGACATGGGGTGGAGACGCACGCCAGGGCTCTTGGGCATGTGCTGCAAGCCCTTGGCGAGGCGCTTCTCGTGGCTGGTCTGCTGGCGGCGGTTGCCGACCCGTTTGTCCAGCAACGCTTCGCTGAAGAGTGGGGGATAGGGCTGTTTTGGGCGATCTTCAACCGAGACGCGCCCTCCGTGCTCAGAAACGCCATCAACGAAGTGGCCCAGCCCGAGCTCTACATCGCTCACGCCGAGTGGCGGGTGTTGCTGACCTGGGAGGACACGAACCACACCGTGCTGGTGGTTGACGTCGAGAGCCATAGACGGACGGTCTGTGTGGGGAGAGACGGTTGGCATCCCATCGACGTCGGGTCGGGACTGGTGACCGACTTCGAGGGAAACCCATCTCGCTTCAAGTCTTTGCGGGTCAACGCTCCCTCGTGGAGCATCTATCTCGACGAGGAGAGCATCCAAGACCACGTGCGTCCCGACAAGTCGGGCGCTGTTCGCCTCGATCCCCGCAAGGCGCTCGAGCATCGACGCATCCACTACCGCGAGGAACTCATCACCGCCACCCGCATGGAAACCAGGCTGCGCGCTGTCGACTCTCTGCCACTCTTCCAGCGCATGACCGCTCTGGAGTGGAAGATAGAAGTCCGCGGGAACGCCGTGCCCGATCTCTTCGTAGAGCTTTTCGGCTCGCGTTACGCGAACGCCGGCATCAAGTCCGCCGACAGTCCTCCACGGTGGACATTCAGCTCGGCCCCTGGGGGTGTGACATTCCCCGGCAACGGCCTTGTCTTGCAGTGGCGTCCGCTGGCGGAGCAGTCTCCCGCCGACGGCGGAGCCATCACGGGGCTGTGAGCGGCATCGCCACAGCCCGTATCTGTCGGCTTTGCCCTGGCGTCAACTGCTGAAAACCACGCGTGCGGGCCGTCAGAACGGCATGTGGCTGCGCCCGCGCCGGCCGGTCGCTGCGCTCCTGTCGGCGGCTTTGCGCGAGGAGGAGAACGGCTTCTGCAGCCAGCGCCCAATGCGGCCCGGAGCGTGGCTGGCGCCGCGCTGACCGGCGCTGAACGCCTTGTCGACCCCGCGCTGGGGGTAGGAGGAGAGCCGCGGCAGCAGGAACGCCAGGATCAGCAGCACGATGCAAACGGCGACTATCGCTGCGATGAGCATGACGTCTGCTTACCCCGATGGCGTGTCATCAACCGCCATGTGACCCACCGCCAGGCCCGCGCGCTGCTTGCCTGCCCTCGGCATGCTTCGCCCCACCGGGCTGGAGCCGAGGCTCAAGCTTGGTTGGGTGTGTTCCGAAGCATGACGTGAGAGATGCACGCCGGCAGATCCACATCGCTTTGGGACAGGAGCCATAGAGCCAGGGCCGGCGTGGGTGTCAACGTGCAGTCGCGGTCGGCTGTGGCGGGCATTCGGCGTTGGCGTGCGTTGGCGTGGCACGTGCGAGCAAGTCGCCCGGCGATGGCGTGGTCGCTGTCGTTGCTGTTTGCCGTCAAGGGCTTGATCTGTGTCGCCACGGTGGCGTTTCCCATCAGCGGCAAGGAGCCCACGACGCTTGTCGCCGTCATCGGCGCGGTCGCGTTCGCTGCCTCCGTCGCCACCTGGTTGGCGGGCAACCGGATCACCGCCAACGGCGTTGCCCTGCTCGCCGGGCTGGGCACGTTCGCCACCAGTGCGCTGATAGCGCATGCGCAAACGCACGGCGGGATGATGATCGCCGCCTTCGCCTATCCATGGACAGCCATCTATGCTGCGCACTTCTTCTCGCGGCGCGTCGTGAACGCGCTCGGTGCGCTCATCACGGTGAGCTTCGGTGGAGCGCTCGCCGTCAGTGGACTGCACCACGTGGTGGTCTACTGGCTTGTGGTTGTGATCACGATCTGGTCGATCTGCATGCTGATGAGCAGTCTCAGCGCCAGTGTGCGGCGCGAGGTGAACACCGATCACCACACGGGGGTCCTCAACCTAAACGGCTTCGTCCAAGCGGCGCTGCGTGAGCGCGCCGCAGCAAACCGCACCGGCGCGCCGCTCACCGTCGCCGTGATCGATCTGGACGACTTCAAGCTCGTCAACGACCGATCGGGCCATGCCGCGGGCGACGTCCTGCTCGCCGACCTCGCTCGCGGTTGGCGCGAGCGCATCAGGCCCAGTGACATCCTCGCACGGCACGGCGGCGATGAGTTCGTCCTGCTGTTGCCCTCCACCACACCCGAACAGGCCGAGGCGGCGCTCGCCCGGCTGCGCGTCGCCGGGGATCCGGTCGAATGGTCGATCGGCACCAGTGAATGGCATCCCGGCGAAAAGCTCGACGCCGTGCTCGCGCGCGCCGACCAACATCTCTACAAGGCAAAGCTCTCCAAGCCGGATCCGTCGATCGCCGACTGGGCTGCCTGATCTTCGAGGGCAAGGATCTGCCTGCGAAGGCGTCCTTTGGATTAGCGCGAGCAGGTGTCGGGGCGAAACCTCCTCGCAACCGCGTACTCCGATCGAAGGGAGCACCCATGCGCCCCAAGCTCCTCCTCACAGCCCTCGCCGCCTCTGCGCTGCTCGCGGCGTGCGGTGGCAGCAAATCGTCGTCGTCCACGTCGAGCGGATCCTCGGGAGCGACCGGCTCCACGACATCCAGCGCCGCCGTCAAGCCCGCGTCCAACGCCCAGCTCAAACAGACGATCCTCGTCAACTCCCAAGGCATGACGCTCTACCACCTGAGCGGTGAGACGAGCACCAAATTCATCTGCACCTCCTCATGCGTGGCGGTGTGGCACCCCGTGGGTGTATCCGCCGGCGCCACGCCGAGCGGTGTGAAGTCGCTCACCGTCGTCAAGCGTCCCGAAGGTGGACGGCAGCTTGCTTACAACGGCATGCCGCTCTACACGTTCTCCCAGGACAAAGCCGCCGGTGAAGCCAACGGCCAGGGATTCAAGGATGTCGGAACCTGGATGGCTGTGCCCGTCTCCGGCTCCTCCGCGCAGGGCAGCTCCTCCTCGTCGTCCTCGGGATCGAGCAGCTCGGGCGAATCCAACGGGGCTGTGGGCTACTGAAGGCGGGCGATCACCATCGCCGTGGCGAGCAGCACGATGCCGAGCGCACACGCCCCGAGCGCAGCGTCCAGGGGAGCGGCGAGCCGCGCCCTGTCCAGCTGCACAGTGCGACCGTCGCGCAGGCGCTGCTCGCCACTCACCGCCGCCGTCCGGCGCCGCAGCTCGCGCACCGGGGGGCTCAGCCGCCGCTGGGCGACGCTCAGCATGAAGCACGCCCCCACCCCGAGCAGCGCCTCGGCGCTCAATTGGTGGGCGTTCGCCCAGAAGCCCACCAGCGCGGGGAAGGCGCCCCAGGCGGCGGCGAACCACATGTCCGAGTGAAAACGTCCTCCGAACAGCTCGAGGTTGTAGGCGAGCACGATGAACGCACCCGCCAAGGTGAACGGGAGGATCGAGGGCGACACCCTCACCGCGCCCGCCACGCCGATCGCCACCGCACCAACCAGGGCGGTGAGCGCGATCGACCACAGCGCACCGTCCGACAGGCGTGTGCCAAGCGGGCGGCCATGGAGCTCGTCCAGGGCGTGAGCGCACACCCCCACCCCGAGGAAGAACGCCGCCAGCGTCCACGCCAGCCGATCGGCGTGCAGTGTCGGCGCCAGCGCAGCGCCGATCGCCACGTAGCTCAGGTGCCAGGCGGTGTAGGGAGGGTGCAGCAGCGTCAGCGCATCGCGCCAACCGCCTGGTCGCATCGCATAGAACGCCGGTCGCTCGAGCCGTTCGCCCGCCGCCATCACACCGCTTCTCTGGTGCCCGACATGACCACTCCCGCGCCGAAGCTCATGCGGCGCACGGTCACGTCTGCGATGCCAGCCGCCTGCCACATCTCCACCACCCGCTGAAGCGGCCAACGCGCGTAGAAGTCGGGGATGCTCTTCGCCAGGAAGCGTCCCGTGTACGCCCACTCAGCCGACACCAGACGCCCGAGCGCCGGGAGACCGAAGCGCGTGTACACGCTCCACAGCGCTCGCAAGCCCTGCGAGGTGGGGACAGCGAACTCGAGCGACGCTATTCGCCCACCCGGTTTCACGACGCGCGCAAGCTCGTGCACCGTGGCAGCCGGGTCCTCGACGTAGCGCAGCAGATAAGTGAACGTCAGGTGGTCGAACTGGGCGTCCGCGAACGGCAGATCCTCCGCTTCGCCCTGCACGAGCGTCACACGACGCGAAAGCTCGCTGTCGCACCCGATTCGCTTGCGCGCCGCGCCGAGCATCTGCGGGCTCTGGTCGACGCCCACCACCTCGCAGCGCCAGCGCCGCACGAGCGCTTGCGCCACCAGGCCCGTGCCGGTGGCCACGTCGAGCACCCGATCGCCCGGCTGCGCCCTCACCGCCGCCACCATCGCCTTGCGCCAGCGGGGGTCCTGCCCGAAGCTCAGCACCGCGCCCACCTTGTCGTAGTGGCGCGGCAGCGGCGCGAACAGCGCCAGCGCCTCCTGCTTTCGTTCCCCCGCCTGGATCGCCATTTGCCTGCTCCGGTTCTACCCGAGAGTCCAGTTTCGCTAAAGGCCCACCCCGCCTCCTGCCGATGATGGGTCCGTGGCACTGCTCAACCCGACTCGCGGCGCACGACGCCGGCGTTCGATCCTGGCTGGCGTCTTGGCGCTGATCGCAGCCGTCCTCTCCGCGAGCCCGGCGCAGGCGGTCGTGCGGAAAATCGAATTCGAAGGCTCCTCCACCACCATCGGATTGCAGCCGCGCAGCACCGTCATGTTCGCTCCCGAAGCTCCCTATTGGACCTTCGACAACCCCGAAGGCCACCCGGTGATGCACTCGAGCGCCGTGTATGCGATCTACTGGGATCCCTTCTACCTCTACCACGGCGACTGGGAGCACCTCATCGACACGTTCCTCCAGTCAGCGGGCGCCGAAAGCGGCTCCCTGGCGCAGGTGTTCTCGGTCAACGAGCAGTACACCGACAAGAGCAACGCGCGCGCCGCCTACAAAATGACCTTCCGCGGCGCCTACACCGACACCGACTCCTATCCCGGCAGCGCTTGCGTCGACCCCGACCTCGCCAACTCCGAAGGCCATGAAGCCGCGAAGGCGGACAACGTCGCATGCCTGACCGACAAGCAGCTGAGGGAAGAGCTGAAGGCGTTCATCGTCAGGAACAAGTTGAAAACCGGCATGGGGACGATCTTCTACCTGCTCACCCCTCCGGGTGTGACGGTGTGCGGCGACGGCGGCGGCACGAGCGGCCACTGCTCGGACTTTTCCTGGCGCAAGAACCTGGCAACCGCAGAAGAAGAACCGAACGAAGAAAGCTACCAACACAGCTTCTGCAGCTACCACGGGGCAATCACGAGCGGGGAAGTGGAAGGCAATGAAGCCACGATCCTCTATGCGGCGGTCCCCTGGACAGCCGGGGGGGCGGGCGACCCGCACCTGTTCGAACGAACGCGTGCGTTCGATTGCCAGGACGGAGGGTTGGACCCGACCGGCAAGAAATTCTCCGGAGAACCAGAGGTTAGGCGTCATCAGGAGGAGCCAAACCAGCTTGGAAAGGAAGTCGTCGGCCCGGATGGCGGCTTCGATACGGGCTTGGGTGATTTGATCGTCAATCAGGTTGCCGTCGAGGAGCAGAACACCGTAACCGACCCGCTCCTCGACGCCTGGCAGGACAAAGCGGGAAACGAGGCCACCGACGAGTGTCGCAACGACTTCGCGCTCACGCTCGGGGGCAGCTCACAGGAAGAAGAAGAAAGAACATTCGCGGGCACCCTCTACAACCAGTCGATGGCTGGCAACCACTATTACCTGAATGACGGGTTGAGCATGGCGGCGTTCAAGCAGGGCTACCCGGGCGTGGGGTGCATCCCCGGGACGCGGCTCGAACCGCAATTCACCGTCCCGAACGCCGTCGAATCGGGCGACATCGTAGGTTTCGACGCGTCGGAGTCCGACATAACGCTCGACGCAGGACAGGGTTACGGCGCAGGCGCTCCCTACGTGACGTATCCCACTTACACCTGGGATTTCGGTGACGGGACGAAAACCACCTCTGTGTATCCGCCCGGCGCTGCGCAGGTGGACGAACCGAGCGCGTTTCACGCTTACATCTACGGTGGCACCTATACGGTGACCCTTACTGTCACCGATGTCGGTGGCAACACCGCCTCCACCAGCCGGCAGGTGACGGTTTCCGGTCCGCCGCCTCCCTCCCCTGCACCGCCTGCCAGCACGACGCCCGCGGGCGCCGCACAGGCCACCGTCACGACGTCGGGCTCGCCCAAAACCGTCAAGCAGAAGCCCGCGCCCACGGTGTTCGCGCATATAGCCTCACACTCGCTGCCCACGGTTCTGCACGAAGGGTTGATCGTCCATTACACCGTCAACGAGCAGGTGGCGGGCAACGTCGAAGTGATGATCGCGACATCCACCGCCAAGCGGCTTCACATTCACGGGTCTGCCGCCAAGCACCTGCCCAGGGGCTATCCGCGCCAGACCGTGATAGGCACCGCTGTGCTGGTCACCACCCGCCGCGGACACGGCACGCTCCAGATCGAGCTCTCGCCGGCTGCCAAACACGCGCTCTCGACGATGTCGCGCTTGAAGGTGACCATGCGCATCGTCGTGCGCAACGCCGCCCGCCAGCATCCCAAGAGCAAGACGCTGATCAGCAGCTTCGACCTGAAGGGCTGAGGGTTACAGCCCGGGCGGGTGACGCACCGCGTAGCCCACGAGCGAAGGCGTAGCGAGGATCCAGCGCGAGGCGTACGGGCCGCTGCGGCCCGCGGTGTCGAACCACATGCCGTCCACGTTCATGAACGTGTGGCCTGCGTTCGCGTAGATCGTGATCCAGCGGCCAGGGCCGGGGGCGCCCCAGTTGGCGAGATCGCCCGACACCAACGGCGCGCTCAACAGTCCGCCCGCCGCCAGCGCGTAGCTGACCGACCCCGAGCAGTCGTAGCCGTGGTCGACGAACGATCCGTGACCGCCCCCCCAGATGTACGGGAAGTCGGCGATCGCATTGCCCCCCGCGATCACCCGCTGCACCGCTTCTGGCGCGTTTGTGGGGATCGGCACAGTGCCGTTTCCGCCCACCGACGACCCGCCGTTGCTCGTATCCGCCGTGAGCGCCCTGGTGCGCAGAGCCCGTTCTTCGGCCTTCGCGTGTTCCTCTTCGCGCAGCTCCTTGCGGATTTCCGAGTCTGAGGCAGCGCCAGGAGCCACGACGGCTTCGGCTGCCCTGCTGGGCGTTGAAGCCGCCTTGTGGTGCACCGACGCCGGCAGCGGGAAGCTCTTTGCTTCTTCGGGGTCGCGCACCTCTGCCACGGTCGCCGACCCGTCTGCGCCGAGAGCCACGGACGAACCGCCGCCGTGGCGCCCGGTGCGCGCACTCGCGCCCGAAGGCGTCCCCACCACGCCGAGCTGGCTGCCGCTGTGCTTGCCCCCGGGCGTTGCGAGCGCTTCTGCATGGGTGTCCGCCAACGCTGAGGAGCTCGCCGCGACAGACACGCTCTGCGCTCGACGATGGGCGCGCGAGCCACCCCCGCCGCCCAAGCCGACGACGAGCGCGAAAGCGATTCCCACCAGTGCCGCCACCAGGAGCGCGCCCGCGAATGCGTGGCGTGAGAGTCCCCCGCGGCGGGCTGGGGTGGGTACGGTTGTGCTCGACCCTGTGCTCACCCTCGTTCACAGGCTAGCGCCCCGGCGACGGCAAACACGTCGGTTGGGCTGTGCGCGGCGCCTGCAAGCACCTTGGTTCCGCCATGCGTCGGGTACCCTTCTGCCGTGGTCGTCGACGACAGCGCTGCCCAGATCCGCCAAGCAAGCGTCCCCGGTCCGACGGTGATGCGCCCGCACGTGCGTCTCTGGCACGGGATGCGCCGTCCCGCCAACTGGTTGCAGCTGATCCGCTTCGGGCTCGTAGGCGCAAGCGGCTTCGTCGTCAACCTCGCCGTGTATGCGCTCTTCGTGCACGTGCTGCACATCCCCTACCAGGTGGCCGCCGTGGTGTCGTGGCTGGTGGCTGTGTTGAACAACTTCCTGCTCAACCGCCAATGGACGTTCGACGCCACCGCCGGGCGCTTGCACTTCCAGGCGCTGCGCTTCTTCGCAGTGAGCCTCGTCGCGTTCCTGTTCGGGCTCGTCCTGCTCACGCTCTTCGTCGAGGTGGGTGGGATGGCGAAGGTGCCCGCACAGGCCATCGCCATCATCGCGTCGATGCCGCTGAACTTCCTCGGCAACAAGCTTTGGAGCTTCAAGGCGGGGGCCTGAGGGAAGGGCTTTTCCCGCACCGCCGGTTGCGGGGTGGCCTCCAGCGGGCACCTATACTCTGATCCCTTCCCCTTGGAGGACTGTCGTGCAGGAGATGGTCATCTATGGCGTCAGCTTCGACATGGTCGGCAAGCAGCCGATCGTCTTGCTGAAGACAGTTGACGGCAACAAGTTCCTGCCGATCTGGATCGGCCACCCCGAGGCCGCCTCGATCCTGATGAAGCTGCAGGGCGCCAGCACCCCGCGTCCGATGACCCACGACCTGCTCTGCGACATGCTCGGCGAGCTCGACGTGAAGTGCACGCAGGTGGCGGTCACCGAACTGCGCGAGAACACGTTCTTCGCCTCCATCACCCTCTCCATCAACGGGCGTGAGATGGAGATCGACTCCCGTCCCAGCGACGCCATCGCCCTGGCGGTGCGCGCCGGCGCCCCGATCTTCGCCGCCGAGGAGGTGATCGCCGAGTCGGCGATCGAGTTCGAGCAGAACGTCGAGGAGTCCGAGGACGTCGTGGAGCGCTTCAAGGAGTTCCTCGACCAGGTCACACCCGAGGACTTCGCCGCGGGCGACTCCTAGCGGCTGCGGCGCTCGCCTTCGCGCTGGTCGCGTCTCGGCAGCTCGACGACCTCCGCCAGGTCCGCCTTGGCCTTGGCGGGCTCGGCCTTCGGGGCCGACGGCTGCGGCTCGATCCCAGTCAGCGTGCCGAACAGGCCCACCTGCTCGCGCACCACCTTGCCGATCCGGCGGATGCCCTCGCGGATGTCCTCCTCGGGCATGCCCGCGAAGTTCAAGCGCATCGAGGACGCGCCGCGGCCGTCGAGGTACGCCGAGCGGCCCGGGACGAACGCCACCGCCTCGCTCTCCAGCGCTCGGGCGAGCAGGTCTGTGGTGTCGATGTAGTCGGGCAGCGTCGCCCAGATGAACAAGCCGCCCTGCGGGCGCGTCCACTGCGCCGAGGAGCCGAAGTGCTTTTCGAGCGCATCGAGCATCGCGTCGCGCCGGGAGCGGTAGAGCACCTTGAGCGAGTCCAGGTACGCCAGCCACGCCGGGCGCCCGTCGCGTGCGCGCTCTTTGAAGTACTCCGCCACGAACAGCTGCGTCACCGGGGATGAGCACAGGTCGGCGCCCTGCTTGCACAGGTTGAGCTTTTCCAGCACGGGCCGCGGAGCCACCGCCCAGCCGAGGCGCACGCCCGGGGAGAGGATCTTCGAGAACGTGCCCAGGTAGCTCACGAAGTCCGACGCCCCTCCGCGTTTGGCGTGCTGCGCGTCGAGCGAGTGCAGCGTCGGCAGCGGGTCGCCTTCGTAGCGCAGCAACCCGTACGGGTTGTCCTCCAGCACGAGCAGTTCGCGCTCGCGCGCCACCTCCACCAGCCGCCGGCGGCGCGGCAGCGACATCGTCACCCCGCCCGGGTTCTGGAAGTTGGGGATCGTGTAGATGAACTTCGGACGCCTGCCCTGCCCTTCCAAGCGGTCGAGCGTGTCCTCCAGCTCGTCGATCGGCATCCCGTCGGCGTCCATCTCGATCTGCACCACGTCCGCCTCGTAGGCGTCGAACGTCGGCACCGCGCCGGGATATGTGGGCGCCTCGGCGACGATCACGTCGCCCGGGTCGATGAACGCCTTGCACATCAGGTCGATCACCTGCTGTCCGCCCGTCGTCACGAGCACCTCGTCCGGGTCAACCGACGTGCCTTCGGCGCGCATCACCTCGACGATGCACTCCACCGTGCACGCCATGCCCTCCGTCGGGCCGTATTGCAGCGCGCGCGCCGTCGAGCGCGCGGCAACCTGGCTCATCAGCTTGGCGTACAGCTCAGGCGCGAACGTGCTCGTGTCCGGCAAGCCGCCCGCCAGCGAGATCACCTCCGGGCGTTCGGTCAGCGACATCATGTCGCGCATCGCCGAGGAGCGCATCCCGCGCGTGCGCTGGGCGAACAGCGCTTCGTAGCGCTTCAGTTCGTGGGCCGTGGGGCGCGCGCGCTCCCCCTCGCCGGAGGGGTCGTCTATCGTCATGGCCGCTCCCAAGGTAGCGCACACCCTTCGTGAACGGGCTCGTCTTCTACATAGGACTTGGACTTGGGCTGGCGCTCGCCGCCGGCGTCCGCCCGTTCCTGCCGCTGCTGCTCGCCGGCGGGCTCGCGCGTGCGGGAGCGCTCGGCGTGACGTTCGCGGGCAGCTACAGCTTCCTGCAGTCCGGCTGGTGGCTGCTCGCCGTGGCGGGTGCGCTCGTGCTCGCCTACGCAGCCCAGATGCTGCTCGGCTTGGCGCCGATGCTCGACCCCTTCGAGCGTCCGGGTCGCCCCGACCCGCTTGCCGCCTCGCTCACAGGCGTCTCGTTCGGAGCAGCCGCACTGCTGTTCGGCGGCACGCTCGCCTCCCACCACGACGCCGCCTGGCCCGGTGTGCTCGCCGGGTTTGCCGCCGCCGGTCTTGCGCAGCGTGTCGTCGCGCCGGTCGTCGTGCGCACCCGCGACCGCCTCGCCGACCGCGCCGCGCGCGAAGCGGTGACGCTCTACGCCGAGTCGGTTGCGCTCGTGCTCGCCGCGCTCGCCGCGCTGCTGCACGTGCTCGGCTACCTGCTCGCGGCGCTCTTCGTATGGGGGCTCGTGCGCCTGCGCGCGCGTGCGTCGGAGAAGCACGCCGGTTTGCGCATACTGCGGCGGTGACCCCGCCCAAGCTCGTCCTCTGTGTGATCGACGCGATGGCGCCGCTCATGCTCGAGCGGGCGATCGCCGCCGGGGCGGCGCCCACGCTGAAGGCGCTCGTGCAGCGCGGTCAATACGTCTCCGACTGCGTCGCCGCCTTCCCGTCTGTCACGCCCGTGTGCGCCGCCTCGATCGTCACCGGCACCTGGCAGGACGAGCACCTCGTGCCAGGCATGAACTGGTATCACCGTGCCGAGCAGCGTTACGTCGAGTACGGGTCGAGCTTTCGCGCCGCGCAGCGCTTCGGCTTGGCGCGTCAGCTCACCGACACGGTCTACAACCTCAACGGCGCGCACCTCGCGCCCGACACGCCCACCGTGTTCGAGACGCTCGACGACCTTGGCGTGCGCACCGCCGGCACCACCTATCTGATGTATCGCGGGCGCCACCGCCACGAGCCCCAGCGCGACAGCACGCTCACCCGGATCGCCGCCGCCGCGCTCATGCGCCATCCGGTGATGGGTCCGCGGGAGCTCTTCTACGCCGACATCTTCGCCTCCCAGCGCACCGCCTGCCGCTCGCAGCTAGGCATGCCGGGAGTGCGCGATCAGCACTCCGGGTGCGTCGGCGCCCATCTCGTGGAGCACGACCTGTTCGACTTCCTGCTCCTCTCGCTGCCCGACAACGACTGGCACTCCCACCGCGTCGGGCCGGCTGGCCAGGTGGAGTCGATCGCCCACCCCCAAGAGCAGCGCGCCCGCGTGATTGCGCCCGCCGGCGGCGTCGAGCGCTTTCTGGAGGAGCACGCCGTGATCGTCATGGCCGATCACTCCCAGGCGCCCGTCAGCGCCAGCGTGGCTCTGCACGAACAGCTCTCCGAGCTCGACGTGCTCCCGCCGCGCCCCCGCAACGGACGCCGCCGGGAGGAGGCGGGTCCGAGCATCGCCGTGTGCCCCTCGCAGAGGGCGGCGATGGTTTACGTGCTCGGCGAGCAGCGACGCTCGACGCTGCGCTCCACCGTCGTCAGGCGCGCGCTCGCCATCGAGGGCGTCGAGCTCGTCATGTGGCTCGAGCGCGACGCGCACAACCGGCCCGACGAAGCCGCGCTCGCCGTGGCGGGCGTCGGCGAGCTGCGCTTCCGCCCCGGTGGGGATGCGCTCGACCCCCGAGGCCGTGGCTGGAGCCTGGATGGCGAGCTCTCCGTCCTCGAGGGGGCGTCCCTCCTCGACGGGCGGCTCGACACGCCCAGGCATCCCGACGCGCTTGCGCGTGTCTGGTCGGCGCTCACCTGCCCGACCTCCGGCGACGTGCTCCTGTCCGCCGCACCCGGGCGCGAGTTCGTCGACTGGGGCGGCCAGGCTCACATCGGCGGTGGATCGCACGGCTCGCTGCGCGGCGAAGACTCGCTCGCGGCGCTCGTCCTCTGCGGGGTCGACGTGGCGCACCAGCCCGAGCAGTGGGCGATCCGCGACGTCGCGCGGCTGATCACCGCCCACTTCGGCGCCTGACGCACGCGCGGAGGTACCCTCGCTGGGTGGCCCGGCGCTGGTTGTCCATCGGAATCGTTTGCCTGCTTGCGCCGATCCTCTCGACACCCGCCTATGCCGTCGGGGTAGCGGTCTCGCCCCGGGTGCACGCCGCGGCTGACGGAAGCAACCCCGGCGGGCACGCCGCCACCGATCCGAGCGCGCCCGTACCGATCGCCCCCTCCGACATCCCTCCGGTGGGACGCAACCTCTCCTCCAACCGCGTGCTCGCCATCGCCGACCGGCTGCCCAAGCTGCGAGCGGTGCGTGCCGATCACCCCGGCTCCTACGGCGGGGCATACCTGAAGGGGCCGGGACGCTGGCAGGTCAGCTACTTCTCCAAGAAACGCGACGAGATCGGCCAGGCGATCATCTCCGACACGAGCGGACGCGTGCTCGAGCAGTGGACCGGCTTTCAGGTCGCCTGGTCGATGGCGCGTGGGTATCCCGGCGCGTTTGGCAGGCATGTGAACGCGCTGTATGTGTGGCTGCCCCTCTGCCTGTTGTTCTTCGTGCCCTTCTTCGACTGGCGCAAACCGCTGCGCCTGCTCCACCTCGACCTGCTCGTGCTCCTGTCCTTCTCGGTCTCGCTCGCCTTCTTCAACCACGCCGACATCGGAATGTCCACCCCGCTCGTCTACCCGCCGCTCGTCTATCTGCTGGTGCGCATGCTCGCCCTCTGTCGTCGGTCTCGTCGCCCGGGGGCGCCGCTGCGTCTGCTCGTGCCGGCGCCGTGGCTCGCCGTGGGGGTTGTGTTCCTGATCGCCTTTCGCATCGCGTTGAACGTCACCGACTCCAACGTGATCGACGTCGGCTACGCCGGCGTCATCGGCGCCCAGCGCATCGTGCACAACCTGCCTCTCTACCGCCACTATCCCTCCGACAACGAACGCGGAGACACCTACGGACCCGCCAACTACGAGGCGTATGTGCCCTTCCAGCAGATCTTCGGGTGGAGCGGGCGCTGGGACGACTTGCCCGCCGCTCACGCCGCCGCGGTCTTCTTCGACCTGCTCGCCATCGGGCTGCTCTTCCTGCTCGGTCGCCGGGTGCGCGGCCCGTCGCTGGGGGTCGCCCTCGCCTATGCGTGGGTGTCGTATCCATTCACGCTGTTCGCGCTTGAGAGCAACTCCAACGACGCGCTAGTTGGCGCCCTCGTGCTGGCCGCGCTGCTGGCGGCAGGCGGTATCCAGACCCGAGCGCTCGACGGCGACGATCGCCGGGGCGGAGCGGTTCAGTGGGCGCGCAGGGCATCGACCGGGGCGCTCGCCGCGCTCGCCGGGCTGACCAAGCTCGCTCCGTTGGCGCTCGCGCCGCTGCTCGCCACGCATGGTTTGCGCAGGCGCTCACGCCGCACGCAGGCAGTCGCGCTCGCTTCCTTTGGAACCGCATTCGTGCTCGTCGGGGCGCTCGCCGGCATTCCGGCGCTCACCCACGACTCGCTCCACACCGTGCTGCGCCGCACGATCGTCTACCAAGCCGATCGCGAATCGCCCTTCTCGCTCTGGGGCTTCTACGGCGGTTTGGGCGCCGCGCAGAGGGCGGTCGCCGTCGGCGCGGTGGTGCTCGCCCTGGCGTTGGCTTTCGTGCCCCGCCGCTCCGATCTCGTGGGGCTGGCAGCCGCCTGCGCCGCCGTGCTCCTCGCCGTGCAGCTCGCCGCGAGCTACTGGCTCTATCTCTACATCCCGTGGTTCTTCGGCGCGGCGATGCTCGGGCTGCTCGGCGCGCTCAGTGAGAGGGGTATACCGGCCTCCGGCCTCCTGGCCGGGGCGGACTCCGCTCCTCATTTGCGGGAGACCGCTTCGCTCGCCCCGGCGGTTAGCACGGCCAGCCATCCAGGCCGGCCTATGTAGGACGAGGCATCAGGATCTGCTCGATCGAGTCGGCTCGCAGCCGCCTAGAGGACCGCACGAGCACGCCCATCAGCCACGGGTCCTCCTCGGAGGTCTCGAAGCGCACGGGCATCTGCGTCACCAGCGCCTGCACCGCCTGCTCGCGCTTGACCCCGATGACCCCGCCGCGCGGCCCGGTCATGCCGACGTCGGTGATGTACGCCGTGCCGCCCGGCAGCACCCGACCGTCAGCCGTGGGCACGTGCGTGTGCGTGCCCACCACCGCCGTCACCCGCCCGTCGAGCAGCCAGCCAAGGGCGACCTTCTCGCTCGTAGCCTCCGCATGCATGTCTACGAGCACGTGATCCACCTTCTTCTCCTCGAGCTCGCGCAGCGCGACGTCGATCTCGGTGAACGCCGAGCGCCCCGCCTTCAGGAACAGGTTGCCGCTGAGGTTCACCACCCCGAGGCGCACACCGTCCTTCTCCACGACGCACGCGCCCCGTCCGGGCTGTCCCTTGAGGTAGTTGTACGGCCGGACGATCCGCTGCTCCTCGTCCAGATAGGGGTAGATCTCGCGGCGGTGGTAGGCGTGGTTGCCGAGCGTGATGGCGTCCACCCCCTCGCGCAGCAGCTCGCGCGCCGCCTTCGGAGTTATGCCCAGGCCGCCCGCCACGTTCTCGCCGTTGACCACCACGAACGTCGGGTCGTAGCGCTCGCGCAGCACCGGCAGGCACTCCAGCAGCGTCCGCCGGCCGATGCTCCCGACGAGATCTCCGACGAACAAGATGCTCGCGGCGCAGCTCTCGCCCCCGTCCACCGCCTCGTCCTCAGCCATACTCTGGCCATGATCGGAGGCAAGTGAGCGGAGTGCAGGTCAGCCCGCCCGCGGCTCCCGAGAAGCCTGAGTCCCAGGCGGCTCCGGCGGAGCCCGAGCGCGTCATCGTCCCGCGTTGGGTGCAGCTCGTCGTGCTCCCAATCGCGCTGCTCGCGCTTTGGGCGCTTGCCCGTGCCGCGGGCAAGGTGCTCTTGATCTTCATAGTCGCCGCCGTCATCGCGCTCATCCTCAATCCAGCCGTCGCGTTCCTGCAGCAGCGCGCTCGCCTCCCGCGCGGCCTCTCGGTGCTGGCTGTCTACCTTGCATTCTTCCTGGCGCTCGTCGGGATCGGCTTCCTGCTGGCGAACCCTATCTCCAATCAGGTCCAGTCGTTCACCAAGGAAGTGCCCCATCTGGTGCAGGAAGCCAATGTGTCGCTCGGCAAACTCCAGCACACGCTCAACAGCGACGGCTTCCACGTGAAATTCATCAAGCAGGGCAAGACCGCGCTGCAGACGATTCAAGACAAGCTCACCAAAAGCTCCAGCTCGATCGCCACATCAGCCGGCGGGCTGCTCACCGAAGCCGCCGGCGCCATCTTCGACCTGATTTTGATCTTCGTCCTGTCGGTGTACATGCTTCTCTACGCCCCGCGCATCGGCGTGCTCGCGCGGCGTGTCATGCCGAAGGGCAGCGGACGCCCCGAGGACGACTACCCGACGCTCACCCAGCGCGCCGTCTCCCGCTATGTCGGCGGCCAGCTGCTCGTCAGCATGATCATGGGCACCACAGCCGGGCTTGCGCTGTCCCTGAACGGCGTGCTGGGCATCTTCCCCGCCGGCAAGACCTACGCCGTCGCCTTCGGCGCCTTCCTCGGCGTGATGGAGCTGATCCCCTACATCGGCCCCTTCCTCGGCGCTCTGCCGCCGATCCTCGTCGCGCTCGCCACCGAACCGATCACCGCGGTGTGGGTGGCGCTGCTGTTCCTCGCCCTGCAGCAGATCGAGGGCCACATCGTGGCGCCGCAGATCTTCAGCCACACACTGCGCATCAACCCGCTGCTCGTCATCTTCGCCCTGCTCATGGGCGGTCAGCTGTACGGGTTCGTCGGCGCCATCGTCGCGCTGCCGATCCTCTCGGTGCTGCGCGAGACGGTGGTCTACCTGAACCGGCACATCACCTTCGAGCGTTGGGAGCGCTCGCCCGGCAGGTTGCTTTGAGCGAAACCCAGCGCACGGCGCCCACCGCGCCCGACGCCCTCGCAAGCGCGCCGTTGCTCGCCGTGAGCGGCCTGTGCAAGCGCTTCGGCAGGCGCGAGGCGCTGTGCGATCTCAGCTTCTCCGCCAGCCCCGGCGAGCTGATCGCCGTGATCGGCCCCAACGGCGCCGGCAAGACGACGCTGCTGTCGATCCTCGCCGGCGTGCAACAGCCGAGCGCGGGCGAGGTCAGCCGCCCGGCGCGCGAGCTCGGTTGGGTGCCCCAGCAGCCGGCGCTCTACTCCAAGCTGTCGGTCGTTGAGAACCTGCGCCTGTTCGCACGCCTGGAGCGCGTTGCCGATCAGCAGGACGCCGTGCGCCGCATGCTCGAGCAGACGGGTCTTGCCGAGCGCGCCGACGAGCGCGTCGAGCGCCTGTCGGGCGGCAATCGCCAACGGGTCAACGTGGCGCTCGGGCTGCTCGCCGACCCGCCTGTCGTGCTCCTCGACGAGCCCTCCACCGCTCTGGACCCCGATCAGCGCCAGCGGCTGTGGGCGTTCGTGTGCGATCGGGCGGCGGGCGGGACGTGTGTCCTGTTCTCCACGCACATCGTCTCCGAGGCCGCCCGCTACGCCGACCGGGTGATCGTGCTCGACGACGGACGGATGATCTTCGACGGGGCGCCCGCCGCGCTCGCCCGCGGCGAGGAGGATTTCGAGCGGGCGTTCGTCGGCTTCTTGCGGGAGCGCAAGGGGCCGGGGGCGTCGCGATGAGGCCGCTGCTCGCGAAGGATCTGACGATCCTCGCCCGCTCGCGGCTGCTCGTCGCGCTGCTGATCGTCTATCCGGTCGCGATAGCGCTCTTGATCGGCTTTGCCATCTCGCGCACCCCCTCGCGCCCGCGTGTGGCGATCGTCGATCGGACGCCACCCGGCCAGGCGATCACGCTCGGCGGGCAGCGCATCGGTTTGGCTGAATACACCAACCGGCTGTTCGATCAGGTCGACGTCGTGCGTCTTCCCACCCGCGCCGCCGCCAGCGCGAGGGTGTCCTCCGGCGATGTGATCGCCGCGATCGTGATCCCGCCCGACATCGTCCAGAGGATCTCCTCGGGCATCGAACAGGCGCACGTCGAAGTGATCTACAACGGCGACGCGCTGAAGCAGTCGCTCGTGCGCGCTCAAATCGACGCCGCGCTGGCGCGCGCCAACCTCGCGCTCTCCGAACAGATACGCGACGTCGCCGTGCGCGACATCGACCTGCTGCTCTCAGGCGGTCACCTCGAAGTGCTCGGAGCGGAACGCGACATCGTCGGCCTGCGGCGCATTCCCGGCATCCTCGGCGCCGTCGCCCGTCGGCAGCGCCTCGCGGCAGACCGCGCACAGCTGACGCGCGTAGCGGGCTTTGCCTCCTTTGCCGCCCGCAATCTGTCCCTCTCCAAGAACGTCCTCACCACGGTGTCCGCCCCGATCGCGGTCAAGAGCTCACTGCTGCACGGCAGGCGCACGCCGCTGGATGCGTTCGCCGTCGTCGTCGCAGTCAGCATCTCGCTGATGTTCGTCGGCGTCCTGCTCGCCGCCGGTGGGATCGCGCTCGAGCGCGAAGAGCACGCCATCGGCCGTCTGATCCGCGGGCCGCCGTCGCTGATCTCCCGTGAGGGCCTGCTCGCCGAGAAGACCGCCCTGGCGGCGATGGCTGCGTTTGCGGTGGCGGTCGTCATGCTCTACGGCGTCAGCGCATTCGTCGCGTTGGATCTCTCTAGGAGCGGTTGGTGGCTGCTCGCGCTCGCGTTCGGCGCGCTCGCGATCGGCGCGCTCGGCACGGCGATCGGCGCGCTCGCCCGCGAGGTGCGCGCCGCCTCGCTGCTCGCCTTCCTGCTCTCGCTGCCGCTCGCCTTCCTCGCGCTCGTGCCGAGCGGCTCGGTGGCTGGCGGGCTGTATGACCTCATCACGGCGATCTCGTTCGTGTTCCCCTACAAGGCCGCCCTGCAGGCGCTCGACGCCGCCGTCAACGGCTCCTCTCCGGGGATCGGCGTCTCGATCGTCCACCTGCTCGCGCTCACGCTGCTCTTCGGGGCGCTTGCCCGCCTGGGGCTCAGGCGGGCCGAGTAGCGGACGCCGCGCCTCGCCGACGGGCGGGGTGACTTTGGGGTCCGAGTATCCTCGGTTGGCGATGGCTTTCCCCACCACGCGCATGCGCAGGATGCGCGCCACCGGTGCGCTCCGCGGGCTCGTGCGCGAGACCGCCCTGCGAGCCGATCGCCTGGTGATGCCGCTGTTCGTCTCCGAGACCGCCACCGCGCGGGAGCCGATCGAGGGCATGCCCGGCATCGAGCGCCTGCCCATATCTGCCGCCGTCGAGGAGGCACGCGAGCTGCACGCGCTCGGCGCCGGCGCCGTGCTGCTGTTCGGCGTGCCAGCCGAGAAGGACGAGGAGGGGTCCTCGGCCTGGGAGGAGGAGGGGGTGGTGCAGCTCGCCACGAGCGCCATCAAGGCTGCGCTTCCCGATCTGCCGGTCATCACCGACGTTTGCCTGTGCGAGTACACCACGCACGGCCACTGCGGGGTGCTGCGCGAAGACGGCACCGTCGACAACGACGCCACGATCGACCTGCTCGCCCGCGTCGCCGTCAGCCAGGCGCGTGCCGGCGCCGATGTCGTGGCGCCGTCCGACATGATGGATGGGCGTGTCGGGGTGCTGCGCTCGGAGCTCGACGGCGAGGGCTTCTCTGAAGTGCCCATCCTCGCCTACTCCGCCAAGTTCGCCTCCGCCTTCTACGGCCCGTTTCGCGCCGCCGCCGGCTCGGCGCCCGCGTTCGGCGACAGGCACGCCTACCAGATGGATCCCGCCAACGGGCGCGAGGCGGTGCGCGAGGCGCTGCTCGACGCCGAAGAGGGGGCGGACATGCTCATGGTCAAGCCCGCCCTCGCCTACGGCGATCTGATCGCCGCCGTCAAGCGCGCCACACGCCTTCCCGTCGCCGCCTATAACGTGAGTGGCGAGTACGCGATGGTGAAGGCTGCCGCCGCCAGCGGACATCTCGACGAGCGCACCGCCGTGCGCGAGCTGATCGTCTCGCTGCACCGCGCCGGCGCCGACATCGTCATCTCCTACCACGCAAAGGACCTGCTCCAGTGGCTCTCACAGACGGAATAACCGACACCGCCCCCGGCCAGGCGGGACCGAAGCTCCGCAGCCGCAAGCACGGCGCAGCCATCCCGCTCGACGACCTCGACCGGCGTCTGCTCAACCTGATGCAGGGGCGCTTCCCGATCGAGCCGCGCCCCTACGCGCGCGTCGCGCAGCTCGCCGAGGTCTCCGAAGAGCAGGCGATGGCGCGGGTCCAGCACCTGCTCGACCAGCGCATCATCCGCCAGATCACGCCCATCTTCGACACGCGTGCGCTGGGCTACTCCTCGATGCTCGTCGCCGCCAGAGTCGATCCCGAGAACCCGCACCCCGCCGCGCGCGTCATCAACGCCCATCCGGGCGTGTCGCACAACTACCTGCGCAACCACGAATTCAACATCTGGTTCACCATCGCCGTCGAGCCCGACTCGAAGCTCGGACTGCAGGGCACGCTCGACGTGCTCGCGCACGAGTCCGGCGCCAGCTCGATCCGCCAACTGCCCACGCTCAAGCTGTTCAAGATCCGCATGGATCTGGAGATGGAGGGCGACACCAAGGCGCTCGCCACCGCCGCCGTCGCAGCCGACCCGGTGGAGATCGAGCGCCAGCCATACGACGAGCTCGACATCGCCGTCATCCGCGCGCTGCAGGGCGACATGCCGGTCGTGTCAGAGCCCTACGCCGCCGCCGCCGCCCAGGTGGGCATGCCCGAAGACCGCTTTCTCGACCACCTCGCAGCCATGCAGGAGCGTGGGCTGCTGCGCCGCGTCGCCGCCATCCTCTTCCACCGCCGCGCCGGCTTCTCCGCCAACGGCATGGGCGTCTGGAAGGTGCCCGGCGAGCGCATCGAAGAGGTGGGCCGCCAGATGGCTGCGGTGCGCGGCATCTCGCACTGCTACGAGCGCCCCACCTACGAGGACTGGCCCTACTCGGTGTTCACGATGGCGCACGGGCGCTCCAAGGAGGAGTGCGACGCCATCCTCGACTCCATCGCCGAGATGACCGGCATCGACGAGCGTGCCACGCTCTACTCCTCCACCGAGTTCAAGAAGATCCGGCTGCTCTACTTCACCGACGAATACAAGGCTTGGGAACGCGAGCACGCGGGGGTGTAGGCTCGCCGAGCCGATGCCCGCCTCGCTGACCGACCAGCGCTCGCACGAGCTCTACCAGCGCGCTCTGGAGCTGCTCCCTGGAGGCGTCAACTCCCCCGTGCGCGCGATGCGCGCGATCGGGCGCGAGCCGGTGTTCGTCGAGCGCGGCTCCGGCGCCGAGCTGTTCGACGTCGACGGCAATCGCTACGTCGACTATGTCTGCTCCTGGGGGCCTTTGATCCACGGCCACGCCCACCCGGACGTCGTCGACGCGGTGAGCGCCGCTGCCGCACGCGGCACGAGCTTCGGCGCGCCCACGCCCGGTGAGGTGGAGCTTGCGTCGGAGGTGTGCGCTCGCTTTCACTCGGTTGAAACCATCCGCATGACCTCCTCCGGCACGGAGGCCACGATGACCGCCCTGCGCATCGCCCGCGCCGCCACCAACCGCGAGCGCGTGCTCAAGTTCGCCGGCGCCTACCACGGCCACCTCGACGGCCTGCTCGCCCAGGCCGGGTCGGGCCTTGCCACGCAATCGCTCCCCTCCAGCCCGGGTGTGCCCGCCTCCGCCACAGAGCAGACGGTGCTAGTGCCATGGAACGACCGCGAGGCGCTGCTCGCCGCCACCGCGGGGAGCCACGGCGCCCAGCTCGCCGCGATCCTCGCCGAGCCGCTGCCCGCCAACATGGGGCTCGTCCCCGCAGCCGACGACGACTTCCTCGCGCTGCTGCGCGAGCGCGCCGACGCCTGCGGCGCGCTGCTCGTCTTCGACGAGGTCATCTCCGGCTTTCGCGTCGCGCGCGGCGGCATGCAGGAGCTCTCGGGCGTGGACGCCGACCTCACCGTCATGGGCAAGATCCTCGGCGGCGGCCTGCCCGCCGGCGCCGTCGGTGGCAGGGCGCCGCTGATGCGCATGCTCGCGCCTGCCGGCGAGGTCTACCAGGCGGGCACGCTCTCCGGCAACCCGCTCGCCGTCGCCGCCGGCATGGCGACGCTGCGGCTGCTCGACGACGCTGCCTACTCGCGCCTTGCCGCCACGACAGACCGGCTGGCGGGCGGCCTGCGCGAAGCCGCCGCCGCCTGCGGGCGACCCGTCCACGTCGTGAGCGCGCCGGGGTTGCTCACAGTGTTCTTCAGCGAGCGCCCGATCCGCGACTTCGCGGACGCCCAGGCGTGCGATCTGGACGCCTACGCCGCGTGGTGTCGCGGGCTGCTCTGCCGCGGCGTGTACGCGCCGCCGTCGCAGTTCGAGGCATGGTTTCCGTCGCTCGCCCATGGATCCGAGCACGTCGAGCACACGATCGCCGCCGCCGCCGCCGCTTTCAGGGAGCTGACGTGAGCGCCCTCGACGCGCCTGCCGACGGGGCGCACCGCCGGCACGGGGACGCGAAGGACTCGCTTCGGCGCCTGCGCGAGCTGCTGCTCGCGGAGGGCGGCCTGATGGCAAGCCTCGTCGGACCGCTCGCGCCGGAGGGAGATCGCTTCGAAACCGGACCGGCGCAGCTTGCCGCCTCCGGTCCGCGAGCGGATGGCAGACGTGAGGATTACGAGTTGCTCGTCGAGGCGATCTACGAGGGCTATCTGCTGCACTACCGCTCCCCGCGCGTCGTGCGTCCCCCGGGGGAGGACCTCGGCGTGCTCGCCGGCGACCGCCTTTACGCACTCGGGCTCGACCGGCTGGTGAAGCTCGGCGACATGCAGGCAGTTGCCGAGCTTGCCGACGTGATCACGCTCACCGCGCTCGCTCAAGCCGACGGACGCCACGAGCTCTCCCAGGCGCTCTGGCGCGCCGGGGCGCGCGCTGTCGGCTGGGGAGCGAGCCCCGAGCACGAGCGCGCCAAGGCGCTCGTGCGCGACGGAGCGCCCGAGGCGCTCGCCGCGCTGCACGCCATCGTCGGCAGCTGAGCGTTCTGCGGCGCAGCGGCGCACCTCTTTCGGCGCGCGACTCAGTCTCCTACCCGATATTGTTCGCGCCCGTGTCAGACAAGCACAGCAAGCACAAGTCTCGCTACACCACGGATCGCGGCATTCCCGGGGCTTTCGAGGGCGAGACCGTCACCCGTCGGCGGTTCATGACCGGCAGCACGCACGCTGCCGGCATCGTCGCCGCATCCTCGTTCCTGCTGCCCGCTCTTGGCTTCGCCATCGGGCCGATCTTCAAGAGCACGCCGCACAGCTGGGAGAGCGTCGGACCCACCGACCTGTTCCCCGACAACAACTACGTCCCCACCGTCATCACGCTCACCCCCGGCATCGGCGAGGCGGGCAAGACCACGGTGTACGTGCGCAAGCGCAACCCCGCCATCGACACCGACAAACCCGATCAGTACAACCACTTCATCGCCATCACCTCGCGCTGCGCCCACCTGGGCTGCCCCGTGCGCTGGGTGGATGCCGCCGAGCGCTTCATCTGCCCCTGCCACGGCGGCGTGTACGACCTGCTCGGCCGCCGTGTCGGTGGGCCTCCGGTCAGGCCGCTCGACCGCTTCTACACGCGCGTCGTGAACGGCGAAGTGCAGATCGGGCCGCGCTACAGCGTCAACGCCGAGCTGCACCGCTTCTCGCCGCGCGACCCCGGCGAGCCGATCGACGGCCTCGGCCAGTTCCTGTACCCGTCGCGTCCATCCACGCGCAAGCTCTAGCCACCCCTAGATTTCGATGCCCAAGACGCCAAAGCTCCCCGCTCCTCCCGTCCCCTCCGCGCTGAAGGCGCCGCCACCGCGCCCCGGCGAGGACGGCAGGCTGGGGCCGGTGGAACAGGCTCAGGAGGCGGGCATCACCGTCGTCGACTGGGTCGACGAGCGCACGTCGTTGAGCGGTCCCGTCCGCTGGATGCTCTTCCGCAAGGTGCCCAAGGGCACCAACTGGTTCTACACGCTCGGCTCCGCCACGATGTTCGCCTTCCTCTCGCAAGCCGTCACCGGCGTGTTCCTGGCGATGTTCTACCGCCCCGACCCGGCGGGTGGCGCATACGAATCGATCCGCCACGTCACCAACGACGTGTTCCTCGGGCAGTTCGTGCGCGGCATGCACAAGTGGGGGTCGAGCGTGATGGTGATCCTCGTCTTCCTGCACATGGGCCGCACGTTCTTCTTCGGCGCCTACAAGTACCCGCGCGAGCTCAACTGGGTGATCGGGGTAGTCCTGCTGATCCTCACGATGGTGATGTCGTTCACCGGATACCTGCTGCCCTTCGACCAGCGCGCCTACTGGGCGACGGTCGTAGGCGTGAACATCAACGGCACCGGCCCGCTGCTCGGCCCCTACCTGAGCGACTTCCTGCGCGGCGGCGGGGAATTCGGGGCGGTCACGCTGTCGCGCTTCTACGCCATCCACATGATGCTCGTGCCCGGGCTGATCGCCGCGATGATCGGCGCGCACCTGTACCTGGTGGCCAAGCTCGGCACCACCGCGCCGCCGTGGTTCAAAGCCGAGAGGAAATCCGAGCTGCGCAAGGCTGAGGCATGAACCGCCGCGAGAAGGAGCAGTACCTGCGCGAGTACGCGATCCTCAAGTCGCAGGGCAAGCCGTTCTTTCCCTACGCGGTAGCCAAGGACTCGATCATGGCGGTGATCGTGATGGTTGCCATCATCACGATGTCGCTCGTGCTCGGCGCCGAGCTCGGTTCCAAGGCCAACCCCACCACCACCACCTACGTCCCGCGGCCCGAGTGGTACTTCTTCTTCCTGTTCGAGCTCCTGCGCGTGATCAAGCCGCCGAGCCTCGTGCCGCTCGCGACGATCGGCGTCCCCACGCTCGGCATGATCCTGCTGTTCCTGCTGCCCTTCTACGACCGTGGGCCTGAGCGCCGTCCCGAGCGCCGTCCGATCGCCACGCTCACCGGCATCTTCGTGATCTGCGCGATGGCGCTGCTCACCTATGAGGGCGCCAACGCCGGCAGCCCGACCGCGATCGAAGCCGCCACGCCCGCCTCGATCGTCCAGCAGGGCGGCAGCTCGCTCGCCGAATACGAAGCCGGCAAGCTCGCCGTCGCGCAGTCCGGCTGCCTGTCCTGCCACAAGATCGGCGAGAACGGCAACGACGGCCCCGGCCCGAACCTCAGCCACATCGGTTCGCGCCTGCCGCTGCAGGGCATCAAGCGCACGCTCGTCAACCCCACCGCGCCGATGCCCTCGTTCAAGAACCTGCCGCCCCAGAAGTTCAACGCGATCGCCTACTTCCTCTCCCAGTTGAAGTAGCGGGCATTCGCGCGATGCCACCTGCTCGCACGCGCGCTGACGCGAGTACCGGACGGTTGGAGGCAGGACAGGTGCGGGCGATGTTCGACCGCATCGCCTCCGTGTACGACCCGCTCAACACGGCGATGACCGCCGGTTTGCACCACCGTTGGCGCGCCCGCGCCGCCGATCTGGCGCGTGTGGGGCCGGGCAGTCGCGTGCTCGACGTGGCCAGCGGCACAGGCGACCTGGCGATAGAGCTTGCGCGTCGCGTGTCTCCGGGCGGCGAGGTGCTCGGCAGCGACTTCTCCGAGAACATGCTCGCCATCGGGCGTGAGAAGGCCGCCAGGCGCTCGCTCGACGTGCGCTTCGAGTGGGCGGATGCGCTCGACCTGCCCTATCCAGATGGCTCGTTCGACGCCGCCACAGTCGGGTTCGGCGCCCGCAACTTCTCCGATCTGCGGCGCGGGCTGGCGGAGATGGCGCGCGTCGTGCGCCCGGGGGGACGCGTGGTCGTGTTGGAGATCACCACTCCCACAAAGCCGCCGCTCTCGGTTTTCTACCGACTGTGGTTCGACCGGATCGTGCCGCTCATCGGGCGCATCGCCGCGCCGCTCTCCGCCCTCTACGGCGCGCTGTTCCGCCGGGCGAGCGATGGCGAGGGGGCAGGCGAGACGACGATCGCCGACGCCTACACCTACCTGCCCAACTCCGTCAAGCGCTTCCCCTCGCCCGAGGCGCTCGCGGCGCAGATGGCGGATGTCGGCTTGCAGGATGTCTCCTACGTGCTCACCGCGGGTGGCATCATCGCCATCCACGCCGCTACCGTGCCTGGCAGAGGTCCATCGTGAGAGAGGTCTTAGGATCATGGGCGCGCTGAGCGGCGCGGGCGGTGCGACAGCCGATGTCGACGCCGTCGAGGAGATCATGCGGCGCGGCGGGTGTGAGCTGCGCGCGCGCATGGCGCGTACCGAGGCCCACCTCGAAGCGCTCACCGCCCAAGCCGGCACACCGCTTGCCAAGTCCGCCAACGCCACGATCTCAGCCGGGGGCAAGCGTCTGCGGCCGCTGCTCGGCCGCTTCGCGGGAGACTCCGACGCCTACACCTACCTGCCCAACTCCGTCAAGCGCT